>NZ_SUTK01000020.1 GCF_015062905.1 Methanobrevibacter thaueri
AAAAAAACCATTAAAAGATTTTTTTAACACTACAAAAAATATATATGACTATACAAATTATATAAACAAAGTGAGAGAGCATTTGAAAAGTAAATATCCAAAAAATATTTATTAAAAAAATGACTCTATGTCTTTTTTGTGAAATTCATCTCCGACCTAAAAGAGGTCGGAGTATTCTTTAACTAATTTGATAAAAAAGGAACATTCAAAGCAAAAATCAGATTCAAAGGAGATAATATATATAAAGCCTCCAGCAAAAAGATAAAAATTAAAATTAAATAAGGACCTTGAATCAATCCCTGTCTTTGTCTTGCGCATATCTTCTGAGGGCATTAGTTTTCAAATGCTCTCTCATTAACCTTTTAAATATAGACATTCTATTTTTAACTAAGGTGATTATGTGTCGTCTTATAAGGGTCATTCGATATTTGCATTCATACTTTCATTGATGTTTTTTCACAATCCTCTAACAATTGCTTTAACATTAATCGGTGCAAATATCCCTGATTTTGACCATGATTTCAAACGAGAAAACGTTTATAGGATGATTATTTTGGGATTGATAGTGTTCATTTCACTTTATATCCTTAAATTACCTTATTATATAGGTTTGATCATTGTTTTTTTAGGAGCAACATTTTATTTTTCAGAGCATCGAAGTTTTACGCATTCCATTTTCGGCGCTTTGACATTGGCATCGGCGGTCAGCCTGATATTGATTTGGGCGTTTCAGCTAACTACATTCTTAACTGTTTTGGAAAATCATTATATGGTAATGGCAATTCTAATCGCTCTTTTAAGCTTTCTGTTTTTAAACAAGAAAATTCTTATGGTTTTTCTGCCATTGTTTTTCATTAGTCTATTTATTTTCCCAACATTTGAGGTTTCATACATCGAAATTGTTATAAGTTTGTTTTTAGGATTGTTCTCACACATTGTCCTTGATTCATTCACGCCTGCGGGAATTAAAATATTTGCACCGCTGTCTTCAAAAAAAGTCCGCAGAAATTTTGGAATGAGCATGATATTTCTATTGGTATTCCTGTCCATACTGTATCATATTCCGATGCTGTTCGAACTCTATGGCCATTATATTTTGGGAAGCTAGAAATTGCCGCAGACAAAGAACAGCCCAGAATTTTTAATCCAGATGCAGAATCTGGAAACGATATACAATATTGGAAGTTCTATCAGCGGTCCTATTACCAGTGCCATCGCTATCAGTTCATGACCTGGGAATGAATTGATTGCTATTGCTAAAGCTAACGGGGAATTTCTGGCCAGTGTTGTCATGGTTAGGCTTGCATACTCTGGATAAGTAAAATTAATTTTTTCGGATAACATTAAATCGATTATCGTATTGGCTATGAAAAATAGGATCAAAGGAATGAATATTTTCATAATTGAGTTTAGATTGCTGAATAATAGTTCTCCTTGGTTTGCAAAAATGCAGAATACAGCTAATGACAAAAGCCAGATTTGCAGACTGCTGAATGAGCTGATCACTTTGTCTTTTAAATCATTTTTTAAGATCAATTTGACAATTTGTGATGCAATGAATGGAATGACGATGACGATTAGCAGTGAATATGCAAGCTGATGATAATCCAGGGTGATTCCGTTTGAAAAAAATATTATAAGGTAAATCGGAAGCAGTACAATCTGAAGGATTAAGTTTATCGGCAGGATAGATAGGCTCAGTGTCAAATCCCCTTTTGCAAGCTTGGTAAACACCAGATACCAGTCGGTACATGGAGTAAGTATCAGCATGAAGAATCCTGCAAGAATGTCCACATTTCCTTTAAGAAAAAGTGTTCCCAAAAAGTATCCGAATAATGGGGTCCATAGAAAATTGATTATCAGGCTTGTCAGACTGAATTTAACGTTTTTAAAACTGTTCTTTAATTCATTCAGTGGTATTTCAAGGAATAGTCCGAAAAGCATTAGGCATAAAAACAGGGTTATTAGATTGCCTGCGTTTTGGGCAATAATGCTGACATTTGAAAACGCCAGTCCCAATATTATTGCAAAAAATATTATAATCGGCTCAATTTTTTCCACTAAATCCATTGTATCACTTTTTTAGGTATAACTAAATTTGTATATTATTATATATAATATTTTGTTGTATGTGAAAAATTCTTTGATTTTTAGTTTAACTGGTTATTTGACAGTATTTAATTAATTTAAGTGGCATTTTCGTTCATGTATATTTTTTCAATATTTTTAACAATGTTAATCTATTTTTCGAATATTTTTTTTAAAAAAGCATAACTTTATAATGAATAATCATGATAAATAATAATATTACTAATTAGTCAGTAGTATGGCTATTATTAATATTAATGAAATGGAGCTTGTTTAATGTTTTTGACTAGAATTGGCTATGGAATTGTATATTTCTTAGTCCTTATTTACGAAATCATAAAAGCAACAATTGATGTTGCTTTTAATGGAGTTATGAGGAGAAATATTGATCCTATTGTCGTTGATATTGAAACAGTTTTGGAGAGACCTGTTTCACAGACAATTTTAGCAAACAGTATTTCTTTAACTCCAGGTACCTTGTCTGTTGATTTAGACAGTGAGAATAACATTATCAAAGTAGCTGCTATTTCTCCAAGAAAAAAAGAGGATATTATTCCTTTTGAACCTTATATAAAGAAAATGCTGGAATAATTCATTTTCAAAAAAGACGAGTGAGATAGTATGGATATATTGTTTATTTCAAAATTTATTTTGGTTATTGCAATAATTATAATGTTGCTAGCTACCCTAAGGGCAGGTGCATATAAATCCACATCCATGGGGCTTTTAGGAAGTTCCGTCATTGTTAATGCGCTCGCATTGGTGTTACTTGTTGGTGGGGAGTTATATAATCTTGCATTCTATAGAGATATATCTTTAGCTTTAATATTCTTTGGTTTTGTAGGAACTATTGCTTTCGCTGTAACCGTAGGAGGGGAAGATAAATGATCGAATATATTCAATCAGCCCTTCTCATCATTGCAGCTTTCTTGATTATTATCTCAGCAATAGGTCTTATTAGCTTACATAAAAATACCAGAAATGTAGTGTATGGAAGAATACACATTGTTGGTTTGTTTGATGTTGCTTGTATTATTGCTATGATTGGCCTTGGCCAATATCTCTTGGCAGGAATTTACTTTATCCTAGCACCATTTTCAGCACATGCAATAGCTAATGCTTATTGGAAAAAAGAAGATAGAGAAAATAACGCTGATTTAATGACAGTTGAAGAAGAGGTAGATGAAAATCATCCATTCATACATCCTAAAGAAAAGATGCAGGCCTTAGAAAGTGAAAATTCTGAAAAGCTTAAGGCGGATGACAGATTTTTAGTTACTACCATAGAGATTGATGAGGGTGAGTAGTCATGTTGGAAATTATATTGTGTATTGTAATAGTATTAAGCTCAATTCTTGCTCTTATTCAAAAGGATTTATTTAAAGCAGCAATTTTAACCGGTATTTCAGGAGCATCTGTTGCGGTATTGTTCCAGGTATTGCTTGCACCGGATGTTGCCTTGACACAGGCAATTGTTGAAGGGGCAATCATACCGATATTCATTGCACTGGCCGTTAAAAAGACTCAAAGGAGTGATAGCTAATGGCAGAAGTACAACTTGTGATATTGTTGACATCCGTTGCTTTAGTCGTAATCGGACTTTATTCAGCAATTTTCATTGACAATATCATTAAAAAGATTATTGGTATCAGCTTCATTGAAGAGGGAGTGAACCTTTTCATTGTAGCTATCGGTTATAAAGCAGGTGGGGTCGTACCGATCCTAATGCCAGGAATGGATACTTCATGGTTTGCTTCAAATGCGGCCTATCCTTTGCCTTTCGGTTTGGTACTTACCAGTATCGTAATCGGCGCAAGTACACTTGCGGTAATGCTTGCTTTAGTAATGGTTTTATACAGAAGATACGGCACATTATCTACAAAAGTAATGTTGGCTGACACATCAAAACGGGAGGAATACGATGAATGAATTAATTCCACTTATGGTTATTGTTCCTTTAATGGCAGCATTATTGATCAGTGCCTTTTCAAAATTCAACACTGTAACTAAGATTTTTGCATTTGTTGTGGCAATATGTCTGCCGCTAATTCCACTTCTGTCCAATTATGGTCTTCACTACTTCGGCGGTTATGAACCGATATTGGATACTCTGTCTGGAGTTATGTATCATCCGGCAATCACATATTCATTTACATTCCTGCAGCAAATATTCATAGGAGCCATTGGGCTTTTAACATTCCTGGTTGTCTTCATTTATCTGACCAAATACAGGAAAGTCTCAGGACCATACTTGTTCCTATTGTTCTTAGGTACTGCGGCAGTGACCGCAATGATTTTGACAGACGACATATTCCACATGTTTGTGTTCTTTGAGATTTTGGCACTTGCACAGGTGGGAATTGTAGCTGCATCTTCAATTGATTACAGTTATGAAATGGCTTTAAAGTATATGGTTTTAGGATCTATCGGTTCTCCAATGATGCTTTTAGGAATTGGATTCTTATTGGCACTGACCGGTAGCGTAAATGTTACAGATATTGCAGCAGCTGTTCACAATGGTTTTGTTGACGCAACTTCTCCAGTATTTTTATTATCACTCGCATTGATATTCTTTGGTTGGTTATACGCATCAGGTCTACCACCATTCCATACAATAAAATCTGGAATCTATTCAAAAGCAGAACCTCATGGCGCAGCTCTATTGCAGTCATTTACAGTCATTTCAATGATTTCAATCGTATTAATAATGTTTAGAATTTATGCTTCACTTCCAATCTTTGAAGTTCTCATAGTCTTCTTCTCTATCTTGGCTATGATATTGGGTGTCTCTCTAGCATTAACCCAGACAGACTTCAGAAGAATGATTGGATTTTTAGCAGTAGGTGAATTAGGTTTCATCGGGTTAGGTATTGGGCTTGGAACAAACTTTTCAATTACAGCAGGACTTTTCCAGGCATTGAATGAAATCATAATCACTGCATTATTATTCATAGGATTCGGCGCAATCGTAAATGCAACAAATGAAGTGGATACAAGAAAATTGGGCGGACTTCTCGCATACCATCCTAAAGTTGCAATAATGCTTCTGATAGGCGGTCTTGCAATGGCAGGAGTTCCACCATTAAGCGGTTTCCAATCCAAACTGATGCTTGTTCAGGCATCATTAAGCTGTGGATTCCCTGAACTATCCATTTTGGCCATCATGGTAAGTATAGCCACATTTGTAGTGTTTGTAAAAACATATTACACAATGTTTTTAAAACCGAAACCAAATGACTTGGAACTGGAAGGAAAAGAAGTTCCAAAAGCCATGATTTTCGCAATGGGAATATTGCTGATTATTGTTATACTGTTAGGTATTTTCCCAGATGTCGTTACAAACGGAATTTCTAACTTTGTAGGAGGGATATTATGAAACTGTATGATCAGATATTCAATGTTGTAAAGCAATTCAGAAAATTGTTTTCACCTGGACCAGTTACCAATGCTGATGTTTCAGGAAGCCTTACAGCAGAAATATTCTTAATCGTGTCATTGGTCCTGTCCGCAATATTGCTAAGGCATGTAAATGTCTTGCTTGCAGGAATTTTCACATTGGCACTTGCCATAGTGCTGATTTATAGTATTCCGCTTATTCCAAAGTTCAAGATAGAACAGGAAGATTCACTTGATAAAATGCTGTTCTATGCAATCGTAACTCTTGCACTTATAGGTATATTCATGTACTGGGGTGGTAATCTTGTCTAATACTACAATACGCAATCTGCTTGCAGCAATATTGGCAGCAATCTTTTCAGTTACCTTATTCGATGCGATATATCATATAAGCGATATGATCTATCCTGGTGTAAGCTTAATCTATAATATTTTAGGAACTCAAATTGCTCCGAATATGGTGACAGTTGTCATCTTTGATTTCAGGGCATACGATACTTTAGGAGAATCAATCATATTACTGACTGCCGGTTTAGTGGTCTTGCTAATATTCGGCAGAGGATTACTGGGGGATAAAAGATGAGTCAAGGTAGTATAATCTTAAAACTTATATCCTTGCCGATTTCAATCATATTGACCTGTTTGGGTATAATGACCATTCTTGGAGGCCACATCACTCCTGGTGGAGGTTTCCAGGGAGGTGCAATGATAGCAAGCGGAATTATATTATCTGTTCTTGTCTATGGATTAGGTAATTCCCCATTTGAATTGTCACATACATATATTGAAGTTTTAGAATCTGTTGGTGCGTTAGGTTTCGTAATATTCGGATTAATCGGACTGTTCGTTGGAGGTTTTTATCTCTACAATGTAGGAACTGATATCCTTAATGTTGTTCCTCAAGCTATCCAGTCTGTATTGCATTATCCTGATGTTACAAATGCGGGTATTATTCCATACCTCAACATATTTGTAGGTTTGAAGGTATTTGCAGGATTATCCGCAATCGCAATTGCATTTGCAGGTTTTAAGAAATATGTCGAGGAGGGTGAATGATGTTAATCATAGGGCCAATAATATTTGCACTGATATTGGGCATAATCATAGGTTCACAGATTAAGCTCAATAACAACGATACTCATTTCACTCTTGGAGCATTTATAGTGATACTTATTGCAGGAATTATTGTAGCTTGGCAATCCGGCAATTATCCGTTTTACACAGATTTGCCGATATCAACTGCATTCTTATCTGCATTAATAGGAATTTTTGTAGGCAAACTAATATTTGCAAGGAGTAAATAAGGGGTTTTAAAATGTTTTTATCAACTAATACATGTAATGAAAATGAAAATTGTATTAAGTCATGTCCTACAAAATCCATCAGATTAGTCAATGGCGTTCCATTCAGCTGCCTTACCTGTGGGATCTGTTATGAAAACTGTCCAAACCATGCAATATTTAAAAACGGCTATGGAGGATATGTGGTTGACAGAGCCAAGTGTAACGGCTGTGGAATGTGTATGTACAACTGTCCAACAAACAACATCCATATAGACGACGGAATAGTATATGGTATCTGTTCTCGCTGTGGCGTTTGTGCAGAAAAATTCCCTGAATGTCGTGTTGACGGATTTGAATTTGAAAAGGAAAAGCAAATCAATTTAATCAGGTCATTCAACATTTTGAATCCTCCATTGGACAATGTTCCTCATAAAAGTGAAAGTAAAGTCAGGGAAGTTTCAAGGACTTATTTCGGAACAGATACGGAAAAATGTATTCTGTGCGGAAGATGTGAAGAATACTGTCCTACAGGTGCGATTCATGTTAATGTGGACAGGGATGAAGGAATCTGTCGTGAATGCAGAATATGTGCAGATGTTTGTCCAAACCAATCAATGAACAAGCATCAGATGGTCAATACATCCTCATGTACACTTTGTCTGAATTGTATGAAAGCATGTCCTAACAATGCGATTTCAGTTGATGATTTCAAAATAATCGTGAATAAATTGAACCAGAAACCTGACGGCAAGATCATATCCTGTCTGAACTGCGGTTTGTGCGCCGACTTGTGTGAAAACGAATCACACAAAAATGTCGACGGCAAGTTGAGATACGATCCGACAATCGATACGGAAAACGTTACACACGATATTGCCATTAGTCATTGTCCGGTCCACACATTGCATGAAGATGAGGAAATGTTCATCTATGATGAGTTTGATGACGAAGAGCTTCCTGCACTTGCAGGATTCTGCGTAAGCTGCGGAAAATGTGTGCAGGTCTGCGACGAGGTCAATGCACGTCAGCTAATGACCCATACATGGGACGGCAAAGTTACAGATGACTGCATTTCCTGTGGAATATGTGTTGAAATGTGTCAGGAAGATGCCATCACATTGCATAGGGGCAAAATCTCAGTGAATATGGACAAATGTATTTTATGTGAAAACTGTGCAGTCCACTGTCCTGTTGATGCGATTCCTAAATCAACAATGTATAAGAATGAAATTACAGATGGTTTCAACTTCATTGAGCAAAAGTTATGTATGCATTGTGGAATATGTCATGGAATCTGTTCATATGATGCAATAGAAGAAATTGATGGTAATTATGTAGTTAATGAAGAGAAATGTACCTACTGTGGAGCATGCAAAAACGCCTGTCCTGCAAGGGCATTCTTATTCGAAAGAAATTTTAAAGATTCAATAGAGGGTATTTAAATGAGCAGTTTACTTAGAATAGCTTTGGAAGGAGCTTTTACCAACTTTAAAAGAATCTTTTTTGCAGCTGATAGGGTTACAGATATGGAATTGAGAAACCAAATCGCAACACTGTCAGTGGAAGTTGATGACAGGGTTGATGAAAAGGCCTGTATCGGATGTGCGGGCTGTGCCAATGTCTGTCCAACTGGTGCAATTGAGATGAAAGAATTAGCGAATCCAGTTAAAATAACTGATGATTGGACTAAAAAGGAAGTGCCTGAAATTACTCTCGAAAAATGTGTTGTATGTTACTATTGTCATGACTTCTGTCCGGTCTATTCACTTTATGGCGAAAAGGGAACCATACATCCGAGCAATGTTGGAGATCAGGAAGTCGACATCACAGAAACCATGTCACAGCCATTTAAAATTTCAGACGATAAGCTCAAATTCATTGCACAATATTTATCAGATAATACAGTATTGAAGAATAGAGAGGAGGGTGATTAGATGGGACTTAAATCATTTTCAAGAGCAAGGGCAATACATGTCATGCTGGTTTATACCGGTGGATGCAATGGTTGCGATATTGAGATTGTTAACTCAATTCTATCACCTAGATTTGATGCTGAACAATATAATGTGTTTTTAACTTGGAATCCTCGTGAAGCTGACATATTGGTCGTCACAGGACCGGTTACACATTTGAATAGAAAACCGTTGGAGGCAATTTATGAAGCCATTCCTAATCCAAAATTGGTTGTGGCTGCAGGAAGTTGTGCTCTGATGGGTGGTGTTTATAAGAACTGTTATGGTGACATTCCTTCAGAGGAGATTGAAGGGCCGGTTGAAAACATCATACCTGTTGCTGCAAAGATTCCAGGTTGTGCCGTAAGGCCTCAGGATGTTTTGGCTGGAGTAGTATCACTTTTACCTACATTATTGGATGCGGATTAGAGGGGATTTGATGGATAAGAAAGTACCAAGAAGCAATATTATTGAAACAGAAATTCCAATGGGTACAGTTCACCCTGCTGCATTGGAACCATATAGGGTAAGGTTTTTTGTAGAGGATGAAATCGTTCAGGAAGCCGAAATCACTATTGGTGTTAATCATAGGGGTATTGAAAGAATCATGGAAGGTCTTCCAGTTGAAAAAGCCAATGCCTTAACTGAGAAAATCTGTGGGATTTGTTCTAATGCACATATATGGAACTCCTGCAGAACTGCAGAAATGGCATTGGGTATTGAAATTCCGCAAAGAGCCCTTTATATTCGTGTGATAATGAGTGAACTTGAACGTTTGCACTCACATTTCTTGTATTTGGCTCACGGTTGTGAAGTATTGTCCCATGAAACATTTTCAATGAGGGTGTTCTACCTGAGGGAAATAGTAATGGAACTGCTTGCAATGATTGGAGGAAACCGTGTGCAGTATGGCTGTTCAGTCCTTGGTGGCGTAAGGCCAAGATGTGATCTGGATGAAGCTAAACTGTTAAGGCTTAAAAACGATATGGATGCAGTTGAAGAAGGACTCACAGGTTTTGTAGAAAGGTTTTTAGGCGATTCCATAGTTATGTCAAGGATTACTGGAATTGGAGTCCTACCTCAAAAGCAAGCTATTGAACTTGCAGTTACAGGTCCGACCCTAAGGGCAACAGGCGTTGCAAGGGATTTGAGGACCACTATGTTTGAATATGATGAATTTGACTTTAATGTAATCACACAGCCTGACGGGGATGTCAAATCCAATCTGGTAATGAGGGCCTTGGAATCATTTGAGTCAATCAAAATCATTCGTCAGGCCATTGCAAACATCCCAGAAGGAAAAGTAGTAAACCGTGACTGGGAAATGGTTGACACAGATATTTCTGAAAGTTATATTGAGGTTCCGAGAGGAACTCTTTATCATTCATATGCACTTGAAAGCGGAAGAGTAAGGCACTGTATCATCAGGACTCCATCAATGGCAAACATTGGTGCAATGCAGTATGCATGTATTGGAGACCAGATTACTGATGCCCAATTATGTATCGTACAGTGTGACCCGTGTTTCACATGTACCGATAGGGCAATTGAAATCATAAGGAGATAGAAAAATGTTTGGAAATATACTCGCAAATCCGATTGTTGTTGTAATATTGACAATTTTAGTCTGCTTTATAATTTCAACATTGCTTCCGGGAATTGAGAGAAAATATATTCATGCAAGGATTCAGCAAAGAATCGGGCCGATTGTAATCGCTCCTGGAATTATGGCTCCAATCAAGTTCATGTTTAAGGAGAATGTTGAAGTTTCATCTCCAGTACCTGGATTATACAAAGCATTGCCTATCATATGCTTTATTGTGGTTTTGTGCGTTTTAATCGCTTTGACTCCTCAGGCTTATAAAATCCCTGCACTTGCTAGTCTAGTGGCTGTTGTCGGATTTTTAAAAGTGGAAGAAATATGTTATGTATTGATGGGAGCATTGTCAAAATCCGTAATGTCCGTTAGAATGCCTTTCCCAGATAAGATTAAAGGGGCAGTTCACAACAATTCCAATCTTTCATTCATTGAAGACATAAGTGCAAGAAGATCACTCAGGATGATTACCTATGGGTCTTTCCCATTGTATTTGGCATTGTTTGCACCTATTACAGCTGCAAGAAGTATCTTTTTGCAGGATATTGTAGCATATCAGCAGATGCACGGACCATTCTTGTTTACAGTGTCCGGTGGAATTGCGGCAATCGTATTTTTCATCGGTTACATGATTATATTGAACGAATATCCATTTTCAATTATCAAGGCAAAATCTGATGTAATTGAAGGACCATACATGGAGTATGCGGCTAAATACAGGGCTGTTGTCTATTTGACAAGAGGATTTTTCATGTTTGTCCTTGGATGTGTCTTTTCAGTATTGTTCATTGGAGTTCCGCCAACAATCATGTCAATTGGATTTTTGGTAAATGTTCTGGTTGCACTGATATTCGTATTCATGATGGGAATTTTCTCAGCATTCGCTCCGGTATTCACCAATAGGCAGCTATTGCCGACAATATTGTGCACTACACTGCTGGGAATATTGGCAATTGTGCTTGGATTATTATAAGGAGGTATTATTTATGAAATTTGTTATGAGACCGTATCACATGGTAAGTCTTGGAGGATATATTGTCGAATGGGATTTTCCTTACAGAAATCTTATAGTTGTAAATAAGACCTCTGAACCAATCAAAATTGAAATACCTGTATTCCATGAGGAATGGATACAGGAACATAGGGACTTGGGTCTTGAAGTGATTCCAGTCACTAAAGATGACAATTATTTGAGCATGTGGAAAAGGGCACATGCTGAACTTGACAAAGTAAGGCCGAAAAATGAGTGATTATACTTTAACAATCAAATCTCATGAAAAAAAGGGAGTTCTGGACGACATCACTGATGTTATCACCACTCATGGTGCTAATATTAGTTACGTTCACCTTTTTGTTGAGAAAAACAATATGGGTTCCATCAACTTGGAATTGGAGCACGTTGAAGATATTGATGATTTAATCAAGGATTTGAACAATATCGATGAAGTGAAATCAATAGAGCTGCATGGTTCTCAATTGGACATCTATGGAAAACGTATAATCATCGTAGGTGGCGGTGCCCAGGTATCTCAAGTGGCTATGGGTGCTATCACAGAAGCAGACAGACACAACATAAGAGGAGAACGTATAAGTATCGATACAATCCCATTGGTTGGTGAAAAGCCACTGGCAGAGGCTGTTGAGGCTATATCAAGGCTTCCTCGTGTAAGTGCATTGGTGCTTGCAGGCTCACTTATGGGTGGAGAAATCACAGAAGCTGTCCGCAAAGTCAAGGAGGAAAGTAACTTAATTGTCATTTCCCTTAATATGCCTGGAAGCGTAACTGATCATGCTGATTTGATTATCACAGACCCTATTCAGGCAGGAGTTCTGGCGGTAATGTCTGTTGCAGACACAGCAGTGTTTGACATAAAACGTTTGGGCGACAATATCAGATTTTAATTCATGTTTATGGACATATAGGTAGGGAGTTAACTACTTAACTCCCTTTCTTATTTTTATTTTAGACAAATCTCTTTATATTCGCATTTTTCACATTTTTTAGCACTTTTTTTAACATTAGGCTTCTTTTTATTATCAATTATCTCCTTAACTTCTCGAAGAATGTTGAAGTATGCCTTTCGCAAATCCACATCCATCACAACAGGACGCCTGTCCCCAATCTTTTCATAATCGACGAAACCGACATAAACGTCATTTCTGAATTCCTCTTCAATCAGTATGGCATTTGCCACAAGCTCAATTGCATCGGAATTCCAAACACCCTTGACAGGTGGTTTTCCACTTTTTAAAAGAATGGGATAATATTGTCCGTCAATGATTTCAATCTTGTCGCACATTCCAATGACTCCAAGGCTCGGGTCCTTAATCAGATATGAATACATGCAATTAGGGAAGAACATGTCCATGACCTCAAATGCATGCTTGTCAAGTAATGTCATGGCCTGTTTGGTTTTAAGTGCTGTTATCTTGATGTTGAAATATGCATCGTCAATTATTTCATTTATCTGCGATGATTCAAGGTTTATGTTCATTGATTTGATGGATTTGGTTGTGCTTTTGATGTAGGGGTCGATATTTTCTGACAGGACATTTTCTATTTCGCTTAATGCCATCTCTTTTTTTACCTTGCGCATATTCTTTTGAGTCAGATCTTGAATGTCAATTTTAAGCTTTTTTATTTCATTGGCCAATTGGTAATTCTTGTTTTCACTGGCATCAACATGAGTCTTAAGGTACAGCTTCATCGGACAGTACATATGTTGTTTTATAGAAGAAACTTTTATCATTTTATAACCTCTTAAAATTCTCAATATTACATTAAACTTAATAATATTTAAAATAAGAAGTTATAAATACCTACAATTCTTTAAAATAAAATAAAAAAAGTAAATAGCTAATAATTTAGCTATTTAATGTCAATTTTACACGTTATAGTAATCTTTGTTGATTGCCGGCAATTTAGCAAATATGATTGGAACCACAATTAATATGACTGTTAATATTGTCATAATGGTTCTGCTAAAGATATCTGCAGTGGTTATTGTGGTAAATACTCCTTGAATCCAAAGGCCGCCAATACAAATCGGTAGAATGTATTTGATTACAGTTTTCCAAGTTTTTCCCACTTGTAATTTTGAATTTTCATTCAATGTTTCAATCAAGTTATCAAATTTGTAAATCCAACCGAAGATAATACATTCCATGAGTACTGCAAGCAGCAATGAGAAGTTGTTCAGATATGCATCAAATACTCCTAATATTATGCTTCCTGCATCTGTTGCAAATATTGTTGATATTAAAAATCCAACGATACATACAACTGTTGCGGTCTTTTTACGTTCAATGAGGAATTTTTCTGAAATTGAGTAGCAGACTCCCTCGAGCAGTGCAATGACGGATGTTATTCCTGCAAATAGGATGCATATAAAGAATAAAGGTCCGATTATACTTGCTGCAGGACCCATGGTATTGAATACCTGTGGGAAAACTACGAATGCAAGGCCTGTTCCTGATGTAACGAGTTCATTGAAAGGAATTCCGCTGGTAAAGGTCATGAATCCTAAAATGGAGAATATTCCAATGGAGTTGAACACTTCAAAACCGGAGTTTGAAAACGCTACAATCACTGCATTGTCCACCAATTTTGAACCTTCCGGCAGGTAACTTGCATAAGTCATTGCAATTGCCATACCCAAACTTAAAGAGAACACGATTTGTCCAAATGCTGCCAGCCATACGTTCAGATTGGTCAGTGCACTCCAGTCGGGTCTGAAAATCTGTGTATATCCTACGGATGCGCCAGGCAAGGTCAAGGAAAATACGACAATGACTACAACGATTGCACATAATAATGGGAGCAAAATTTTACTCACTTTACCTATTCCATCGTTCAAATCCCTTTTGATAATGAACCATGCCAAAAACCAGATTATTAATACTGAAACAAACACGTTCGGGACGAGGCTGAACATTCCAGTCCATGAATTTGATACATGAAGGACATTGTTTGTAAAGTATAAATCAGGATTTGCTCCCCATGCTTTTGTAAGGCTTAAGAATATATAAATCAGGTCCCATCCGACAACACAGACGTAATATGTTGTTATCAGGAATACGACCAGCAATATGAACCATGCAACCGGTTCCAATTTTTTATTTACTGAGAATAATATTCTTGCAAGTGATTTCTTGAACCTGAATCCTACTGCATATTCCACCAGAACAAATGATATTCCAAGTAAGAATAATGAGATGATGTAGGGAATCATGAATGACCCTCCACCGTTTGAGTATAAAACATTCGGGAAACGCCAAATGTTTCCGAGACCCACAGCAGAACCAATCATTGCCATCATGAAAGCAAGATTACTATTCCATTCTGATTTTTTAGTCTCTGTCATTTTATCACATTTAATCTAATAGTAATATTTAGGTTTTTGAAGTTTATATATTATGTGTATTGTTTTTGCTTAACTCGTATTATTTTACCTTAAAACTACTTGATAAAAGACATTTATTGTTTTGTCCTATGAATTATATTCTATTTGTAAAAATAATGAATGGTTGATAATTATTATGTGAATTATATTTGTTTTGTTTAAAAAATAGTGATAAGAGTTGATGCTCTTATCTGAATTTGTCCTAAACGGGACTTTCCTTAAGCTTTAGATATTCGTCAATGGCTTCACGAGTGGTTCCGACAACTATGCGGTAATGGCTGAATTCGCCATTTACAATAACCTTTTCCACTTTTCCTTTGGCAACCACGTGTTCGCCGTCGATTACTTCGCCTGCATAGGTGTGGGTAAATGATACGACTTCTGTTAAGGGAAAGTCCACACCTTCAATTATCTCCACGTTTTCAATTGTGTAGAGTGAAGGGTTGTCAAAAGCTCCAAGTGCGTTTACGATGTCGCATTCGATTTGAGCGATTCCCTGAGGCTCATACACAGTATCTCCCCATGTGCCTTCAATCTCATCATAGTCCTTGGTGGCCAAAATGTCAAACAGGGTTCCGTTGATTGTTCCTCTATTTGCTTTTCTGTTTTCATACCATCTGAACTCTTCTTTGGTCAAGCTTTCATCATACATTCTTTTATCGTATACAAAATCCCAGTAGTCATTGGTGATTCCTTCGACAGTGATGTGCTTGTCAACCTCTTCAAGATAAACTTCTTTGCCCCTATGCTCTTTAAATGCCGCAATCGCTCTTCTATGGTTGTCAAGACCGTATACAACAAAGTCCAGGTCACTAACATCGCTTTTTTGAAGACCTGGTAAAATGGAACCGGAGATTCCCAAATGGTCATATGGAATGTCTGCCATGAAATGGAAAAAGTCAGCAACATCCATTAATTTTGCAATCAATTCGGGATTTTTGACTTCTCCACCAGATTCGAATGTTTTTTTAAGGCCTAAAAGCCTATTTTCAGGTTTAATGACTCTTTCAACCTTGTCCAATGGCACTCCCATCATTTCAACGTTTGTAACTTGAGAAAAATATAAGTAATCTGGATGATTTTCTCTCAAATAACTATATGCTTCTTCAGATCCTACTTTTCTGTATCTTTTTCCATCTTTTTCACGATCGCCCTCTGGGTCGGGGACATATCTTAAAAATGAGATTACTCTGTCTTCAGGGTGAATGTAATTGGTTGATGCGAAGTATAAGTCGTCGCTTGTGTAAATAAAATCTCTTGTTCTTACTTGTTCCATAATTTTAACTCCTTAGTTAAATTTTGTTTTTTCTTTAATTAATGTATTGTTATGATTGGTGTTTTCAATACATATAAAAAAATGATAATTAAAATCGAGTAGTGTTTTTCTTACTTCTGTTTATATTTTCTTTTTTAGTATACGATACTTTTTTTAATACCTTTGACTAAATATAAATAGGTAATTTAATAATTTTAAGATAGGTTATATCATGACTATTACTCATAAACACATTGATGAAATATTTGAATATGATGGAAGTCAAATAAACCCCTCATGGGCATTTCAGGAGTTTGGAATATATGGATCATCAATCATAACATGGATAGGTCCTGTTAACATTACTCCGGATAATCTAAAGGATTTCGCTGATGTGGGTTTGGAAATCAAATCAAACAACATGGTCAATTTCATCTGTGAATTTTTCGACCAGCAGCCACCGAACATGAGGGTGGCTTATCTAAGACAAAGGCTTCTTGTCATGATATTCAGAGAAGTATTGGCAGAATATGGAGTTCAGACAAAAAGGGAAGGTGATGACATTTTCGTTGAGGATAGAAAGTTATCCATCTCAATTGCAAGCATATCACTCAGCTCCGCAAAGATTCATTTTGCCTTGAATCTGGAAGACAAGGGAACTCCTGATGATGTTGAAACTATTGGGCTTTTTGACATCAGAATTGATGATGAACAAATATTCACTGAGGATAATCTATTGGAATTAATTAATGAAACAGTCAATAGGTTCATTGATGAGTTGGAAACTATTGAAAATGATATAAGCAAAACTAAGGTGTTATGATGAAAATTTTAGTTAATGGTATTCAATCAAATTTAAGATTCTCCTCTGCACACGTAATTCCGGGTCATGAATCATGCGGATATATTCATGGACACTCTTACTTTGTGGATGTTGAAATTGAAGGTGAGAGGGCAGGAGATTTTGAATTTGTAGTTGACTTTAAAGACGTTAAGGGTTATACAAAAGCTATTTGTGACGAGCTTGATCACAGATTGCTCATTCCGGTTTATAATGACTTGATCGAATTCAAGGATTTCGACAAGAAGACAGATTCAATTTTCGATTTGAAAAAGAAGCATACAGTTCATTTTAAAATTGATGGCAAGGGATATTCCCTGCCTGGTGTTGATTGTGTGTTCCTTCCTCTTCCGTACACTTCCGCTGAAGAGTTGTCAAAGTTCTTTGCCGAAACTTTGGCCAAAAAGATATCCGAAACTTATGACAATTTGGAATATGTTGCGGTCTGTGTAAATGAAGGAATCGGACAGGGCGCTGAATATAGGAAAGATTTATGATGAAGGCGCCGATAATTGAAATATTTTCATCATTTCAGGGCGAAGGCCTTCTGATAGGTGAAAGACAGATTTTTGTGAGATTTGCAGGATGCAATCTGAACTGTAACTATTGCGACACCAATGACAGTAAATCCGAAAAGTCAGGCACTCTGATGACTCCGGAGGAGGTCACAGCTGAGATAACTAAATTGATTACTCCTGACTGCAAGACCATATCATTTACTGGAGGTGAGCCGAGCCTATATCCTCAGTTCATTTCTGAGGTGGCTAAAAATTTCAATCTTAAAATAATGCTCGAAACAAACGGCACCTTACCGGAAAAAATATGCTCCATTGAGAAATTGGACATTGTTTCTCTGGACATTAAGCTGCCTGAGCATTTTGATGGTGATTTTGACAATTCCATTTTTTTAAATGAGATTAAATCACTAAATTTATTAATGAAAAAATCTATAAATGTATATTGTAAAGTAGTTATATTGCCATCAACAAAAATAAAGTCATTTAAAGGGGTAGTTGAAAAATTATCGCAAAATATTTCAAACAAAAGCAACCTTAAAATAATTATCCAACCTTCCAGTCCGTTAGGAGAATGGAAAGACATTAATTTTAAATTATTTGAGTTTTCCGAAGTTGTTGGGCAATATTTTGAAGTTTCCACCATTCCTCAAATCCATAAGATTTTGGATATTGAGTGAATTTTTGTTTTTAATATTGATTGATTTTTATTTTGACGATAGCAATTGTAAATGAGGTGTGTAAATGAAAGATAAAACATCTATTAACAGAAAATCAAACACAGGTGCAGTTGAACGTGAAACCAAAGTTCATGACAGAGAAGGAGACATCATGGCTATTGCAACCAGAGATGTTATTTCAATCCCTCCATCAAAAAGTATCAAGGATACTGCTAAAGTGATGATGGAACATGAATTTAGAAGATTGCCAATCACTGACCCTGGCTCTGGAAAATTATTAGGTATTGTAACCGTAATGGATATATTGGATTTCTTTGGTGGAGGAAAAAAATTCAACATTATTGAGAAAAAATACGAAGATAATTTCCTAGCAGCTATTAACGAGCCAGTAAAAGAAATCATGACTCGTGATTTAATCACCGTATCTAACAAAGCTTCTATTGGAGAAACCCTTGAAGTAATGTTAGCTAACCAATTAGGTGCTATTCCTATTATTGATGCTGATGAAAAACTTGCAGGAATTGTAACTGAAAGGGATATCGCCCTTTCCTTAGCAGGCGTTGCAGGTAAAGACATTGTACAGGATTACATGACTACCAAAGTATTCAATACAACTCCTGGAACTTCATTAGGAGACGCATGTAAAATCATGGTTAGAAATGGTTTAAGGAGAATTCCAATTGTCGGTGGTGAAGCTGACATATCCAAAGCGGCTAAAAAATTATTAGGTATCTTAACCTCTACAGATGTCATAAGATTCATCAACGCAAAAGAACTGTTTGACCACTTGAATTCCAATTTGGCAACTGATGTACTCGACCAAACAAAAATTTCAGATATCATGGTTAAAGAGCCAATAACTGTCGAACCTACCCTAACTATTGGGGAGTTATGTGAAATCTTTGCCGAAAAGAATATCGGTGGGGTTCCAGTCGTTAAAGAAGATAAAATTATTGGTATTATTACTGAAAGAGACATATTAAACGCAGTTAAAAGATATTAAAACATTTTTAGGAGATGATAATATGCAAATTAAGAATTTGATGTCTGAGGATATTATTACCATAGACAAAGATCAAAATCTTTCTGATGCTTTGAAATTGTTGCGTAAAAATAACGTTTCACGTTTGCCTGTAATCAACAATAAGGAATTGGTGGGAATAATTTCTGAAAGGGATATTGCCGCCAAGCTTGGTTCTTCAAAATATGAAAGTATGCCTGCATCAAGACTTCATATTTCATCCGTAATGGTTAAAGACGTATTAACAGTTCCTGAAACTATGCAATTGGACGAAGTTGCAAAAATGATGTTGGAAAATGGCATAGGTTCCGTTCCTGTTATGGACGCTGATGATAACATGGTTGGAATCGTATCCAAAGCGGATTTCGTCACTCTTGCTGTGGGAATTGCTTTTGATAAGATTACTGTCAAAGAAATCATGACCAAGGACGTGACAGTTGTTTCACCAACTGAAAGACTTGTTCATGCAAGAAGACAGATGATTGAAAACCATGTGGGCAGATTGCCTGTTGTCGAAGATGAAGAATTGGTGGGCATGTTGACCTCTAAAGACTTGATGAGAGCATTCATCGACTTTAGAAAGAATGTGCCTGAAAAATACCAAAAATCTCAAATCAAGGAGGTTTTGGTTGAATACATCATGTCTTCAAATCCGACAGTCACTTCCAAGGATGCAACCATCTCTGAAGTGGCTAAAATTATGATAGAAACCGGTTACAACGGTTTACCGGTCATTGATGACAACAAAGTTGTCGGTATCATAACACAAACTGATATTTTAAGATTAATTGAAAAATTAGAATCTTAAATATCAACTTTTTTTATTTTTTTGGGTGATTACTATTACATTAATATCATTTTTAGGACCAAAAGGAACATTCACTCACGAAGCGGCCAACATGATTGGAGATGAACTGATTCCATATTGTACCATCCCGGCCGTAATGGAAAGTGTTGCAAACAATGAAACAGTATATGGCGTTATTCCAATTGAAAACTCAATTGAAGGACCTGTCGGAATAACATTGGATTCACTGGCCCACAAGTTTGACTTGAAAATATTTGAGGAAATAATTATTCCGATCAACCAGAATCTGATCGTCAATCCCGGATGCACAATGGATGACATTGAGGATGTCTATTCTCATCAGCAGGCTATTTCACAATGTCAGGAATTCATTAGTCAAAATAGGATTCAGCCTCATTATGCAATAAGCACTGCGAATGCCGCCAAAAATATTATTGGGGATAAATCTAAAGCCGCTATTGGTAATGCAAAAGCTGCAGAGCTCTACGGTTTGGAAATCCTTAAGGCAAATATTCAGGATATGGACAATAATGAGACAAGATTCATAGTTGTTTCAAACAATGATCATGAACCTACCGGCAAGGACAAGACTTCGATAATATTTTCAATATATGAGGACCGTCCTGGAGAACTCTATAATATTCTTGGAATTTTCCAAAAAAACAATATAAACTTAACTAAAATCGAATCCCGTCCATCTAAAAAGGGTTTGGGAAGATATCTGTTTTTCATCGACTTTAACGGTCACAAAGATGATGATGTGATTAAGAATATCATTGACGAGATTGATGAAAATACCTATTTTTTAAAAGTTTTAGGTTCCTATCCTGAATTTTAGGTAACATTTAAATTATTGTTTGAATATAATTTAAAGTATAATAATTTCAGGGAGGGTAGGAATGTCAGAAGATAGAGATAAACTTCTTCAGGTTATGAATAGTTTGGAAGCTGATTACAAGTCTGGTAAGATTTCTGCAGGAAAATACAGATATTTCCGTTCCAAATATGAAGATAAATTGAATTCTATTGATGCGATGGAAGCTACAAAGCGTATCAGATCCATGCAGGGCAAGTCAACTACCAAAACTAAAAAAAGAAGTAAAGAACCTACCAATTATAAGAAAAAGCAAGAACAGGACTTAGTTCAAAAATATATTATAAATCCTAAAAAGGATGATGCAAAATATAATAAAAAGAAAAAATCTTCAATGAGTAGCGGTGCTTTTACAGTGATAACCTTATTGGTGCTTGTAATCGCATTTACATCTGGTGTGGCTTTTGGTATTTTTAATTTGGATTCCGATCCTATGGTCGATACTGGTGTTGTTGCTACTGTTACAGATACAGCATTCCCTGAAGTTGTTGCTGTTGTAAATACTACAACTACCAATTATAATTATACTTCAAATGATTATAATGATACTCAGACAAGTACCAGCGATAATAATGATAATAACGACCAAAATCAGGTTGAGACTACGACTGAAACTACTACTACAACTACTACTACAACAACTGATTCGTCAGACAGTTCTCAATCCAGTTCAAGTTCCAGTTCGTCAGATAGCAGTGATTCAAGCAGTGATTCCTCAAGTTCGTCAGATAGCAGTGATTCCTCAAGTTCTAACGAGGGGACATCAGGTTAATGCCTAAGGTGGTTTTATGAAAGGAAAAATTTTAAAGGGAAGTATAATAGCAATTATTCTTATCATATTTTTAGTTTCAAGCGTCAGTGCAGAGAATGCTAACGAGGAAACTAAAGTTTTAACATTGTCCAAGGGAGGATTGGTTATTAATTATCCTTCAGATTGGGGCTATTCACAGGCTACTTCAAATTATTCCATCATGTCAATTTCAAAACTTGATTCAATAGATTCAGCCGGAATAGGCCAGGTCAATATCAATTTTGAGAAAAAGCCGATTGAAGGAGACTTTTACACATTTGTAAATTCCACTTACAAATCCATGCAGTATGACGCATCTTTTAAGTTAATTTCCTCAGGGGACTCTGTAATTGGAGACAGGCAAGCATTGGAATACCTATACACTTCTAATGACAATGGAGTGGAACGTGAACACAAGGTGGTCTGGTTTGAAAAGGGCGGTCAGGCATATGCTTTAATGTATAGTGCGCCAGTTGATAAGTTCGAACAGAATTTATACGTATTTGATTATATCCTGTCTGATATTCAGATTACTTAAGGTGTTTATATGATTGTTTTATGTGTTACAGGTAGCATTGCAGCTACCGAATCAATCAAATTGGCTCGTGAGCTTAGAAGAAATGATGTTGAAGTGAAATGTTTCATGAGCGATTCCGCCTGCGAAATCATTCATCCGAATGCAATGGAATTTGCTACAGGTCATGAAGTCGTAACCAAATTGACAGGCAAAATCGAGCATGTCAGATATTCTCAGGAGGATTTGATACTTGTCGCTCCGGCCACTGCAAACACCATTTCCAAATTCGCTTATAAGATTGCTGACAATCCTATTTCAACATTGCTGATTACCGCACAAGGCCATGACACTCCAATTATTTTTGTTCCATCAATGCATGACTCAATGTATCGTGCAATCAAGGGAAACATTGATAAAATTAAAGAAGAGGGATCTGCGTCTTTCATAAAGCCTAGGATGGATGAAGGAAAAGCAAAATTCCCTTCAAAAGAGGATATTGTCCTTGAATCTCTAAGAACTATTAATTTAAATAAAGATTGATATGATTAAAGGCAAAAAAATTTTAATTAGTCTTGGAGGTACATATGAGCCTATCGATTCCGTGAGGGGGATTACAAACAAGTCTTCCGGTAAAATGGGATTGGCGCTTGCTTGTGAGGCTTACATCAGGGGTGCGGATTTGAAATTGGTTGTTGCCAATGTCAGTGTGGAAATCCCTTCTGTTTTTGATGTCGTTCGTGTTGAGACCGGCAGTGAAATGAATGATGCCATTTTAAGCATTGTTCCGGATTGTGACATTTTCATATCTGCCGCAGCAGTTTCTGATTTTGAATTAGGGCAAAAATCCGATAAGAAAATAGATTCTTCAAATTCTATTTTTTTGAATTTGAAGCCTGCAACCAAGATCATTCGCCAGATTAAAAAAGTCAATCCTGATATCTTTCTTGTTGGTTTTAAGGCCGAGTTCAACATTTCAAGGGATGATATTATTGAATGCGCTCGAAAGCAAATTTCAGATGCAGGAACTGACCTTGTTATAGCCAATGATATCTCAAAGGAGAATTGTCAGTTCGGATCTGATGATAATGAGGTCTTGATTGTTGACGATGATGTTATGGCGGTTCCTCTGGCTTCAAAGAGGGAGATTGCAAAACGCATTTTTGACGTAATTTCTAAAAAGATATGAGTTCATCTGCCTGTCAGAACATTGCAACATTGTTTTCAATCATAAATTTATTTATTTTAAAATTATAATCATTTATTTTAATACTTTTTTGATTTCAATTAGTTTAATTAATCAATGAATAAATTATTTTGATAGTTTTTTCAACGCTATTTTTCCCATCTCCCTGAAGTTTCAAGAATATGGTGAACTGTAGTCTATATGTTTTAATTTGGATTTGGATTTTCAAATCAATTTTGTTTTTGATATATTATTCCGTGTATGGTGTAAAATTAATTTTATAGTATAAGTTTTAATCAATCAATTTTTTGGTTTATGCAGTAATTTTATATGAAAATTTAAGCTTATTGAAGTAATACTTTTTTGATTAAAAACAGTAAATCAATCTTTGAAAAAAAGTTTTTTTAAAATTAGTTTTAAATAAAAATAAGTTCATGCCTTTAGGTATGAGTTAAATGGAGTGATTAATAGAGTGAATCAACCTAAAGGACGTTTCAATGAACTTTTATTTTATTTGCATTAGCAATTATTATATTTAATTTTATAGTATAAAAAGCTATCTAAGTAATACTTTTTGGCACTTTTTGTAGTAAGTTTTTAATTTTCTCAGAGCTATTTTTTAGTTGTTTATCACTCAAAAATAAGGTGATTTTTTTCAAAGATTTTTCTTGTATTGACAATGCATTATTGCCTTTTTTGTACTTGCCTTATTTCACAATTTGGTTAATTTTAAAAACTTTATATTGGGTTTTCTTTTAATATTATGTAGATTTCAATTTAAGATTTTATATGGGTTTGTTTTTGATAGTTTTTGTTGTAAAACTAGTGTGGAATTATTCTTTTTGATTATATTTACATGTGTTTTTTGTGGGGTGATTTCTAACGTATTGATATTTGTTAAGGTATCCTGAGCATATATTTTTGGTTATTGGACTATGTCATTTCTTTTTGGTAATCTATTGAAAAATTAAATTGATTTAAGCTTTTTGTTTTTTTTATTTTTAATAAAAAATTTGTTAGTTTTTCTTTAGGTTTAATTTATGTTGTTGATTTTAGAATTAATCATTCTTGAGTGGGCGTTTCTATTTTCGTTTCATTAAACATATCCATATCAAAAGATTTATACTGGTATGCAACAGCAGATGTGCAAATACCATTGCCGGTAATATTGCTGAGAGCATTAAACATACCGATTAGATTGTATATGCCTGTTATCATACTAATTACGGCAATAGGTAAACCTACCATAGTAAGTATCATGGATAATGTAAAGACGCTTGCCATAGGAACTGTCGGGGTACTGATTGTAGCCATTAAAATAATGATGGCCGCTGTTAAAAGTGCGGTTGTGCCGAAATCAATTCCATGAGCTTGAGCTGTAAATAAAAAACCAACACTAAAGAAAACTGCAGACCCGCTCTTATTAAGTGAAGTTCCTAAAGGAACTGTAAATAATGAAATATCATGGGAAACACCCATTTCATCTAATTTTTCTATACTTAATGGAATTGGTGCGCTTGAAGATGCTGATGAGAATGCAAAAAACATTGCCGGTAAAAACTTTCTATAAAATTTTAAAGGATTGGCCTTAGTAAAAATTACAAAAATAATTGGATAAATCACAAATATCTGAATAGCAGTTACAAGTATTATACATCCGATAAATGCAGTTAATGGTAAAATAGTTTCAAATCCGATTGATCCAAAAGTTCTTGCCATCATGCAGAATATTCCAATTGGAGCGATTTTCATGATGACATTTATCAGTTTCATCATAATATGGTTTAATTCATCAAAAAGGTTATAGAGTGTTGATGTTTCATCTTTTAATTTGATTAAAATATAACCGAGCAGTACTCCAAAAAAGATAATGGGCAGCATTTCTCCATTAGTCAATGCATTTAATGGATTTTCAGGAAAAATATTTAAAATTATGTCAGTTAATGTCATGCTCACTGAATTTGACGCTGCTTCGGATGCAGTTATATTTAAACCCTCTCCTGGTCTGATAATTGTTCCTATAACTAAAGCAATTACTATTGAAATGATGTTTGTTAACATGAAAAATCCAATGGATTTTGCCCCTACTGTTCCGAGCTTTCGTATATCTGTGATTGAAGCAAGACTCATGACTATTGAACAGAAAACAAGTGGAACAACAAGCATTTTCATTAATCTAATGAATAACTCTCCACCTACATAAAAAACATTATCCATTAAGATAAAATTTTTAATGAAAGGATTTTTAACATAAAAGTTTAGGAATAATCCTGTCAAGGTTCCTAAAATCATTGCTATTAAAATCCAATTTCCTAAACTTAATTTTCTTAAATAATTAAACATTTCAATCAAATATAATAACTTTTTTTATTCCATATCCTTAAGCAATTTATTGGGTTCTTTTTTATTGTTTAATACATCCCTATCCAATGATTTATTTTTAAGCGCAACGATTATTGTGCAAACGGAATCACCAGTAATATTGACTGCAGTTCTACATGAGTCGAGAATAGGATCTATACCCACCATTACTCCAATCATTTCACTCGGCAGACCGACTGCAGTGAATACTAAAGTTAAAGTGGCAAGACCTGAAAACGGAACTGAAGGCGTACTGGTCGAAGCTATTAACACTGTAAAAATTAATGTTAAAATAGCTGAAATACCTAAATCAATTCCACAATATTGTGCTGCAAACATCACAGCCACACATTGCATGATAATGGTTCCATTTTTGTTAAGTGTAGCTCCTAAAGGAACTGTAAATGATGAAATGTCACGGGTAATGCCAATTTCTTCCAATGTATTCATATTTAATGGAATTGTTGCATTTGAGGATAATGTTGAAAATGCAAAGAATATCACAGACAGGAACTTCCTATAAAACTTCAAAGGATCCACTTTTGCAAAAATGATAAGTATAAAAGGATAAACTACAATTAACTGAATTAACAGCCCTAATATTATACATCCCACGAATTTGGCTAAAGGAAATATGCTTTCAAACTCTAAAGTTCCAAAAGTTTTGGCCATCAAACAGAATACTCCAAAAGGAGCAAATTTAACGACAACATCTGTCATTGCTATCATAACTTTTTTTGATTCTTTAAAAACATTATTGAGCGTTGGAGTTTTTTGACTTAATTTAATTAAAATAAAACCCATTATCACTCCTAATATGATGACAGATAACATCTCACTACTGGCTAAAGCATTTAAAGGATTTTCTGGAATAATATTTAAAACTAAATCAGTCATTGTTTGATTAAGAGTCACATTTGATGTTTGATTTATTGTTGAGAGGTTTATGCCAATGCCAGGTTTAAAAATTGCACTTATTGTGAGTGCGATAAATATTCCAACAAGGGATGTGATCAGATAGAGAATAATGGTGCTTCCGCCAATCATAAAAATTTTACGAATATCAGAAATTGAAGCCACACCAACAACTAAAGAACAAAAAACAAGTGGAACAGCAAGCATTTTCATCAATCTGATAAAAATATTTCCTCCCAAATAAAAAACATTATCTATAAGAATAATATCTTTAATAAAGTGGTTATTAACAAATAAATTTAGAAATAAGCCGACGATTATTCCTAAAATCATTCCTATTAAAATCCAATTACCCAAACTAATTTTTTTCAATCGATAAAACATAACTCATCTGTTTATTTTTTTATTAATTATAATATTAAAATTATTATGATGGTATGATATTGGATGAGTAATTTTTAAAACAATTTTATTTTAAATCCTAATCGTAGGAATCTTAAAGATTTTCAGCAAGAATTAGATTAGAAAACGATACATAATCCAATTATCCTTAAGAATATCAAGAATATGAATGTAAATTTAAAAAAAAGAACGCCTAATATCTGGAAGATTTTTTTTACTTTACCAGAAGTCAGTTTGACATTTCTTTTAAAAGTTTTTCTCAACTAGAAAAGCAACATGATCTTTTTCGTAGGGTTCCAGTTTCACTTTTTCAATAATTTTAAAGCCTTTCTCTTTCAATTTCTTTTCCTGTTCCTTGAAAACCTTTTTAGGCTTTTGAACAACATCGATACTTCTTGCCTTAATCATTAAAAGACCTGCACCATCCTCTTTGGAAAATAAGTTCATATTTCTCATGAACAGCTCTGTCTGTGTAGGCTGGGCAACATCACAGTATACCAGATCGGACTTTTCAACAATGTTGAGGTATCCTTTCGGTTTGGTTGCATCACCCAGAATAGGAGCAATGTTAGGCCTTTGGCGTGAAAGCTGAACCAGTTTTTTGGCTGTGGTAGGTGAAAATTCAACTGCATAAACCCTTCCATCTGTTACAATATCTGAAATGTGTGAAACGGTAGTTCCGGTTGAAGCTCCAAGGTACAGGACTTTTGAGGCATCATCAAGCTTTAAATTTTCCATTCCGTTTAAAAGTGCCGCTGCCAATTTTGAACGTCTTGGATTCCATATTCTATATTCCTCATCCTCTTGGATTAATTCCTCTCCATAGACTGATATTCCAGGAGTCAAATTTTTGGTTGCAACATTCCCGTCTTTAAAATAAACTTTCATGCTTATCTCCTCTTCCTTTTCTTTTTACCTTTTCTCTTTTTGTTTTTGCCTTTTGACCTTTCTTCATTTCGTTTTTTAGTAGTTTTGGTTGGAAAAGGATTATTCTTTTCAATTTCTTCAGCTTTTTTTATAAATTCATCAAAGGCATTTTCATCAAATGTCTTGGTAAAAACATCCCTTCTTGCGGCATGTGATATCATTCCTGCAAGCATTCTGGCAATTTTTCCACGATTCCACCATTTTGCTCCGCGAACCTGCGGATGCTGGTATATCAAACCGTATTTAGGCGGACGGTCTCCACTTTTTAGGTGCCTGAACAGAGCCTTTTCAGCACCCATTATCTGGACTGTGCTTGATGGGTAGACTGCGAGCCTTTTAAGCCCTCCAGCATGTGAAATCAGCTTGGCTCCTAGAGATGATCCGACCAATAATCTCAAGTTTGGAGCGATGTCCTGCATTTTAAAGTCAACATATTCCTCAAGGTTTTTTCTTGTCTGCTGCATTTCATAGATTGAATTTGCATAATTGTTCATTATTTCTATGTCTTTTGGATTGATGTCTTCTTCCAGGTCGATTATGTCACCTGGGAATGCTTCAGGTTTGGCATTAATGATTTCTTCCTTGGTTTTGTTTTGTGAAATCAACTTGATGTAGGTTTCATTGTTTTTAATAACATCCATTTCGGGGAAATACAATGCATACCATTCACGGATTCTTTCAATTTGTTTGGAAATGCTTTCATCAATCTCATCTATGGTATTGATTGCCTGAATCAGGTGCTTGTCTTCAGAGGCTGATTCCTTCTTGATTTTGTAAATCGCCAGATTTCTGTAGATTTCGGTTATTTCATCATTGTCCAATCCGAATTCTTCATAATTGCTTCTTAGATATTCTCCAGCAGGATTCGGATTTTTGATGGTGACTTTTTCATTGCCGTAATCTGACTTTCTTTTATTGGACTCGATTATGATTTCATCATGGTCCCTTGAAACTTCATCGATTATTTCCATTTCTTCAGGCACGATTTTTTTATCATCGATATCGGCCAATCTGTTAAGTATTTCATCTTCAGGAAATAACTTTTCTGAGATTAATTCGTTTTCACTGTTAAAGGCTAGAAATCCTTTAACACAATAAGTAATATAGCATTCCATAAAATTAATTATCTATTTTATTTTTAATAAGTATTTTCAATAGGTGCATTGAATTATTTGAGGGCAAAATTGGTTGTAAAGATTTTTCTTTAAACTATTTTTATCATGAAATTTAAACTATTAACTGTATGTCAAAAGAGAGTTTGGATGATTTAAGATATGAGTTGGAACTTAAGAATGCAGAAATCGATGAGCTTAATATTGAGCTTCAGGAAAAAAACGAGCAGATCAACAAGCTGAAGCTGTATTCCACCAAATTAAAATACGAGAAAAAGAATTTGGAGGACAAGCTCGACACCAAAATCGATTATGACAAGGCAAGAATCAATGAGCTTGACGATTTGCAGGAAAAAATCAGGGAAAAGGAATCCATCATCGAGGACAAGCATGACCAGGTGAAATACCTCAGGTCCTTGATTGACGATTACAAGGAGCAGTTAGGCAGGAATACCGAGAATCTGGATGTCCAGCTCAAAAAAATCTCTAAAACCTATGAGGATTTGCTCGCCCAAAAGGATGCCATAATCCAAAAACAGGATGAGCAAATTGCCAATTTGATAAAATCAAATGAAGAAACAGTAAAATCAAACAAAACTAACTTAATAAGTTTGAAATTGCAGAATGAAAAATATCAGGAAATCATTGATAAATTTACAAAAACTAATTAAACAATTAATTACAAAGTTGATATTATGTTGAAAACAAACGTTTGTGGAGTAGAATTTAGAAATCCCTTGATGTTGGCGGCAGGAATTATGGGAAGCAACGCCTCATCAATGAACTGGATTTTAAAATCAGGTGCTGGAGGAGTCGTATCCAAATCATTTTCACTTAATCCTCATCCGGGCTATCCGAACCCGACAACCGTGGCGGTTGATGGGGGAATC
>NZ_SUTK01000021.1 GCF_015062905.1 Methanobrevibacter thaueri
CCACCTAATGGCCCCTACATTACCTTCTTGGGTATCATAGAAGTTGTTTCGCAGGGTAATTGAAGTTACTGGATTTTTTTTACGTTTTTTAAATCTTGGAGTGCCGGTCCTGTGGTCGTAATATCCTTCATAGGCTTTTATTAGTCTATCAGTGGATGCTTGAAGGCAGGTAGAATCAGCATCTTTTAGAAAAGGATAATGTTTTTTTAATGTTTTAACTATTTTTTGTGTGTATGTGCGGTTTACTTTAAATTTTTTGCCTATTGCGAATTCTTTAACTAGATTTTCACGGTAAATACTATATTCCAATGTTTTATTGTACACAAAAGCACTGGCATTAATATTAAACCATAATTCCTTTTCCATCTCTTCATTAGGAACAAATTCAACCTTATCAGTTAAAATAAAAGTTTTATCGCACATATTCAACATCTTTTTTTCACATTTTATTAAAATTATAAAAAAATCCTAAAACATCATCACTTAATGACTAAAAAAATATAATCACTAAAAGGATTGTTTTTTTTTAGAATATTATTATGAAACCCTGCTTAAAAAAAGAAAGGAAAAAAATTAACCTATTGAAGTTTTCCCCCATCTTTCTATATTAGATTATTATAACCTACTTATAATATAGCATTTATCCGAGAGCATTTGAAAAGTAATCGAATCACTCCATCCACATAAAAAAAATATAGCCCACTAAATGTGCAATTCATCCCGGCTTAAAGAAGCCGGAGAATTCTTGCACAATAAAGTTAAAATTGGAATCGTATTTTATATTATAATCGTCTAATCTATCGTATTATTGAACTCTTTTTGTGCGTTTTCATAGAACTTAGCCAGTTCACGGCCGTTGACAAAGATGTGGGATACTGTTATTGAAACGCTCATTTCAAAGTCACTGTTGACTTTTCCCCATGTTATCAGAGGTTGAATTGCATTTCCGTCAACAACACAGTTTGTTATCATGTCAAAATCGACCCATGGAATGCAGGAGAAGTTTGCGACGTTTGTCAGATCTCTCTTTTCCATTTCAATGAAAAATCCCTCTTTCTTGCCGGACAATATGTCTGAAGACAGTTCCCTGACATAGTCATGCCAGGTTAGGATATCGTCAAATTCCTGTGGTGTCTTAACTCTCATTTCCTTATAGATCTTATTTCCTTCATCCATAATGGGGGATAATCCCTCAAGATAGTCATATTCAATAGCTTTTCCATCTATTATTCTCCTTTTCAGTTCAGGAACGGAATTAACGGCATTCATAAGGCAGCCCATGCTCATTATGAAAAAGGACTTGTCGTTTTCATGGCACCATTTCCACATCTTTTCAACATTGACTCTTGCAGACATTGCGTAGCGTGCTGATAAAAAATTTATAAAGGGATTTTCATCTAAATTAAATTCAATTTCTTTCATTTTTTAACCTAAAATCTTATTAATAGTTAGTTTTTTATATGTTTTTGATAATAAATATAAGTGTTATAAATCATAGCGTGGTTTTGTTATAATGAAAGTAGTAATTGTAGGTGGAGGAGCTGGAGGAATATCAACAGCTTCAAATATTCGTAAACTCGACAAAGACATAGAAATAACCGTTCTCACAAGAGACAATACGGTAGCATACTCCCCATGCGCCATTCCTTACGTATTGTCAGGTACAATAGAATCATTTGATGACATTGTCATGAGAACTCCGGAAGACTATAAGCAAAAAAACATTGAAGTAATCACTGAAGTCGAAGTGACTGCAGTCGATTCAGATAAAAAAACAGTAACATACGAAAAGAACGGCAAGGATACAGTTTTAAAATACGATAAATTGGTATTGGCAACCGGAGGAAATCCATTTGTGCCTCCAATGCAGGGGGTTGAATTGGACGGTGTATTCAGAATCAGAAATATAGATGATGGTATTAAGGTTCAAAAAGCCATGGAAACCGCTAAAAGTGCTATTGTCACTGGTGCAGGTTTGATAGGTATTGAAATAGCATTTGCCTTAAAGAAAAAAGGATTGAATGTTATTCTAAGTGAAATGTTACCTCAAATCGTACCAAGATCCCTTGACAAGGACATGTCCGACATTCTGGTCAAATACCTGGAAATGGAAGGAATTCAAGTGGTTTTAGGAAAACCGATTACCAAACTGATCGGTGACGGCAAGGTTGAAAAGGCATGCTTCGGTGATGAGGAGTTATATGATGCCGATATGGTAATCATGGCAACCGGGGTTAGGGCCGAATTGGACCTTGCAAGAATGGCAGGATGTGAAATCGGAAGATGGGCTATACTTGTAAATGACAGAATGGAAACTTCAGTTGAAGACGTTTATGCAGTCGGGGACTGTGTCGAGTCAAAAGACCTTATTTTAGGTTCAAATACAATTTCACAATTGGGAACCACTGCGGTTCGCGAATCAAAAACCTTGGCACGTACAATCTGCGGCAAGAAATCCAAATTCAATCCTGTATTGAACTCCATGGTTTCAAAAGTAGGTAAATTGGAATTCGGTGCTGTAGGCTATACCACAAGCTTTGCACAGCAAAACCGTATCAGGCCTGTTGTGCAGAAAGTGCAGGCACTTACAAGAGCACGCTACTATCCGAATGCAAAACCGATGGATATCAAAGTTATTTGTGATGGAAACGGAACCATTATAGGCTGTCAAATCATAGCGGAAGAAAGGGTGGCTGAAAGAATCGATACAATGACATTGGCCATTACAGAAGGATTGACCTGCTTTGATTTAAGTAATATGGAATTTGCATATGCGCCGCCTGTATCAATGGTTACAGACCCATTAATCCTCGCTGTTGAGGAAGTCAGTAAAAAATTCAGTTAAATAAAATTATTTTGGAGATGATAATTATGCCAGAACATGGTCACGGACATGGCCATCACGGTCATGGGGGTCAGATGACTCCGGAACAACAAATGCAAATGATGCAACAGGAAATCAGATTGGCTAAGAACTTAAGCCAAATCAAACATAAGATTGTTGTAATGAGTGGAAAAGGAGGAGTAGGAAAATCCACCGTTGCAGCCAACATCGCTGAGACATTGCAGGCGATGGGATACAAGACAGGTATCCTTGATGCTGATATTCACGGTCCAAACGTTCCTAAGATGCTCGGTATCGAAATGCTTGAAGAGCAGTTCAACCAATATCAGTTCAATGTCTTCAAGGAGCTTGTCGAAAAAGACCTTGACACAAGTCTGCCTGAAGAGGAACAACGCGAATTCATTGAAGAGAAGAAAAAGGAATACCAGCATTCAATTTTCCCTGTTGAAACCGAAAGCGGCTTGAAGGTAATGTCAATGGCATTTTTGATTGACAGTCTTGACAGGCCAATCATCTGGAGAGGACCTCAAAAAACCGGTGCAATCAAGCAATTGATCAGTGACGCACACTGGGGCCAGCTTGACTTTTTGGTCATCGACAACCCGCCGGGCACTGGTGACGAACCTTTGACAGTGCTTCAGTCAATTCCTGAAACCGATTTGGTATTGATGGTTACCACACCGAATGTCGTATCACAGGAAGACGTTCTCAAGTGTGTAAAGATGGTCGAACTGATGAACATCAAAAATATCGGCCTTATCGAGAACATGGCATACTATATCTGCCCTCACTGTGATGAAAAACTCCACATTTTCGGTGAAGGAAACGGTAAGACATTCGCTGATGAAATGGAAATCACATATCTGGGAGACTTGCCTATCAAGGAAAGCGTTGCTGAATCTCCTACTAAAGATGCAACCATTTCAGTGCTTGACCCTGATGATGAAGTGTCAAAAAGGTTTGTTGAAATAGTTGAAGATATAAAAAAAGAGTTTTTAGAGTAAGCTAGTGTTGATTATATAGCTTACACTGCTTATATTTACCAGAAATCCTAAGAAATTAGGATCTTCTTTTAATTTTTTAAAGTAATCTGTTTTTTCGATGATATAATCCTTGTTTTCGGCCATCTCATTCAATGAGAAATATTGCATGCCCATATCATATTCCCTTTTGTCTGTAAAGATGGGAACTATATAATCGCCGTCATTGCCGTAAGGTATTTTAACAGGCTCGGCGTCCTCAATTGATATTATGAAGACATTATCCTTAAGGTATTCCTTCATATCATCTTCTATTTTCATGACGGCTTCCTGATTTCCGTTTTCACCCTGCATATATGCCAGGTTAATGTTGTTCTTAAGTTCCGGATGATTTATTTCTTCAATTTTCATTGTCTTATATTATATTTTTTTAAATATTTAAGGGCATTTGTCTTTAAGGTAGTCATCCAATTCATCTTTTGGTATGAATCTCAAAGCCGCTGAGTTTATGCAATAACGCGGAGATCCACCAGGTCCGTCATGAAAGAGGTGTCCCAGGTGTGAGTTTGACTTTGCGCTTCTAACCTCTATGCGTGTTGTTCCGTGTGAGAAATCCCTGTGCCTTTTAATCACATCTTCCGAAATCGGCTTTGAAAATGCAGGCCATCCGCATCCTGAGTCGAACTTGTCCTGTGAAGAGAAGAGAACTTCACCATCTACAACATCTACATACACACCATCTTCAAAAAAGTTGTCATATTTTCCACTATAAGGGCGTTCTGTCATAGAAAGCTGTGTTATTTCATACTCTTCCTTTGACAAGTGGTCAAATCCTTCATCATCTATCAAATTTAAATCGACATGACAATATCCCTGCGGATTCCTTTCAAGATACTTCTGATGATAATCCTCGGCAGGATAGAAACTGCTGATCGGACGGGCCTCGACAACAATCCTTTCAGGGGCGAGTTTCTGCTTTTGCCTTAAAAAGTTGATGACGGTTTCCCTTTGTGAATCCTCCTGCCAATAGATGCCTGTCCGGTATTGAGTTCCGATGTCTGCGCCCTGGCGATTCAGAGAATAGGGGTCAATGATTTTAAAGAAGCTCTCCAGAATCTCCTCCAACGGAATGATTTTAGGGTTATATGTTGCCTTGACAGTTTCGGCATGTCCGGTTCTGCCTGTGCACACCTTCTCATAGGTCGGTGCCAGATCACGTCCGTTGGCATAGCCCACTTCGGTATTGTTGACGCCCTTCAGTCTGGAAATGAATGCCTCAACACCCCAAAAGCACCCTCCGGCCAGATAGATTACTTGCTGTTTTTCAAACATAATTAATAATATCAGTTCAAGTCATATGTTTTTTTCGACAAAAATCTATTTTAATAATAAAATTTATAATAAATATTATATTGGAGGAAAACTATGTTTTACAGTACAATAATGAAAATTGATTCAATTGACAGATTAAGAGATATAAGGGATGCACTGCTTGTTGAACAAGGTATCAACCCTACCCGTCAAGGTGAACAAGCCATTAAAGTTGTAGTTGAAAGAATCGATGAGATCCAAGCTACTCTCGATAAATCCGCCACTAAAAACTTAAACAGAAGATAAGTGATTTAAGTGATAAGACGTGTAACGACCAGCAGACGGCTGCTTAGAAAAAGAATGTACAGGGCGCCACACTCAAGGCACAGGATTTCCCAGTACAAGCGGGAAAACAAGAACCTGGTCAAGCCTCATCAGGAGAAATTCAAGGAAATGAATGGCCCTAACATAAAACGTAAAAGAAGGCCAAAAAGAGAAGTCATCTCTGGTTTTAAGATGTCTTACAGATACAAGTATTATCAACAGTCAAATGTTGATGAAAATGAGGAAGAAGAATTAGATGAGTAATTCTTCTTTTGTTATTATCTTATTTTTAGAATGAATATCCAAAATCAGGCCGCTGAATGCATCATCATTTTTTGCAAGTTCACTAAACAGTTCATCTGACACTTCAGTGGGTTGATAATCAACCAATTCCAGATATTCAAAACCCTTTTCGTATTCATCCAAATCGGAAAAGACAATGATTTTAAAGTCGTCCAAGGATCCAGTAACTAAAAAGTCCTTTTCATGGTCCTCGCCGATTGTCGGACATATATACATCAGAAATCACCGTTCCTATCAAAGTTGAAGTTCTGTGAGTGAGGATTGACTACAAAACCCTGGAAATCCTCATCGCTTTCAGCCAATTCGGCAATGTCATCGGGAGAAATCACCTTCAAGTCAAGCTTGTCCAAAAATAATGTGGATATCTTTGCGCTTCCCACAGCATATTCCCTCATGTCGGTAAAGATCGGAATGATATACTCTTTGCTGGCATCGGTAATGGTCAGCTTGACATATCTTCCGGCCTCATCGATGAGCGTAAAGTAGATTTCAGTAGGATATGTGTCTTTGATATTCCTTTTTACTGGCTCGAGCTCCATTGCATCTTCGCTTTTGAGCTTTTTGACCATATCCGCATAAATCTGGATATACTCCTTCAGCTGGCTTTTGGAAGCCTTGACATTCTTTTCCTGATAGTCCTGGTAATCTTCAATTTTCATATTTATTCACAGCAATCGTGGACATCTTCACTAGCTATTACAAAGTCCCATTGAGGTGCATTGACAGCAAGGCCAATGAAATCTTCATCATCGGAGTGGTCAGCAACGATTTCACTGCCGACTTTTTTCTCACATTCAAAGTCGATATCTCCGAACTGTTCTTTGAATTCCGCAATGGCAGTGTTTGCCTCTTCTTCGTCAGTGAAAACAGGTATTACAAATTCTTCGCTTTCTTCATCTTCATCACTGATTATTAAAGCGACAACCTCTTTTTCCTCACCTGATTGGTTGAAGACAATTATGAATTCTTCATTGAAAACTTTGTGTTCGATTTCGTGATAGATTTCACCCATCTCATCAATCTGTTCTTCATTTTCTTTGTCGAATTTCTCGTCGATTTCATCAGCGGTTTCGAGATACGCTTCTATTTTTTCTTCTAAATCTTCATCAAGTTCAATAAATTTTTCCATTAATTCTTTAAGTTCGCTCATAATATCACAAAAAATAATTCAATAAAAATAAGTTTTTTAAAACAAATGAACATTCTCTTCCTAAACACCACTAAAGGAATACAAACGAATGCTCATTTCAACCATCACCATTGTTCATATTATAAAAAAATAGTACATAACAATATGAACAATACTATTTTGCTTTTCCACATATATAAACTTTTAGTTTCTAAAAGGTAATCTCAATAGCTTTTATGAGATTATATATAAGTTTATTTGTGTTTACGTTGATGTTATTGGCCTCACCTAGTTGGATTACTTTCCCGTTCAGTGAGTCAATCTCTGTAGGTATCTTCCTTTGAATGTCCTGGTGTGTTGATGAGTAGTGGTTATAGGTGTCCGGAACCAGCTTTGAGTAGAAAAGGTCCCTGTATTCCTCCGGACTTTGCCATAGGGTTTCATATGGGGATGCGTTGATGACATCAAAGATCTCATCGATGATGCTGTTCATTATCTCCAGTGTGTATGGGTTTTCGGTCAGCTGGCCGTAGGTGACGTCCAGTATTGCGCCCAAAGGATTTAATGTGCAGTTGTAAAGCATTTTGGCCCACAGGTATTTGTCGACTTCATAGGTAATTTCACAGTTTATTCCTGATTCTGTTATCAAGTTGGCTATTTCCTGCAAATCTTTCGGATCTTCTTTTTGAAGGGATCCGAGCAGTATAGGTTCGGTGTAGACTGTAACTTCACTGACATGTCTTTCGGGCCTTGTAAAACCTGTGATTACCCGTGCTGAGAAGACCTGCTTTTTTGTGAAATATTCAAGGTAAAACTCGTCATTGCCGAATCCGTTCTGGAAGATGATTATTTTGGTGCTGTCCTTAAGGATGTCCCTGTTGTCATTCAGATTCTTTGCAATGTCCTCATTTGCGGTTGTTTTTGAGGCTATGAAAATGTAGTCGAAACTGTTTTTTGGGAGGTCTTCATAGTTTTCATAGACCGGAACGTCCTTAACCTCATAGTGTGTGAACAGTCCAGTCCTTTTGATTCCGTTTTCCTTTATTGCTTTTGCTGTTTCGCCACGCGCATAGATTGAGACATCTGCACCCTGTGATGCGACTGAGGTCGCAAGTCCAATCCCGACACCGCCAGCACCTATAACTAAAATCTTCATGTATTTAATTTTGGATTTTTTGTTTTATATATGTATTATTCATCTTTAATTTAGAAAAAATCAAATTAAATTTAATCATATTTTAATTATATTCAAATATATTTTAAAATTTATATAGTTTATTTTTCAATATATATTAATGTAAAGTTGAAATTATTTTTATAAAAATTGACTTTATAATAATGTTATAGGTGTGTTGAATGAAAATGAATAAAAAGATTTTTATTTGCGCGCTTCTGGTACTGATAATGATGTGCGTTGTCAGTACTGCAAGTGCAACCGAACCACTTAACGAAAACTTTACTGCAACGGATACAGGAGGAGTAATTGATGATGATGTCAATGAAACATTGAGTATCTCTGATAGTGAAGATGAGTTAGGTGCTCAAGGTGACACCATTACTGTTGACTGTAATGGTGGTGGAGATTATACGACTATTTCTGCTGCTGCTGGCGCTGCCACTGGTGGGGAAACAATTTTTATTAAGAACGGTGAGTATACAGAAACTGCTAAAATTGATATTGGTACAAAACAGTTATCATTCATGGGTGAAAGTTCCGATGGAGTAATAATTAAATCCGGAGACAATGATTTGTTTTATACAACAAGTTCCGGTTATTCTTCATTGGTCTTCAATAATCTGGTTTTTAAAGACATATCAATGACTGGTGCTAGAACTCCATTTTACATTGGTGGTGATGGAAATATTTCTATAACCAATTGTGTTTTCGACAATTGCGCCGCCAGATATGGAGCATTACGTATATATACTAGTGGAAGCGTTGTTGTTGATCAATGTAAATTTTTAGGCACAAAATCTTCATCTAGGTCATATTCCAGCGCAATTGATTTTGGTGGAAGTGGTACTACAAATTATATTTTAAAGAATAGTGTAATTGACGGTTCTGAAATAGATAGTTCAAATACTGATTATATATTTGGTGTAATCTACAGTGAAAAAACTGCTGGAACAGTTATATTGGATAATGTGACCATTAGTAACTGTAATCTTAGAAATTCAAATGGATTAATTACCGCTAAAGGAAATCTGGAAATAAGAAATTCTAAAATTATTAATAATTATGTATATAGGGACTTGGCTATTGCCGGGTTGGTCTTTGTAAGTGGAGGCAAATCCGTTACCATAGAATCAAGCATGATTAAAAATAATACAAATCCGAACAATATCCTATCAGCAAACAGTGCTAGTGCATCTTTCGATTTGCATTACAACAATATTCAAGACAATTCTTTCCAAACTGCATTCGCCAATCCAAATAATGACATATACACTTTAGATGCTAATTACTGGGGCTCAAATTCATTACCTGAAGGCATCACTGCATCCACTTGGATTGTTGAAGACAATGGTGTTTACAAATTGAACAATGGTGAAGCAATTGATGTGATAATTCCTGGATTAAATGACGGTCCTGAACCTAAATATCCTGCCGACACTATTTTTGTAGCAAAGGATGGTAGTGATGATAATAACGGTTCAGAGGACAGTCCTGTTTTAACTATCGCAAAAGGTGTCGAACTTGCAAATGTAGGTTCCGGATTTTTAGTTATTAAAGAAGGAGTTTATGCTGAAAGCGGCATTCAACTCAATAATACCGTGCCGATTTCCATTGTTGGTGACGGAAATGTTGTCATCGATGGACAGGCAAGTACAACCAGCATTTTTGTAATGAATGGAGGTTCTGCAAACTTCACCAACATAGTATTTACAAACAATAAACCAAAATATGGTGGTGCCATTAATGCAGGTTCCAATGTAAATATCAATATTTTGGTAAATAACTGTACATTTGCAGATATCAATTCCACCAGCAGAGGTGGAGCGATTTACGCTGCAACTGTAAAAGGCAAATTAACCATTAAGGATTCAAAATTCTATAATATCGATAGTGGATCTTGGGGTGCAATTACCATTGCAACTTCATCTCAAAGAGATGGATTAACTGTCGACATTAGTGGATCAACTTTTGAGAATAATAAGGCGAATAATGGTGCTGCATTATATTTAAGGGCTGCAAACGTAAATATTGTTGACTCTTCATTTATTAACAACACTGCGGTAAATGCGCCTGGTGCAATTTATCTTTATAATGCAACCGCAACTATATATAACTGTATAATTGTCAATAACACCGCTGGAGCAAAAGGTGTTGCCATTTCTTCAACACCGGTTACTGGTGCTGTTACTAAATTAACTATTACCAATTCAGTCATTGAAAATAACAATGGAAACGGACAAGTTTTACCTGCAATTTATGCCGATCAGAACTTGATTGAAATTTCATACTCCTCAATAATCAATGAACTTTCAATTGAAACCCGTACCGCTGCAGGCTATGATGCGGTTTACGGACAGGGTGTCGTAATTGCAAACAACAACTGGTGGGGAACAAACGACCCAAGCACAGCTGTAACAGGCATAAATATTACCGTTGACTCATGGGTGATTATGAACGTTGAAGCGAATGTTAGTGAAGTGCTTTCAGGAGAGCAAGTCAAATTAACCATTGATTTCAATCATGTAAACACCACTTCCGGTGAAATTCAAGAATTGACCGGTGGGGAAATTCCTATTGATTCATACTCTGTTAAATTAACTTCCCAAAACGGTACCTTCTCACAGGATACAGTTGAAGTTAAAAAAGGCAGAACACAAGAGGTAATTTTCACATCCTCTGATAATACTGCTCTTATTCAAGCAGCCTGCGGAGATGCAACTGTTGACATCTTGCTTGCAAAAGGTGTCGAACCTTATTACGGCATCATTTATGTGTCAGCTGACGGTAATGACAATAATAACGGAAGTGAGCTATACCCTGTTTCAAGTATTGCTAAAGCTATTCAATTAGCATCCGTCAATGGAGGATCAGGTGAGATAATCATCAATCCTGGTACTTATACAGGCACTAACTATGAAGTTACTAAAGATTTAACCGTTACCGGTGTCGGTAATGTTGTAATCGATGGTGAAGGACAAGGCAGACTATTCAATGTTGCAAGCGCTGCAAACGTCAATATGTTATCATTAAATAACTTAATATTGACTGGTGGAGATGCATATTACGGAAGCATAATTTACAGTTATGCAAAAGAATTGATATTGGAAAATATTTCAATGATAAATAATCCAACATCCGGAAACCTCATTACAAACAACGGTAAATTAACAATTAACAAATCCAAATTTGTAAACAATACATGTGGAGATATAATAAAAAGCACAGGAAACTATGATATAACCATAATTAATTCTACATTTGAAAACAATACAGTAACCGGTTCAAGTTCTGATTATGGTATTGTATATATCTCCTCAGGCAGAGGCAATTTTGTTGTGGAAGATTCCAGATTCATCAATAACACTGCAAGACAAGGTGTATTAATCGGGTCATCCGACACAAAAATAGACGTAAAAGGTTGTGACTTCATTGACAACACCAACACCGTTGCATATGGTGGAGCAATTCGTGCAAGTTCACAATTAAATGTAGTTGATTCCATTTTCATCAATAATAAGGCTTTAAAAGATGGTGGAGCTATTTATATTGGATTCCGTGGGGAAGCCACTGTTACAAAATCAGTGTTCATTGACAATGCTGTAACCGGTAATGAATATTATGGCGATGCGATTTATAATGGAAACAAACTTTCCGTAAATTACTGCGTTTTATTAAGCAACGGCACTAGATATGTAATTTACAATGATGGTGAGGATAATGTTGTTAATGCCCAATACAATTGGTGGGGAACTAATGATGATCCTAGTTCATTGAATGGTGCAGGATACTATGAAAATGACTGGGGTGATGACACTCCATGTGCTGATGTGGATTCATCTAATTGGGTAGTTATGACAGTTTCCAACAATTTAACTGATGAAATTAACGTTGGCGATAAAGTCGAATTCACAGTTGACTTCACTCATACCAACAGCGGTCAGGAATTGGCTCAAAGCATTCCGGAAATTGATGTGAGCGCTAGCGCACTTTATGGACAAATGGACGCACAAGAAGCAATCACTGCAAACAATGTTGCCAAATTCGTCTACACTGCAGTGGAAGGTGGAGAAGACAGCGTAACCATTACATCTTCAAATGCGGTCAATGTAACTCCTATCAGCGTTAAAGTTCCTGTTGTTCTAGAAGTAATTTATGTGTCCATGTCCGGTGATGACAATAACGACGGTTCCAGGGACGCTCCGGTAGCAACCCTTAAACACGCTATTGAAATTGCCGAAAGGGGTAAAATTGTCATCATGAACGGCGATTACACAATTACTGAAACTTTAATTGTCGACAAGGATTTGGATATCACTGGTATGGGAACTGTAACCATCAACGGTAACCAATTGGGCATTCTGGAAAACAGTGCAAACCTTAACCTGACAAACATTGTATTTACCAATGCTAAATTAAACACAGGCTCTGTTATCAAGGACAATGGTAATACAACAATAAACGGTTGTACTTTCTATTCATGTGTTACTACCGGTGGAAGTTCAGCAGGTCCTGTTAACAACCTTAAAGGCACAATGGTTATTAACAATTCCAAGTTCTATCAAAATAAGGGAGCTAGAGGTGTTGTTGCTTCACAACAAGGAACTAAATTAATCATTAACAATTCCGAATTCTATGACAACGATTGTACTTCAATAACTAACTGTTATGGTATTATTTATTCAACTTCTGCAGAAACTACTGTTGAAAATACCCAATTCAGAAATAATAAGGATAAACAAGGTGGAGCTATCTGGGCAACTAGATCAACTTCTGCAACAACCGGCAGTCTTGAAGTAATCAATTGTACATTTGAGAACAATGTTGCAAATGTCGGAACAGGAGGAGCAATATTTGCTTCAGGTAATGTTGACGTCAATGTTGAAAAATCAACATTCATTAACAACACAGCAATAAAAAGTGCTAGTGGTGTTGGTGGAAATGGAGGCGCAATATATTCAACTGGTAACAGTATTGTAACTGTAACTGATTCCATATTCATAGACAATGATGGAGATGCAGATGCAGGCATTTATGCTGATGGAGCAACATTCACAATCAGCAATTCTGTCATTTTAGCTAAATCTGACGATACCAATTTTGCTTTGAATAAAGTAGGATCAACAGTAACAGCTAACGACAACTTCTGGGGCGACAACGCAAAAGCAAACACCAATGCCAATGTTGCAAGATGGGTTATAATGAATGCTTCATACACTGAAGATGACCAAGGAGTACTTACAATCACCGCCACATTCGACAAGACCAATTCAACAAGCGGTGAAATTGCAGATTATGCCGGAAGCATTCCTGACGGATTTGATGTAACATTCACATCCACTAGCGGCAACTTGAATGAAGCTGTTCCTGTAAAAAATGCTCAAGCTAGCGTACAATACACTCTTGATAAGACAGACAGCGGAATAACAGTCAAAGTGGCAAATGCTGAAGTAACCTTCCCATTTGAAGTTGCACCTGAAGTGATCTATGTATCTCCAAGCGGTGACGACAGTAACAATGGTGAAAGGGAAACTCCGGTGGCTACCCTTGCACATGCTGTTGAAATTGCTGAAAATGGTCAAATCGTCCTTTTAGAAGGAACCTATAAAACAGGTTATTTAGGAATCATCTCCAATGATTTGAACATTACAGGTGAAGGCAAAGTCATAATCGACGCTGATAACAACAATAGAATCCTTTACGTAGGTGAAGACGCTAAAGTCGTCCTTAAAGACTTGACAATGGTTAATGGATATGGAATTGAAGGAAGTGGAGCTTTACTTGGAAACTCCAACTACTTGACAATCATTAACTGTACATTAGCTAATTCTTCAGCTGGTGAAAACAACGGAGGAGCAATTTACAATGTCGGTCACTTGACCATTATCAATTCCACAATTGCAAACAACACCGCTAAAGAGGGTGGAGCAATCTTTGCCAATGACGCTCTTGCCAAAGGCGTAAGCATTGTAATTGAAAATTCATTAATCGAAAACAACACAGCAACAGGCAATGACAATTTCGGTGGAGGAGCCATATTCACACAACAAATAGCAGCACTCAGTGTTACAAACACATCATTCAGAAACAATAAGGCTGAATCTACTTCCAGCGGTGGTGCAATATTCATTTCTCATTCAACCGCAACTTTAACTATAAAAGACTCTGAATTCATTGCAAACCATGCTAACGGACAGGAAAGCACTGGTGGTGGAGCTATTTACATGACAGGCACTTCAAATTACGAAAGACAAGGTACTTTAACCATTTCAAATACCTTGTTTGAGGATAACACTGCCGGAACAAACGGTGGAGCAGTATATGCAAGAGCCACTACAATTAACATAGCAAACTCCGTATTGCTTAATAATAAAGATGCGAATGGATTAGCAGTTTATGGATATAAAACAGAACAAGTCAGTCCTGCCATCACTCTTAATGATAACTGGTGGGGTTCAAATGACAAACCATCTGATCTTGTCGGTGGAAACAGCAACTACAAACCAACATTAAACAGATGGGCTATTTTAACCATTGAAAATGACACACCAATTGTCCAAGGCAATACTGTAAAATTAACCGTAAGCATTAATTCATGGACCAACGGCGCTGAAAATGGCACATTAGCCAATCCAATCAAAGTTGAAAGGCCTGTAAGCATCAAGACAACCTCAGGAATTATCGATGGAGTGCTTGAAAACGGTGAATTAAGCTATGATTACCTCGTACCTGCTAACTTGAAAATCATTTCAGCAACCGTCGACAATCAGAGCGAAACACTATTTGTCATAACATCTGAAACTGTTTTAACTCTTGAAAACATTACCGCTTTCCAAGGTGAAACTGTCAACGTTAACATTATAGTTAAAACAACTGATGGTGCTGATGTAACCGGTGGTACTGTTGAATTCTACATTGACGGTAGTCTAGTTGCAACAATTCCTGTAATTGGAGGTGTGGCATCTCAAGACATTATCATCGCTAAAGGCATTGGAACATATGACATTAAAGCCAACTACAGTGATGCTACCGGTGAATTCAGTTATGCAGAGGATACAGCGACTTTAAATGTAAATGGTGTTAACAATGTTGTGACTCCTGAAACATTCTCATTGTTCTTTGATGAAAATGGTAACCTTAAGTCAGATCTGCCGTTCGATGAATTGTACTTCGAGGGCACATTTGAAAACATGGGTGTAATTACCATAGGCAAACCTATTAAGATTACTGGAAGAAACGCTCAATTTAAAGACACTGCTTTCAAACTCGATGCAGATAATGTCGTGTTAAATGGAGTATCTATCGAGTTAACTAAAAACTTTGATAAAACTGACGGTGCAGCCATCTATGTGGGCGGAAATAATGTAACTGTTTCAAATAATAACATTACATACAACGCTCCGGAAAATGTCCAAAGCTATGCAATTGATGTGGATGTTGCTAAGAATGTGAAAATCATCAACAACAACATCAACTACTTTGCCAAATCAGACGGCACAGTCAAGACAATTGCAATCAATGCATTCGATTCAGATAACCTGGTTGTTGAAAACAACGTATTGAACGCAAACATTTCATCCGTTGACCTCGACTATTCTGGATATCCTATTGTAGGCTATAATTCTCAAGGAGTGCACATTGAAAAAAGTAACAATGTGTCATTCGACAAAAACGACATTACAGTCAATTATAACAATGCAGTAGGATACGCAGACACAATTTATGCTGTTCACTTCGAAAACAGCAACAATTCAAGAGTCACCAACAACGGCATTGAATTGAATGGTCACAGCTATGCATATGGATTAGTTACCAATGATTGTGAAAACATTGCAATTTCAGGCAATGACATCAAGTCCAATTCAGATGACCATTATGCATTAGGTTTACAAGTTGGCGGCAAGTCAACAGCTTCCGTAGACAACAACAACATTTCTGCCAAATCAAATGAGGTTGTCTATTCTGTATACCTGGATGATTGGCAAATGGGCGGTGATGTAAATCTCACCAACAACAATATCAAAGGTGAATCCGATACAGTCTACGGAGTATACGTAGAAGAGGACAAAGTGCTGATTTCCGGAAACACTATTGAGGCTGTAGGAAACCACGTTTACGGTGTAGTGACCCATCAAACCGATGCGGTAATAGATGGAAACGACATTAACGCAACAGGTAAGGATGTCGGTGACATTGTATCTCCTCAAAGCGGCGTAAATGAAAACACAACTGGCATCATTGTCAGTGAAGGCCAAGCCGAAATCACAAACAACAATGTTGTAACTACTGGAAACTCCACCATAGCCGCAATCAACACAAATGTAACAATCAAAAAGAATGGATTGACCGCAAATGGAACAACTGCTGAAGAAAGTATTTCAAGCGTGAATTCCACTGTTGTTGCATCAGAAAACACTGCAGCTAAGGACAAGGATACTCCAATAACTCCAACAACTCCTGTTGTTAAGATCACAGGCAAGAACAATGCTAAGGTTGACTATGGCTTCACATACAGTGTACGCGTAACTCAAGACGGAAAATCCGTAGGTGCTGGTAAAGTTGTAACTCTCAAGATAGCCGGAAAAACATTGAAGGCAAAAACAGATAAGAACGGTTATGCCAAATTCACTTTAGCCGTTAAACCTAAAGCCTATACCGTAACTGTAACATACAACAAGGTTTCACAAAAGTATAAGGTAACTGTCAAAAATGTTATCAAGGCTAAAAACTTGAAAGTCAAAAAATCAGCTAAAAAACTTAAAGTTAAAGTAACTTTAAAAACATCTGCTAAAAAACCTATTAAAGGTAAAAAAGTAGTTCTTAAAATCAAAGGCAAAAAATACAAAGCAAAAACCAACAAGAAAGGTGTTGCTACATTTAAAGTCAAAAAGAACTTACTTAAAAAACTCAAAGCAGGTAAAAAATACAAATACCAAGTTATCTACGGTAAGGATACTGTGAAAAAAACATTAAAAGTTAAGAAATAGGGATTTCAAATCTCTATTTTCTTTTTTTATTTTTTTCGGAGGAATGAAATTGATTAGACATCACATATTATTGTTGATTGCGCTGTTGCTTTTGATATTCATTATCCCTTCAAGTCATGCGATGGATAACCAAACCTGGGACTTGATTGAAATTGAGGACAATCAGACAGCAATTTCAACGGTTGATGAAGATATTTTGGCTGCAAGTAATGACTATTATTTCAATTCATCACTGGAAGACGACAATGGTGATGGAAGCTTTCAAAATCCCTACAAATATCTGACTGCAGAGAGGATCAAGGGAAACTGCAACATTCACCTGACTGACGGTGAATACGTTTTGGACGATTCAAAATCAATTGAAAGGGTAAATATCATCGGATCCACTCCGACCAAAACTATAATTAAATATGATGGAGTAGGATTCACAGTAAATTCATTCTTATCTTTAACAAACGTTACATTAACGGATATGTCAATAACAAATCATGGAAGCGTTAATGCAACAAATACAATTTTTAATTGTGGATATGGCAGTAAGGCGGACAGTTATGGAAACAATTACGGTGGAGCAATCTACACCTCGGATACCAATGCCAATTCCAAAGTGACAATATCAAACTGCACATTCAAAGAGGGATATGCTGTTTATGGCGGAGCTATCTACATGGGAACCGGTCAACTGAGCATATCCAATTCCCAATTCATCAACAACTATGCATATAACTTTGGAGGGGCTATAGCATGTGAAAACACATTAAACGTTACAGTTTCAAAATCAAAATTCATCAGCGGCCGCTCCATTGATGATGCTGGAGGTGCAATATATGTCAAGTCATCTCCAATCACAATCAGTTACTGCGATTTCATAAACTGTTCCGCAACATTTGGCGGGGCGATTACAACTCTCAATGGGGATGTGAAGCTGAATCATGTTACTGTAATCAACAATTCCGCAAAATGGGATGGCGGTGCAATTTATCACATGTACGGCAAGTTCTCTTCAACAAACGGATATTACAATAACAATTCAGCCAGAAACGGTGGAGCCCTATATATCGACAATTCATCAGATCTGCTTTTGATATCAAACATTTTTGAATCCAACCGGGCAAATATTCAGGCAGGTGCAATATTTTCAATCCTGAATAATTTACGTGTATCGCTAACAGGAAACACTTATAAAAACAATAATGCACCTATAAATAAGGATTATCTGGACACTTCTGACCTAAATGCAAATATAGGAAACGGAAACTATAGCAATTACCTGATTTCAAATGAGGAGATAATCGATATTCCAAGCCGTTACAGCCTGGTTGAAAATGGATTGACAACCATGGTGAAAGACCAGCAGTCAAGCGGTAACTGTTGGGCATTCACAGCAATGGCAGTTCTGGAATCCTGCCTTAAAAAAGCTACAGGAATGGAATTTGACCTTTCCGAGGAAAACATGAAAAACCTTATTGCACTCTATTCAGATTATGGATGGAAAATGGATACCAATGAAGGAGGATACGATTCCATGCCGTTCGGATATTTTGCAAGCTGGCTGGGTCCTATCAACGAATCCTCTGATGTGTTCGATGACAAATCTGTTCTGTCTCCTGTCTTAAACAGCATTTTGCACATCCAGAATATATTGCTCTTAAAAAGGGACAATTACACAGACAATGATGCAATAAAGACTGCAATATTGAAATATGGGGCTGTCGGAACCTCCATCTACTTTGACACTTACTACCTGAACAACGGAAAGGACTATTTCACATGGGCATTATACCCATCAAACCATGCGGTGACAATCGTCGGATGGGACGATAACTATTCCAGGGACAACTTTTATTTCGGAAGCTATGCCGACGGCGATGGTGCATGGATTGTAAAGAACAGCTGGGGACCTAATTGGGGAGACAACGGATACTTCTACGTGTCTTATTATGACGAATCCTTTGCAAAGCCTGGCGTGGAAGGAATAGCATACACCTTCGTTTTGAATGAAACCATGAAATATGACAAGAACTATCAGTATGACATTGCAGGAAAGACCGGTTATCTGCATGACGACAGGACTGCGGTGTGGTACAAGAACAAGTTTACAGCAGAGGGCAACGAAATTCTTTCAGGAGTCTCAACATATTTTGAGAAGTTCACCAACTGGACTGTGTCAGTTTATGTAAACAATGTCTTGAAGACAACTAAAAGCGGAAGTTCACAGGCGGGATATTACACATTCCATCTGGACGATATCGTTCCGCTGTATGAAGGTGATGTCTTTGAGATAGTGTTCAACACAACCAGCGATAGGTTATCCAGCGTTCCGATTTCAGAAATTGCCTCACTCAACAAGGCTATTTACTATCCTGAAATATCTTATGTAAGTTACGATGGAGTAAACTGGCAGGACTTGTTCTATCTGTCAAAAACATATGCCCTGCATACCTACAAGTCCCAAGTGGCATGCATCAAGGCGTTTACAGTGCTGGCGGATTACAATACCACAACCGCAATAAGCGTTGTCAACGGCAGCATTGAGATAAGTGTTAAAGACCAGTTCAGCAATCCCGTTAAAGCAGGTGAAGTCATAGTTAATTTAAGCGGAAATGTCCAAACATTCAAGCTGAATGGTGGAAAGGTTCAAGTGCCGATTAGTCTGGTTGATGGAATCTATGACATTGACGCTACATACAATGGAGAGAATTACAGTTCATCCAAGGGAAGTTACGAATTGGAAATTATGTTGAATGTGGATTTGGCCAAGGATAATGTTTTTACCTACAATTCAGATTACAGGATTATTTTATCCGACCAGTTCGGCAATCCTATTTCCGGAAAGACAATGATTTTGAACCTAAACAATTATCAGTATAATCTGACCAGCGATGTTAATGGAGTAATGACATTCAATTTAAGATTGGGCGTTGGAAAATATGATTTGGTTCTTATAAACCCTTTTAACAACGATAACATCACCCGAGCCATTCAGATTATTCCCCGCTTGAGTGACAATCGGGATGTTGTAATGTACTACGGGTCAAATAAGGTCTTTAAAGTCAGGGTTCATGATGACAACGGCAATATCCTCAAAGGGGAACCGATCAAAATCATGATAGGTGGAAAGTCATACATTGCCAAAAGCGATAAAGACGGTTTTGCCAGTGTCAAATTGAATAAATTGGCAGCAAAAACCTACTCCGTAACTGTTGATTATAAGGGATTCAAGGTTTCCAATAAAATAAAAATCAAGCCTACACTAACGGCTAAGAACAAGTCAATTAAAAAGGGCAAGGTTTTAAAATTCACTGCAAAGCTTGTCAACTCCAACGGAAAGGCTTTGAAAGGCAAAAAGATTACCTTTAAAATCAAAAACAAAAAATACACTGCAAAAACAAATAAGAAAGGAGTTGCAACAGTCAAAATCAAAAAGTTGAAGGTGGGCAAGTATACAATACTGACCAGCTTTAAAGGCGTCAAAATAAAAAATAAAATAACTATTAGAAAATAGTGAAATTTAGGTTTGCTTCATTTATTTTTTTAAATTTAGCAATATCTAAATTTTATTCCTTTTTTTAGTAATAACTAAATTTTTTACCGAATAATTTATATATGGCTCAATCTAATATAATCATAATTAAAAATGAGGAATATAATGAATATTATTTCAAGAAATGATGGCACCCAGAGGGTATTTTTAAGCGAAGGCACATTGAATGTTTCTGAGATATTGCAGGAATATTATCCCGAAATCTATGATTCCATTCAAAAGGAAGGGTTCATATTAAAGTACAGCCAATGCAACCTATTCAAGGAACTGATTTTTGAAAATAATGTTGTAGGATTCTGTTCATATGATTTTTCAAGGGAATTCATGACTCTGGCACTGAACAACATCTATGTTTTGCCGAAGTACAGGGGAAATTCATTCCTTTTAAATGAGCTTACATCAACAATGGCCGAACAGAACAAGCCAAGCATTATGGAACCGACCAGGCTGATTGTTGAACTGCTGATTGAATATGGTTTTTCCTCAAAAATCACCGACAACATTGTTGCAAGTGCCATTGAGTTTGTAGTTCCTGCCGATCATGTCCTTTCAAATGGGGAGTATGGCCTTGAGGAACTGTCCACCCATTTCTATGACCTTGACATCTGTGCCAGCATCCATATCCTTGATGCCGAAAGGTCACATGTTGCCTATAGCGCCCCATTGAATTATGACATCATTCATTATGATTGCATTGAATATAGAAATGGCCTTTGCGATGATTATTTCATGGATATTTCCCAAATATTCAAGGACAGGGATGTTGAAATCATGAACGTTATCCTTGATTTGGAGGAGAATCTGCCATTAAAAACCTATACTCTTGATGAAATCATTGGTCCGGAGGGTGAATTTTCATTTTATATCCAATCCATGATTGATGATGCTCACATCACTCAACAGAAGGCACTGGAGATTAAAAGCCAAATCAGGGAGGAATATGAAGCGGGAATGATATTGAATGATTCGCTTCTTATCCGGTTGGCATACCTCTTTGATGAAAACCATGATGGGAGGATTACATTGCATGATGACGTCTGCCCATATTGCGGCATGCCCACTGATACCCATGACAGGTTCTGCCATTTCTGTGGGATAAACCTGGATTATGACTTTGATGAAATGGAAAATGCTCTGTTCAATTCAATCAGTCATGAAAAAAGCGATTTTGAAGAGGATATCAGATTCATCGCATACAAGTTCCTAAAGATGATTGAAGAAAAAATAGATATGGATTATGCCATATTCGCTATTGAAAATACCTATAACATCAATTGGAATGAGCTGAATGGGTTTTTGGATGTTAACGGCTATTTTGCCCAGGATCATATTACTCCTGAAGGATGCGGATTTCTAAAGTCACATCCTCTTCATTTCTGGAATAAATATCACATGGAAATAATCGATTACACTGATTTTGAAAACTATTTCTATATTCATGAAGACTTAGCTTCTATAGAAATTTGTTTAAATTATCTCAATAAATTTGAAAAAGATGAATATATTATAGACATTATTAATGAAATTAAAAAAGATTGTTCAAATTTTTGATTAAATTTATTATTTTAGTTTATTTTATGAAATTCTGTTCCTTTATAGTCATTTTTAAAAAATAATATTTTTATATTATTAAAATCAAATATTAAACTGTACATATTAAAATTAATTTATTTTAAATTGATTAAAATTTTATAAATGTATAGGAAAATGGTGTGATAATAAATGAATGACAAAATGAAATTAGGTTTAATTGCAGCTTTTTCAATTATTGCTCTTTTCGTTCTATCATTATGGATTTCTTCAACACCTGCCGGTGCTGACAATTCAGTGAGGTTCGGCATACTGACATTGCTGCCTCCTCTTATTGCTATTGCGCTGGCATTCATAACCAAAGAGACAATACTCTCTTTATTCATCGGGGTATTTGTTGGGGAATTCATGTTGAGCGTAAACGATATAAACATCGTTTCAACAATAGTAAATGCATTCCTGAATATGTGTGTGCAGATCATCAATTGTATGGCTGACCCTTGGAATGCTGGAATCATCCTTCAATGTTTGCTTATTGGTGGTATCATCCAATTGGTGACAAAGATGGGAGGGGCAAAGGCTCTTGCAGATGCATTTGCAAAAAGGGCTGACACTCCTAGAAAAGCTCAATTATTCACATGGTTATTAGGATTATGTGTATTCTTTGACGATTATGCAAACTCCTTGATTGTTGGTCCTATTATGAGACCTGTAATGGACAAGCTCCATGTATCTAGACAAAAATTAGCATTTGTAGTTGACGCAACTGCAGCACCTGTGGCTGGTATTGCTATTATCTCCACTTGGATCGGTTTGGAAATCAGTTTGATTGCAGCTGGTTTCAAATCTGTTGGAGTAACTAATATTACCGGTTTTGGAATTTTCCTACAGACTATTCCGTACAGGTTCTATAACATATTTATCTTGATTTTTATCGTAATTTCCGCTATGACCCTATATGAATTCGGTCCAATGAAAAAGGCGGAACAGGAAGCTCGTGCCAGAAAAGATGATGAAGAGATTATGGTATTAGAAGCTCCTGGATTTGAGGAAGTCAAACCAGTTGAAGGCATAAAACTATCCGTTTGGAATGCAATTATCCCTATCGGTACTCTGATTATCGGTGCACTCATTGCATTTTACTGGAGCGGATACACTACTATTTTAGGTGGGGAAGACCAGGCACTCATTGCAATCATGAAGTCCTCTCCATTATCATTCAATGGTATCTACACTGCATTATCCCAATCAGATGCATCCGTTGCCCTTTTCCAGGCAGCTCTATTGGCTTCAATTGTAGCCATTGTGATGGCTGTCGGTGAAAGGATTCTTACCATTGAGGATGCAATATCCGAATGGATTGGAGGTATGAAGACAATTACCATTACCGGAGTAATCTTGCTTCTTGCATGGTCACTCGGTGCCGTTATCGGTGAGGTCGGAACTGCAGATTATCTGGTAGGAGTTCTGAGCAGCACAATACCTGCCTTTATCGTGCCGTCATTGATTTTCGTTTTGGGAGCATTGATATCCTTTGCGACAGGTACTTCCTATGGTACAATGAGTATCCTGATGCCTCTTGCTATTCCACTTGCATGGGCAATCAGTTCAGGAGACATGTCCTTTACAATCGTTGCAACAAGTGGTGTATTGACCGGAGCAATTTTCGGAGACCACTGTTCCCCGATTTCAGATACAACAATCCTGTCATCCATGGGAACAAGCTGTAACCACATTGATCACGTTACCACCCAGATGTACTATTCAATTTTTGTTGGTATAATCACAATATTCATCGGTTATATCCCAGCAGGTTTAGGAGTTCCATTCTACTTCTCCTTGCCTATAGGTATCGTTGCAATGTACGTCGGTCTTAAACTGATTGGTGAAAAGGTAGATTTTGAAGAAGTTGGGGAAACATCCTCTTAACTTCATTATTTTTTTTAGTTTCAGTAAAATTTAGGCATACCTAAAAATATTTATATCATAAAGATCCAATTATTATCATGGCCAGAAAACATTTGCCAATTTTTTGTGTTGGTGCCTACTAACCATTTAAATTCCAGTGCTTATTCTCATTGGCATTAAATATCTGGTGTAATTCAAATATTCATATTATCCGTTAAAATCAATTCGTTCGATTTGTGAGTTCTATAAATTGCACGGGATATGGTTTTTTTGGCTGTTTAGGTAACTGAATCAGGAATAGACAGAAAACACGCAAACAACGATTCGGTTACAAATGAATATAAGGATGAATGATAGCATATGAAACTATGCTATTATTTGTCCATCCCCCTATTGTTTAGGTAATGTCAAAAAGAAAGATCTAATAATATTCATCGCAGATATGCTTGTAAGTGCAGAATCTGCATAAAAACTGTCTTTTAGGATAAAAATTTCCCGTATTTACCTGATATCTGACTTTATAGAATGTATCGATCGCGTCATTGATTTCAGATGAGTTCAGGTACTTGCGCTTGTTATCATCTTCACATACGTCAAGCAGTCTCAAACGTCCGTTTTTTGTAAAGAATATTCCGACACTTGAAACGTTCCTGTCATACACATTTTCAACGAGCAGCTTATAATAGCACAGTTCAAGGCGATATTTTGAAAATTTTCCTGAATCGGTGGTCTTATAATCAATGACAACCAGATCTCCGTTTTCATCCTCAAGAATAATGTCGCATATTCCTGAAAAGCGATGGTTCTCATCATGGAGATATTCCTCCTGGCTGAAGAGTTTATAGTCATTGTCCACGAAGACTTCCTTGAAAAACAGTCCCAAATTCTCAACATGTTCCGCAATGTCAGGTCCCATTTCCAAATCGTTGGCAATTTTGATAAGCTCATTTTTGATATTCAGATTGTCGAGTTCATCTCCGAACTTGTCGGCAAATGTTTCGGCCACAGAATGAACATCACTTCCCAAAACCATGTATTTATTGGGTTCGACTTCAATTTCATCGATATACTGAAACTTGAACTCCAATGGGCATTTCAGGTAAGTATTTATTTTTGATTTTGATAATTTCATGGTAAGCACTAATGTTTGGTAAATTTGAATTATTTGGTGGATTGATTAAATCATGTTCATTCCTAATTTTTTTCTAGTTTTTCAATATGATTCTAATGTTTCTGCAGTGGCTGTTTAAACATTATTTTAAGTATTTTCAATGTTGTAAACAGGAACTATGACTTATATCTTAATCATTTGTCCACCTTTACATAAATTATTTAATATTTAAAATATATATCTTTAATTATCATATTAGGAGATTGTTTAAAATGAAAATTATAGCACTTCAAGCAAGTCCTCGTGTAGGTGGAAACTGTGACGTATTGATGGACGAAATGATAAAAGGAATTGAAGAGAATGGCGGTGAAGTAGTCAAATACTACCTTGAAAAATGTGACATTGCACCATGTAAAGCATGCATGTACTGTGCTGAAAACCCTGAATGTGTAAGGGCAGACGACGGAAACAAAATCATTGATGATTTGGTCGCTGCAGATGGTGTAATCTTTGCAACACCAATCTATTACGGTCAAATGTCTGCACAAGGTAAATTAATCATTGACAGGTTCTATGCAGTCGGTCAAAATCCGGATAAAAGCTTATCTGGAAAAGCTGCATTGATATTTACTGAAAACCAGCCTGAAGAAACCTATGCGAACTATATTGAAATGACCAAATTCTCTCCATTCACATTCATGGGCTATGATGTAATCGGCCATGTGGATGCGGGAAGCGCAGGTCCAGCAGGCATTGTTGCTGAAGAGCAAGAGGACAAATTAAAAGAAGCTTATGAATTAGGTTTGAAATTCTAAACCTATTCAACAATTATTTTTTTTCTTTATTTACTCAAAATTTATATAAACTAAAATATATACTTAATTTTAAATAGAAATTTGAATATTTTTAACTTATTATTGCTAAAGGGGTAAATATGAATAAAAAAATAATTTTAGTTTTCACATTGGTGCTGGCCGCATTTTTAACTGTGGGTGCCGTCAGTGCCGAAGGTTTTCTTGATTTTTTAAATGGTGACAGTTCCTCAGGTTCAAATGACGAAAAAACATTTGTTGTAGGATTCAGTGAGTTTCCACCATTCGGATATAAAGATGCCAATGGAGAATATATTGGTTTTGATTTAGATCTTGCAAAGGAAGTTGCAAAAAGAAATAACTGGACATTCAAGGCTCAGCCAATTATCGATTGGGAAAGCAAAGAGGTCGAACTCAATGCAAATGAGATTGACTGCATCTGGAGTGAATTTACAATTGACGGAAGGGAAGATGATTATACATGGTCAGATCCATACTTTAACAGTTCCCAAGTCATTGTCGTAAAATCAAATTCAGGAATTGATTCATTAGACGATTTGAATGGCAAGGTTTTAGAGGTACAGAGTGAAAGCAGCGCATATAATGCAATCCAGAACAATAAAACATTAAAAGATTCTTTTGCAGAAATCAATAAGGTTGGAGATGATGACACCGCATTAATGGACCTTGGCTCAGGAATATGTGATGCAGTTATTATGGATTTTCCGTCTGCGAACTATCGAATAACTGAAAGATTCCACGACACTGATTTCAAGATACTTGATGAACATGTAACACATGAAAAATACGGTGTCGCATTCAAAAAAGGAAACGATGAGATGAGAGACCAGGTTCAAAAAACATTGGATGAAATGTTCAAGGACGGTACAGTCGACAAAATCGCTCAAAAATATGATGATTATGGAATTTCTGAAGAGTTACTTCATATGTAATCTCTTTTTTGCAGGTAATGGGGATGTCATATGGGTTTAGGCTCTTTGTTTAAAAGAAAGAAGAAAGAAAAAAAGGAAGAAGCCAGCGAGGATTCCCACATCGAAATCAACACAGATGACTGTGAAGGATGTGAGAAATGCACAATCGCATGTCCAAATAATGTTTTAATCATTATGGATGATGTGTCAACCGTCCGTGACGCTCAGGTATGCAAAAGCTGCAAGGTATGCATGGCAATCTGTCCGAATGAATGCATTACGGTTAACTGATGTTTTCACGAATTGTGTCGATGAAGCTTCTATCTTCCAGTTTTATTATTTTTGTAATCTTGTCTGATTTTTCAATCTCGACAATGTCTCCGCTTTCCAGTTTGTTTGGAATGCCGTCATTCAGAACGTAAGCGGATGTATTTTCCCTTAGTTCTGTTATTTTTATTTTTATGTTTGATTTTTTTGAGAGGACTATGCTTTTGTTGAGCACAGTATGCGGAGCTATCGGTGTCAGTGTCAATATTTCTGCTGTCGGGTCGACAATAGGACCTCCGCATGACAGGTTATATGCTGTTGAGCCTGTTGGAGTGCATACCAATATGCCGTCGGCAATATATGAGGTAATCAGCTTGTCATTGACTATTGCATCGAATCTCACGACTCCGTTGACGTTTTTGGAAATGGCTATTTCATTCAGTGATTCTGATATCTTTATCTCGTCACCATTGGCTTTTAGGATTTTTCCCTCTACCATCATCCTGTTTTCAATGGTGTAATTGTCATTCAGTATATTTTCCAGAGCCTTTTTCATATCGCTGGGATTGACTTCTGTTAGATAGCCCAATGTTCCGGTATTTATTCCTATGATTGGCTTGTCTGTCATTTTTGCGGTATTAAGAAATGTTCCGTCTCCGCCGATTGAAAAAAGAATATCTGCTTGTGAAATGTCGCTTGCAACTTCAATGTCCCGCTCTTCGCAACAATTTACCAGTTCTTCCTTTGTTTTTAGGGCGATTTTCGTGAAGTCATCTGCATTAATGAATATTTTCATGATTTCTATTTTGTAACAAAAACTAATTAATATTTTCCACTAAAATTATCCAAGAATGCATCAATAATATATGCCGCAATTGTTTTGGTTTCAATTAAATCAATTGTCCTTTCAATATAATCTTGTTTGAAATTGATTACTGCAATTGGAATTAATGTAACCTATACCATCAGATGTTTATTTACTATTTGCTTGCAAAAATACTATTAATGAAAAAACAAATATATTAAATTAACAAAAAAGTTTTGGAGAAAGAAGATGATATATTCAACAGAAATTGAAAATATGTGTCAGGTAAAAAAAGGCGCAAATCATGACCCTGCTCCAATACCTGAAGAGGGTAAATGGGTTAAAGCAAAGCAAATAAGTGATATTTCAGGTTTTACCCATGGAATTGGATGGTGTGCGCCTCAACAAGGATGCTGCAAGTTGACATTAAACGTTAAGGAAGGAATCATTGAAGAAGCATTGGTGGAAACCTTAGGATGTTCAGGAATGACTCATTCAGCTGCAATGGCTGGTGAAATACTTGTTGGAAAAACAATCCTTGAAGCTTTAAACACAGATTTGGTCTGTGATGCGATTAACACCGCAATGCGCGAATTATTCTTACAAATTGTTTATGGAAGAACCCAGTCTGCATTTTCAGAAGGGGGTCTTCAGATTGGTGCCGGCCTTGAGGATTTGGGAAAAGGCCACAGAAGCCAAGTTGGAACAATTCATTCAACAAAAGCTAAAGGTCCAAGATACCTGGAGCTTACTGAAGGCTACATTACAGAATTAGGGCTTGATGAAGATGATGAAATCATAGGTTACAAATACATTAACCTTGGCGTGATGCTTGTTCAAATCAAGGATGGCGTAGACCCAATGGAAGCCATCGAAAACGCAACCGGCCAATACGGAAGATTTGATGATGCCGCCAAAAAAATTGATCCGAGGAAGGAGTGATTGAAATGAGTTTATTTGAAAGTTACGAAAGAAGAATCGACCAAATCATTCCTGTTTTGGAAAAATATGATATCAAAGACCTTGAAGAAGCTAAACAGATATGCCTTGACAAAGGTTTTGACCCATATGAAATAGTTAAGGGCGTTCAACCAATCTGTTTTGAAAACGCCTGCTGGGCATACACCTTAGGTGCTGCAATAGCCATTAAGCAAGGATGCACAAAGGCGTCAGATGCTGCAAAGGCAATTGGTGAAGGGCTGCAGGCTTTCTGTATTCCTGGAAGTGTTGCTGATGACAGGCAAGTTGGTTTAGGTCATGGTAATTTGGCTTCAATGCTTTTAAGCGATGAAAGTGAATGCTTTGCATTTCTTGCAGGCCATGAAAGTTTTGCTGCAGCTGAAGGTGCAATAGGTATTGCCAACTCAGCTAACGAAGTGCGCCAGAAACCTTTAAGGGTAATTTTAAACGGACTCGGAAAGGATGCTGCACTAATCATTTCAAGAATAAATGGTTTCACTCATGTTGAAACAGAATTCGACTACTTTACAGGAGAAGTTAAGGTAGTCAAG
>NZ_SUTK01000076.1 GCF_015062905.1 Methanobrevibacter thaueri
AGTAGTCAACACTCCTGATGCAGGCACAATCTATGAAGTGCCTTTAGTTCTAGAAGACCGCAATATCGGTCAGCTAATAGTAAATCGTATAGGATTGGATGTTGAAGCGGACACCTCCAAACTTGATGAATGGAGGGAAATCGTAAAATCCCTTAAGACAACAGATCCACAAGTAACAATTGGTATTGTTGGAAAATATGTTGAGCTTGAAGATTCATACATCAGTATCCGTGAATCCCTGCTTCACGCAGCCGCAAGCATCGGCGTCAAGGCAAACATCAAGTACCTAAGTTCAGATGTTGAAGAGCTTGACCAGGATGCATTGAAGGAATTTGACGGTATATTGATACCTGGAGGATTCGGTGAAAGAGGATTTGAAGGTAAACTGGACGCTATCGACTATGCAATCGAAAACAATGTTCCTTTATTCGGAATATGTCTTGGAATGCAATCCATGGTAACCCAATTCGCAAGAAGAAACGGATACCCTGAAGCCAACAGTTCTGAATTCGGTGATGACATTGTGGACCCTGTAATTGACATGATGGAAGAGCAAAAGAAAATCAAGAACATGGGTGGAACAATGCGTTTAGGTTCATATGACTGTAAAATCATTGAAGGAACCAAAACCTATGAGGCTTATGGCGAAATAGATATTGAAGAGCGTCACAGGCACAGATACGAATTCAACAATGACTATAGGGATGACTTGCAGGAAAAAGGTTTAATCATTTCTGGTACAAGTCCTGATGATTTCCTTGTAGAGATTGTGGAATTGCCTGATCACCCTTGGGCTATAGGTTGCCAGTTCCATCCGGAATTCAAGTCAAGACCTAACAGGCCACATCCTTTATTCAAATCATTTTTAGAAGCTATCTATGAGTATTCTAAAAATTAATTATTCTTTTTTTTACAAGTTGAAAGCAATTTTGCATGCTTGCTTTCTGCTTAATTTATATTATTTGTTGTAAAATAATATACTTATGAATTTCAGTACCATATTTTTAATTCAAATAGTTATTACAATTTTGTTTTCAATTTTAGCGACAATTTTTGATGTTCGCAAGGGTTTTGTTCCCGACGCGTTATGCTATATGATGATGATTTTCGGCCTGGCCACAAACCTGATTTTGTCACTGATTTCATCTAACATTAAATTCATTCTAGCCTCATTTATTTCGATGGTAATCACCTATTCCATAACTTATATGCTATGGCAATTGTCAATGTGGGGAGGTGGTGACGTGAGACTGTTTACAGGCATTGCCACAGTAATACCATCGGGACTAAACATCGACTTCTTGCATGTTTTCCCGGTCATGTCAATATATCCCTTCTCGTTCAGTGTGGTTGTAAACAGCATCCTGGTGTCATTTCCATTCCTTGTGATTTTCGTGGCATATATGATAATCAGGAGGGATCTCTTCAGGAACAACATTGACATTCTATTCAATGTCTTCAGCCCAACCAGCCTGAACTATATAAAGGAGCGTGCCCTCAATAGGAGAATAAAGGTTAGGGACGTGAAGGAGGGAAACATTGTAAACAGCTATTATTTTGAAGATGAGCACATTGTTGAGCTTATAGAGGAGGCTGATGGAAACCTGAAAGTATACAGGAACAGGGATGAGGGATGCAAATACTATTTCAAGTCCATCAGCGCCGGTGGAATAACAAAAAAAGAGGAGAATCTTTTAAAGATAATGAGCGTTCAGGGATTCATTGGCGACGAGATATCCATAAAGGTTTCATACCCATTCACCCCAGCCATTCTTGCAGGATTGCTTATTGCAGTATTCTACGGGGACATCATGATGATTTTTACAAAAAACCTTGTGCTGGTGATATGATGGACAGTCAGGGACAGGTATCATTGGAATATATGCTCATATTTGCAGTGGCACTGATTCTTCTCGTTGCATTCACATTGCCATTGACCCATCTGACAATCCAAAACCCTCTTGACGTGTCAGATTCACTGGATGTGAAATCAGATTTATCAAAGCTATCCAATGCCATTGAAAGCGTTTACGGCCAAGGTCAGGGTTCAAGACAAAGTGTAGACATCGTCTCAAAGGATTCTCACAAAATCGATGTGTCCGGCACTCATGTATCATGTAGGCTAAAGCTTAATGATGGAGCAAGCAAGATTGTTAATGTTGATTGCAATTCAAACCTGAAAAGAACATCACTGCCAATAGGCAAGGGGACAAATACGATAATCGTTGAGTGGCCGGTGGGCAGTGAAAACATGAAAATCTATGAAAAATAGCCAAATTTCATACAAAGTTATTTTAAGTATTATTTTTTAATATTAAAGTATAACACTTAAAATTGGTGTGAATGTTATGGATATTATTACTAGTATAATTTACATTGTTTTATTCATTATCATGATGGCGTTTGTCTTTTCAATAGGCATGCTAAGGCGTTACATGCCAAAGCGTGAAGTGCTTTTGGTATTGGCTGTGGCCTTTTTCATTGGCGCAATTGGGGGAGCATTCTTTTTAGAGCCAATTTATCAGGAATTGCCGGCAATGGCAAGTGCTGTTGAGAGCAATATGCCAAATAATGAAGAAACATTATATTTAGATTTATCTTCATCGATTGATACAAATCAATTGAGAAGCGATTTGTCCTCAATGGAGGGTTTCAAGTCATTTGACGAAACATCTGTCTCGATTCCGATGTGGAGCTTCAACGAACAGGAACACGCATACTTCGATTCCATTGTTGGTAATATTGATTCCCATTACGAGAAATACAATGTAACCTCAAATGCAATCCAAATTGACTTGGCGGAAAACTACACTGCATCTGAAGCTTTAAAATCATTTTCAGATTGGTATAAGTTGGTTTATGATGATACCATATCATACGCTCAAATCCATGCAGTGCTTGTCATCGACTCATCCAAACTCAATGATTTCGAAGACGCATTGCTTCAAAAGGGAGTAGTGGCATCACATATTGAAGGACCAATCCAGGACAGTGTGAACAATACCAATGCATCAATGTTATCAGATCTTGAGTTTACACTTGTCTGCGGTGGAATTGGAGTCATCGTGGCAATAATTGGAATATACATGGACTCTGTTGTTCCTGCATACAGAAGATTCAGAAAGTTCCTCAACACTAAGCGTAAAAGATAATTATGAATGTTGCAGTACTATTTTCTGGAGGCAAGGACAGCACCATGGCGGTTTATGCCGCATTGGAAGCGAAGGAAGATGTAAAATATCTTCTTTCGATGAAATCCAAAAATGACGAGTCATACATGTTCCATGTTCCAAATATTCATGTCACTGATCTGCTTGCAGAGGCACTTGACATTCCGATAATGTCTGTTGAAACAGATGGAGTTAAGGAAGAGGAACTTGAAGATTTAAAAGTTGCCTTCAAAGATTTGAAAAATTTGGGCATTGAGGCCATATACACCGGTGCCCTTTACTCAGTTTATCAAAAGTCAAGGATAGAGAAACTGGGCGATGAAGTGGGATTGGAGATTATCTCACCATACTGGCACGTTGACGAGTTGGAATACATGCGAAAAATAGTTTCACTCGGCTTTAAGATAATGATTTGTGGAGTGGCAGCATGGGGACTTGACGAGTCATGGCTTGGAAGGGTCATTGACGATGAAACCGTTGATGAGCTTGTAAAGCTCAATGAAAAATATCGTCTTGACATTGCCTTTGAGGGCGGTGAAGCTGAAACATTAGCCATTGATGGACCTATTTTTAAAAAAAGACTTAAAATAATTAAATATAAAAAAGAATGGCATCTTGACAGTGGTGTTTACATTATCGAAGATGCTATTTTGGAAGATAAATAATTATAAGTTGATTTCATCAAAATAGTTATTTATCTCTTCAATACAACTTTCCATGTCACTTTCGTTAATGATGAGCTTGTCTGAAAGTGAAATGACTGATCCAATACCGAACTTTAATTCAGTGTAATCTCTTTCTTTAAACACGTTGTAATCGTCGGAATCGTCTTCTCTTTGTCTTATTTTCAATCTTTCAAATCTTAATTTAGGATTTGCAAATATTGAAAGAATGATGAAGTTGTCAAAGTTTTCCTTGAACATCTCAACTTCAGGAAGGCTTCTTATCCCTTCAACGACAATTGTATTTTCAACGCCTTCTTCCTGTATCTTTTTAATTTTTTTTATGGTCAATTCAGAAACGATATACTCGCCAAATTCTTTTCTAAGATTTTTTGCAGTTTCCTTGGAGCTTTCGCCTCTTTTTTTAGATTCTTCACGGATGATGTCGCCCATACTAACGATGATTGCACCTCTTTCAGCAGCAATGTCTGAAATTATGCTTTTTCCGGAACCCGGCATACCTGATATTCCCATTACGTTCATTATATTCACTCTTTTAATTTAATTTGTTCCAATGATTCTTTAAGGTTTTCCTCATTATCAAATTCGTTAACTATTTCCATCAGCACCTGCTTGTCCTGAGTCTTCAAATCTTCAGCTATTTTTGTCATGAATGGAATTGCACGAACGATATTGTCCATGATTGAAACGTCAGACATCTTTGAAGTCCTTGAAAGTGGATTCAAATCTATTGTCAATATGTTCTTGCCGCTCTTTTTCAATATCTCAGCCCTGTCACCATCTTCCAATGGCACCAGTACGGTATCGGCACTGTAGATTCCAGTTTTACTTGCACTTGCACGATTATTTTTAATATCGTCAATGTATTCGATATCGTCATCCAATGTGCCCAATATCTTGTCATAGCCAAGATCCTTGTAAATCTGTGTGATAATTTTAACTCTCTCGTCTGTCCTGTAGAAT
>NZ_SUTK01000077.1 GCF_015062905.1 Methanobrevibacter thaueri
AGAATTCAATAACTATTTTAGAAATTTTGAATCAAAACACAGAACCGGTAAAAAAGACTGCTTAAAGAAAATGAATTTCATTCCCGCTCATCAAAATAAGGATTCAAATGTTTTGGAAGTCATTGATAAAAAATCACTTAGAGATTATTTCCATGGTGAAGACGAAAAGATTCTTTTTGACGTTCATGAATATCTGAAAAATAATACCATCAAGGATTTAGTGATTATAAGTAATGACAAAGATTTCATAAAAGCCATTTCTGAATTAATCAATATTCTATCTTTTAATACATATGTGTATTTGGAAGATTTGTTAAAAAATTCTTAATCGTTTTGAAGATTTATCTTAAACATGCTAGAATACCATGACTTCTTTAAGTCATGGATGAATTGCAAAAAGGTAGGCATTACTTTAAATGCTTGCTGATGAAATTTAAATAACAAGATAACAAAAAAAAAATAATAATAAATGACAATGACTCAATTAGATTAAACTTTTTCAACGATAACCATGTTTAAAAAGAAGTATTAATTGAATCTGTCTGAACCTTCGGAACGAGGAGGTAGCACGGTAATCCTATTCTTATTAGAGTATACAGTCCGTGAAGTAAGAAGCCTTAACTTCTATAAAGTTGAGGTAGTTCAAAGGATAATGTTATAATATAATATTAAAATCCATTTAAGTTGTAATGGGAGATAGGATATGTTAAAAAAGATTACTTTCAGTATGTTTCTGATGGCCTTTTCGCTGTCAACATTTTTAAGCATTCCAGGTATAATTCCACTGATTGCAGAATATTTCAGTGTTCCGATAACAATGGCCAGTCTCTTTGTCGCATTGTTTGCATTGATATTGAGCGTTACTGGTTTATTCCTGCCGTTCTATTTTTCCAAATATGAAAGAAAGAGATTTTTCATCATCTCCCTATCGGTTTTCATATTAAGCAGTTTCCTGCAGATTTTCATCGATAACTTTTATCTTGCCCTATTCATCAGGCTGATTCCCGCATTCTTCTATTCATCAGCAATCAGTATTGCCCTGACAGTAATGGGAGAACTGGGCTCTGGCAATGTGAACAAGGTTGTTCTGGGTGTTTCTGCCGGATCCATATTGGGATTGTCAATATCCACCCATATAGGCATGACATTCGGATATGCATTTGTAAATGTATGGCTCCTTTTGGTCAATGTTATTGGCCTTGCGGGTATTTGGCTTCTGTTTCCTGAAATGGAAGGCCACCAAAGAAGCACAATTGAAAACATCAAATCTGCAAGGAACAAACGTTTTCTGGTATCATTGCCATTCACCATATTTATCGGTGTTGCAATAAGCATGATTTACAATTATTTTTCAGTAGTGCTGGAAGTTCTCACCAAGATTCCAGCTGATTTAATATCAATTTTCCTATTTGCCAACGGTATAGTTGCAGTTTGCGGAACAAGTCTTTTTGGATATTTCATTGGCAAAAGGAACAATCTTCCAATTGTAATCTATCCGATTGTCTTTGCAGTTGTTGTCATATTTTTAGGCCTTGGAATTGAAGTTCCAGAATTCACATTCGTACAGTTAATCCTTTTCGGCCTTATGGACGGTTCAATGCATACGATTTCCCAATACTGGTTGAGCTCATCAATAAGGGAAGCTCCTGAATTTGCAAACGGTGCATACCTCTTCATCAACAATATGAACAGGGCAGTCGGAGTATTTATAGGGGGAATATTCATCGATGAAAAAGCAGGGCTTTTGCTTATCCTCACATCAGTGGCATGTTTCATTTTGGCATGTCCGACAGCATTATACAGGATTAGGGAATTTCCAAATTTGAAATAATGAAAAAATCCTCTTTTTAGGGTGGTTTTAATAATAATCATCGCTTAAGGCCAGTGCACAACCGTCCTTTTGATGAAAAATTCGCCTGCTGACTTGTTTGGAAACTTTATCGGATTTCTTTTGGCAAGTGAAAGGTATTCATGCCCCACTGCTTATAGTTTCTTGTCTAATTGGCCGTTTATTCATCTGTTTTTTGGAAAAAATTATCAAAATATCATCTTATTTTGATTATTGGCATATTGTTTTCATTGTAGAAAATATTATTATATAATTTGTGTATAAATAGTATTAGTTTAATGGGAGGAACTTAAATGGAAAGCAAAAATATCATTATAATATTGATTGTGATAATTGTTATTCTTGCTGCTGCAATAGGATTTATGGTATTAAAGCCGATGCATGCCAAGGAACCGACAAAAATCAAAGTTGATAGCAATAAAACGTTATATGAGGGAGATAATTTGTCAGTAAAGTTGACTGATTTGAATAAGACTCCATTGTCCAAGCAAAAGGTCAACATTACAGTCAAAGACAGCAAAGGCAAGGTTGTTGCAAATAAAACCGTGAAAACAAACTCCAAAGGTAAGGCAAAACTGGATTTGAACTTGAAGAAAGGAAAATATAATGTTTCTGCAAATTATGGTGGAAATGAAAACTACACTGGAAACAATACAACACAGAAATTAACCATTAAAGAAAAAGTTGTTCAGGCAGAGCTATCACAATCAAGCAGTTCTTCTTCACAAAATAGTCAAAGAGAGGAATATAAAATAACTCCTGATGGATGGAACCCTGGAGAACATGAAATTGGACGCAGATCCATAGGTAATGGTCTTGAAAGAGTGGGATATGATGACGGTTATTTCAGAGTCGTTGACCAGGATGGAAATATTGTTACACATGGTTGGGGTAGCTTATAGCTAATGCCCATACATTTATTCATGAATTGCCATTATGTGGAGGACATTTATGGAAAACAAAAAAATTATTATAATTTTAATTGTGATTATTGCCGTTATGGGACTTGCCGCAGTGATGCTTTCATCATCAATGAACAAGATGGACTCGAATCTGGCAATTACTCACAAAAGCATTAATGTCGGAGATTCTGTGTCAGCCAAGTTAAGCGATAGCAACGGAAATCCGATTTCAGACCAGATGGTCAAAATGAAGCTAACGGATAAGAACGGAAAGACAATTGATAAGGATGTCAAGACAAATTCAAAAGGCAGGGCCAAACTGAAAGTGGATAATGAAGGAGTATATACTGTTGAATGCAAGTTCAACGGAAACGATAAGTATTCTGCAACATCAGTTGATGTTAACATCAGTGTTGTAAAGGCAAAAACAAAATTGGTTGACGATAATCAGACTTCATCATCTAAATCCAATTCGGAATCAGGTGGAGGATCTTCAGATTATCCAAAATATAATCCTGCAATAGGTAGTTATAGGACTGTCGAAAGCCAGCAGGAATTGGCATTGATTGAAACCTCCGGCGGTCAAAATTATGTTTTGGCAGGTGATGGATATTACACCTACGGAGGCCATGATTCACAGGGCAATATCAAGTTAGGTTCATATGTAGGAAAATATTGATGGGAGCGTATTCAAATGGAAAGCAAAAACATAATCATAATATTGATTGTGATAATTGTTATTCTTGCTGCTGCAATAGGATTTATGGTATTAAAGCCTATGCATGCCAAAGAACCAACAAAAATCAAAGTAACTAGTAATAAAACTTTATACGAAGGAGATGATGTGTCAGTGATGTTGACTGATTTGAACAAGACTCCGCTGTCCAAACAAAAAGTCAATATCACAGTCAAAAACAGCAAAGGTAAGGTTGTGGCAAATAAAACCGTAAAAACAAATGATAAGGGTAAGGCAAAACTGGATTTGAATTTGAAGAAAGGAAAATATGATGTAACAGTTAGCTATGATGGAAATGAAAACTACACGGGAAACAACACAACACAAAAATTGACAATTAAAGAAAAAGTCAAAGAAACTGTTAGTGAACAAGATACAAGTAGCAGTGATGGTCAATCATCAAAACCACCAAGAACCGAATATACTGGAGATCCTAATGACAGGGAAGCTTATACTGAATGGAGAAAACAGGATTTACAATCAGAAAATCCTCATAGAGGTTATAGTGTAGCATTGGATGGTCCTGAAAAAGATCCTGCAAGACAATATATGCCGTAAAGATAACTGTTAAATAAAAGATAACAAATTTTGACAATATTGTGAATTATATAATGAATTCAACAGAACAAGAAAATAGGTGAAAGTAAATGGAAAACAAAAATATCATTATAATATTGATTGTGATAATTGTTATTCTTGCTGCTGCAATCGGATTTATGGTATTAAAGCCGATGCATGCCAAAGAACCAACAAAAATCAAAGTAACCAGCAATAAAACTTTATATGAAGGCAAGGACTTGACTGTTAAATTAACTGATTTAAACAAAACACCATTATCCAAACAAAAGGTCAACATCACAATTAAAGATAGTAAAGGCAAGGTTGTGGCAAATAAAACCATCAAAACCGATGACAAAGGTAAGGCAAAGATGGATTTGAAGCTAAAGAAAGGCAAGTATAATGTCACTGCATCTTATGCGGGGAATGAAAACTACACAGGCAATAATACAACACAGAAATTGACTATTAAAGAAGAGGAAAAGGTTGTAGACACACAATCAACAACTTCAAGAGACACATATGTTGAAAGAAGAGAAGGAAACTTAGTTTATGGTTATAAAGATGGAAGATATGGTTTTTGGACTCCTACTGGAAATTTCCATGAGGATAAAAGTAGAGCATTGGCAGGTGAAGACCCGGTTGAGCCATTTATGGAGGATGGGTCTTTTTATAATCAATTTTAATTTTTGTGTAGATGCACGGCATCTATACTATTCTTTTTTTCACTAA
>NZ_SUTK01000022.1 GCF_015062905.1 Methanobrevibacter thaueri
AATGCAGAAACATGAGCAGACAATGGAAAAAACTACAAAAAAGACTACAAAAATGGTACAACAAAAGAACAAACCAATTAAATGACTACATTGAAAAACTAACCTACAACCTAGTTAAAAAATATGATACCATAGTCTTTGAAGAAAACTACTCTACTATCAAGATCTTAATCGGAGGAGAACAAAACATGATATTTCCTCTATCGCGATTCATAAAAAGACTAAAAGACAAATTCCAACTCTACAAACCCGAAACAGACGGAGTACAATTCGTAAAACCACACAACACAAGCCGAACATGCCACCACTGCGGACACATAAACAAAGAGTTAAAAATCAAAACACGCAACTGGAAATGTCAAAAATGCGGAAAAACACTTGATAGAGATATAAACGCAGCAATTAATATTCTAAACCGCTGGTTCAACGGGGATAGCCTGAAAAATACTTAAATTAACCTTATTAAGTGAAAATAATTCAGGAATCCCCATCCTCTATAGGATGGGGTGGTTCAAAGGATATATTAAGACCAAAAATATTTTAGTTTCCTACATTACTCATATAGTTACCGACATTTTCGGATTTGCCGTGGCAATAATGGGATTAGAATTTAATTTCAATTTGAATTCTCTGAAATTGGGAATTCAACTTTTTTTTTGAAAAATACTTATACTTTGAAGTAGTATATTTTATATGTATTAACGATAAATTTTGAGGAAATCATAATGAATTTAAAAGAATTAGTTACCGGAGAGTCCGGTGAAAAACAGTTTTTGCTTGGAAATGAAGCTGCCGTAAGAGGAGTAATAGAGGCAGGAGTTTCCATTGCTGCTACATATCCCGGAACTCCTTCATCAGAAATTGGAAATGTATTGTCAGTATTGGCTAAGGATGCCAATATTTATTTTGAGTTTTCCACCAATGAAAAAGTTGCCATGGAGGTTGCTGCCACCGCAGCCGCTTCAGGACTGAGGTCTTTCACTTTCATGAAGCATGTGGGTATGAATGTTGCGGCAGACTCATTCATGACTACAGCATACTCTGGAGTAACCGGTGGAATGGTAATTCTGTCTGCAGATGATCCTTCACTCTTTTCATCTCAAAACGAGCAGGATACACGTAACTATGCAAGAATTGCTAACGTGCCCGTTTTGGAACCGTCAAACTGTCAGGAAGTAAAGGACATGGTCAAATATGCATTTGACTTATCAGAACAGTTCGGTTTGCCGGTAATCGTCAGAACCACCACCCGTGTTTCACACATGAGGGGAGTAGTCGAATTTGGAGACGTTAATGATAACTCATCAAACAATGATAATCACTGGAAGAGAGGCCACTTCAACAAGGACCCATCAAAATATGTTCCAGTTCCTGCATTTGCGGGAGACATGCATATCAGATTATGGGACAAAATCAAAAAAATCGAAGGAACCTCTAATAAAAGCGAATTCAATCATGAAATCACCTTTTCCGATGAAAAGGTATATGGATTGATAGCTTCAAGCAGTGCATATAACTATGCTCACGATATTGTAAAGTTCAATGGTTTGGATGTCAACATATTGAAATTAGGATTTTCCTATCCTTTCCCTCAGGACAAGGTCGTTGAATTCCTGGAGGATTTGGATGAGGTATTCATAGTCGAAGAGGTTGATCCAATCATTGAAAGGGATGTGCTTGCCGCAATCGGTGCCAAAAACCTTGATGTAATTGTCCATGGTAAAATGGATGGAACTTTCCCTCTTTATCATGAATTCAATTCAGACATCGTTGCACAAGGTTTGGACAAGGTTTTAAACTTCGATGAAAAAGAAGTAGTCAGTTATTCTTCAAGCCTGGAGGAACTGCAGGAAAATATCCCTTCAAGAGCTCCTGTATTGTGTGCAGGATGTCCACACAGGGCAATGTATTACGGAATAAACCTTGCAATTGAAGAACTTGGCCTGAAACCTGAAGACGTTATTTTCGCGTCAGACATCGGATGCTATACATTGGGAATCAATCCGCCATACAACGCTGCCGATTACCTGCTGTCAATGGGTTCAAGCGTAGGGGACGGTTGCGGATTTTCAGTTTCAACTGACCAGAAGGTTGCAAGCTTCATTGGAGACTCCACATTTTTCCACAGCGGTGTTTCACCTCTAATCAATGCAGTCCACAACAAACACAACTTTGTTCTGACAGTTCTTGACAACAGGATTACTGCAATGACAGGTGGTCAGCCTAACCCTGGAATTCCTGTTGACGGAATGGGCGATGAGGCTCCTGAGGTATCAATCCGTAAACTTGCATTGGCTTGCGGATGTGATTATGTGCGCGTAATAAATCCATTTAACCTTGAACAGGTTGTTAAAACTTATAAGGAAGCATTTGAAAGAAATGATACTGCTGTAATCATATCAAAAGCTCCATGTACATTAATCAAAGGATTGACTAAAAAGCCGCCGGTCAACTTTGTAGAAGGAAACTGCAATTATTGTGACAAATGTGTAAGCGAATTGGCCTGTCCGGCAATATCTAAAGTTGATGGAAAGATTACAATAGATAAGGCACAATGTGACGGATGCAATGTATGTATACAGGTCTGTAAGTATGGTGCTCTAGAGGCAGGTAGGTGATAGTATGGATAATCATTATTGTATTTATATTTGCGGTGTAGGAGGTCAGGGAATCATCAAGACTTCCACAATCATCGGTGAAGCTGCAATGAACCAAGGTTTGGATGTGGTCATGAGTGAAATTCACGGAATGTCTCAAAGGGGAGGTTCCGTTTCAACAGAACTGAAGATTGGAGGATACAATTCCTCAATCATACCAAATCAGGCTGCTGACATGCTGCTTTCCTTTGAACCTATTGAAACAATAAGGGGACTTGACAAGGTAAACTCAGAAACCAAAATCGTTTACAATACCCATCCGATTATTCCGTCTTCAACAGACAAGGAATATCCAAGCGTTGACGGCATAACAAAAACCTTGAAAGAAAACTTTAAGCATGTGCTTCCAATCGATGGAACCAGATTGGCTATTGAGGCCGGAAGCGTTTTGTCATTGAATATGGTTCTTTTAGGAGCAGTCACTGCTGATGATAAGTTTCCACTTACAAAGGAATCAGTCATTGATGCAATGAAAAATAACTTGAAACCTAAATTCCATGAAATGAATTTAAAAGCAATTGAAAGTGGGTATCAATCCATCAAAGGTTAAATTTTAAATAGTATTTATGCTAAACTATTAAATATATAAACAGTTGTGGTATTATGGCTTACAAAATTGACAATGCTATTGTAAAAAAAGATAGAAACGGTAGAATAACATTAATCGATCCAGAAAACGTTTTCAAAGATGAAGATGCATTCATCGCAATTAAAAGTGATGATTTAATCACAATCCAGCTTTTAATTAATGGTATCTTAAGTAATGACTTCCAGAACTGGAGAGAATTGGGAAATGTCCCTGAAAACGAACCATTAAAAAGCCTTTTCGTACGTTTAGGTTATTCAAAAGAAGATATATCTAACTTATTAAAAGAATTTTAGATATTCTTTCTTAACTATTTTTTTAAAAAATAAGAGTAGAAAAGAAGTTAATCTTTTCTATAAATCTTTGATGTCTTCAGCATCCAGTATTTTAACGTTGCTTTCATTTAAAGCAGCAACCGCTTTTTCCATATTTTCCAATCTCATAACGACAATGGCCTCGTCGGTTTTACTGCTTACAAAAGCGTAAAGGTATTCCAGATTAATGCCTTTTTCGTCGAAAACAGCTAGAGTTGAGTTCAGTCCGTTAGGTTCATCAGGCACTGCCAAAATGATGACCTCATTTTCTTTAACAATAAATCCGTCTTTTTCAAGAGCGGCTATTGCCTTTTCATTATCAGATACAATCAATCTTAAAATTCCGTATTTTGTTGTATCTGCTATTGATAATGCACGAATGTTAATGTTTTCTTTAGCTAATGTATCGATAGCTTTTTTAATTCTTCCTTCTTTGTTTTCGACAAAAACTGATACTTGTTTAACTACCATTTTATCACCTATCTAAATTCCTTTCATCAATTACACGAACAGCTTTACCTTCACTTCTTGGAAGTGATTCCGGTTCAACAATACTTACATCTACTCTAATTCCAGTTTCTGATCTGATGGATGCCTGTATTTGTTTTTCCACTCTTTCCATCTCTTTCATTTCATCTGAGAATAACTCTTTTGTAGCTTCAACCTTAACTTCCACTTCATCTAAAATGTCAGGTCTTGTTACATGAATCATATAGTTAGGGCTTGCGCCGGATACTTTAAGCAATGCCTTTTCGATTTGAGATGGGAAAACCATGACTCCTTTGATTTTTAGCATATCATCGCTTCTACCGGTGATTCTTGTCATTCTGACAGTTGTTCTTCCACATTCACATTTATCGGAAATGAGTGAAGTCAGGTCTTTTGTTCTGAATCTTAAGATAGGCATTCCTGTTTTGGTTAGGGAAGTCAATACCAATTCTCCCTTTTCACCGTAATCCAGGGTTTCACCAGTGTCAGGGTTGATGATTTCAGGGTAGAAATGATCATCCTGTATGTGCATTCCGTTTTGGCAGTCGCATTCCTGAGCAACGCCGGGACCCATAACTTCTGTTAGACCGTAGATGTTGTGGGTTTTGATTCCAAGGGATCCTTCAATTCTTTTTCTCATTTCATCAGTCCACATTTCGGCTCCATGGATTCCTGCTTTCAGATTGATGTCTTCTAATGCAATTCCTGCTTTTTCTCTTGACTCTCCAAGATACATTGCATAGGAGGGGGTGCATGTTAATATGTCACTTTGGAAATCAACCATTGTATCCAGTTGCCTTTGGGTGTTTCCAGCGGAAATAGGAATTGTTATTGCTCCCATTCTGTTTCCACCATGGTGGATACCAAATCCTCCTGTGAATAATCCGTATCCGTATGCATTTTGAATAATGTATTCTTTTTCTGCACCTGCCATTTTAAGTCCACGTGCAATACATTCTCCCCAAATGTCCAAGTCATTTTGAGTGTATGCGGTAACTGTTGGTTTTCCGGTTGTTCCTGAAGATGCATGAACCTCTACAATTTCTTCACGAGGAACTGCAAGCAATCCTAACGGATAAGCTTCCCTTAAATCACTTTTGGTTGTAAATGGGATTTTTTCAATGTCTTTCAATGTCTTGATGTCTTCCGGTTTCAATCCGATTTCGTCGAATCGTTTCTTATAGAACTCTACATTTTCATATGCGAGCTTTATGGTCTTCTGCAGTCTTTCTAGTTGAATCTTTTCTTTTTCTTCTTTTTCCATACATTCGGCTTTTTCATCCCAAAACATGATATCCCTATTTGATTAATTTTTCTAATGTATTTAATTATGTAACTTATTGAATATATAATTTTCTTAGACAACTGTTTAATTTTTCGATTTTAATCTTAATTAATTTTAACGATGTTGATTAAAAATTGATTTGTACTCGTTAAATTACAAATTTGCATCAATTTTTACTTTATTTTGTCTACCAAGTATTTATACAAGTTTTTTATAAGTTTTACATGGTGATTAATTTGAATTCACAAATTGAAACGGCTAAAAAAGAGTATGATGAGAAAAATTATGAAATGGCTTTGGAAATATTGGATGGCATCGAAGTTGAAGGTGAGTATCAAAAGCTTGTAGTCTTCATTAAAATAGCCAGTTTGATGGCATTGAGACGTTATGAAGATTCTTTAAACATCATCGATTCAAATATTGAAAAATTTCCCTATAGTGAATTTCTATGGTCCAGAAAGGTTGAATGCCAGTATTTCAATGGGGATGAGGAGGATGCTGTCAAATCCCTGGAGGAGCTTGAACGCATTGTCAATAAGGATGATAAGCAGAGTCTTGTTTTTCTTGCCGAAGAGTTTGAAATGATCGGCAATCACGAAAATGCTTTGAAATATTGTGATATGGCACTGGATATCGATGAGGATTTTGTTGATGCGGTTCGCCAAAAGTCTATGTCTGCAAGTGCTCTAAAGGATTATGATATGATGAGTGATTGTGCAGACAGGCTTTTGGAACTTTATAACAGTGACTTTGAAAAATTGATCCCATTCACGTTAAAACTGTTCTCCGGGAGATATAGGGATGCACTGGGCATTGTTGAGGGGATGGATTTGTCTGATAAGGCCAATGAGGAGATGATGAAGGGCGCCATATACAATTCAATGGTTGAGGACTTAAACATTGAAATCAGGACCTCCGCACCAATCGACATGACCATTGATGAGGTTTTGGACCTTTTCTTCAGGTATCATTATGATGGAATTGGGCATGGTGAAATCAAGGGTGCCAAGTATTTAATCACAAAGCAACAATAATGTACAAAAAAGTACATCAATGTATTTTAGTAAGCTTTATAAATATGGAACATAATAAATTAAAGTGGATATTAAGTTATTTAATATTTTTTAGAGGTAATTAATTATGGACGTAATGATTTTAACAATAGTGTTTATAATCTACATATTCGCGCTCGTTTTTGTAGGTTATTACGCATACAAAAAGACTAATTCCTCTGAAGACTTCATGATTGCTGGTAAGGATACACATCCATTCATCATGGCAATGAGTTATGGAGCTACTTTTATTTCGACAGCAGCTATTGTTGGTTTTGGAGGAGTTGCTAGTGAATATGGTATGAGTGTTTTATGGTTAGCATTCTTAAACATTATCATTGGTGTATTTATCGCATTTGTATTTTTAGGAAAGAGAACACGTAGGATGGGGCATGCTTTGGAATCCCTGACATTCCCTGAATTTTTGGGAAAACGTTTTGACTCCAAATTCATCCATTACTTCTCAGGATTGATAATCTTCTGTGCAATGCCTTTATATGCAGCGGTAGTATTAATTGGTGCTGCAAGATTTCTGGAATCTTCATTAATGATTAATTTCAGCATAGCATTGATGATTTTATCAATCATTATCACATTCTATGTGCTGTTCGGTGGAATCCGTGGTGTAATGTATACTGACGCACTTCAGGGAACCATCATGGTAGTCGCAATGGTATTCCTTTTAGTATTTGTCTACTGGCTGCTTGGAGGAATCAGCACAGCGAACACTGCACTGACAAATATGGTTAATCTTTATCCTGCCGATGCCATTGCAACGGGAGGTACGGGCTGGACGGCCTTCCCAGAGTTTGGAACACCATTCTGGTGGTCACTTGTATCATCCACATTAATCGGTGTAGGTATCGGGGTTCTCGCACAGCCTTCACTGATTGTAAGATTCATGACAGTCAAATCAGACAAGGAACTCAACAGGTCAGTCTTGATTGGAGGTATATTCATTGCAATCATGCCTACAACAGCATATATCGTAGGATCACTTTCAAATGTATACTTCTATGACAAGCTGGGCAAAATCGCTGTTGACGTGGTTGGAGGAAACATCGACAAGGTCATTCCGACATTCATCACAATGGCACTTCCTGAATGGTTCGTATACATCTTCCTTCTGTCCCTGATTGCAGCTGCAATGTCAACAATATCCTCACAACTGCACACCCAGGGAACCGCATTCGGTGTGGACATATACGGTACAATAAGGGAAAAATCAAAACAGAAACTCGACCAGGTATCCATCTCCAGGGTAGGTATTCTGATAGCTATCATCCTGGCTTTGGTAATGGCATACGCACTTCCTGGAAGTGTAGTTGCACTCGGTACAAGTCTCTTCTTTGAAATCTGTGCAGCAGCATTCCTGCCGGTATTTTTAGGAGCGCTCTACTGGAAAGGAATCACAAGACCTGGAGCGATTGCAGGAATTGTTTCCGGAACATTCGTCAGTCTGTTCTGGTTAACATTTGTATTCAAGAAAACAGCAGTGGGTCTTGGAATATGTAAATTCGTATTAGGCATGGAAACATTGATTCCTACAGCGCCATGGCCATTCATTGATGTAATGCTGATAGCGGTGCCAGTTTCTGCAATATTTACAATAGTAGTAAGTTTACTTACCAAACCTCCGGCACAAGAGGTCATCGATAAGGCATTTGAAAACATAGATTCAAAAGGGAGTGATGCATAATGGGAATTTTAGGAATTGAAGACCCCTGGATTTGGGGAGTATACCTTGGAATTATCCTATCAACCCTTTTATGTGTTGTTTATGGTATTGTAAACTGGAATAAGGGAGATTAAATTCTCCTACCTTATCTTTTTTTATATAATTAATTACAAATTCATTAACGATGAACGTTGATGAATCCGAAAAAATTTTTACCAAATCATTTTTCCTGATATTCGGAGCGTTGCTGTTCACAGCTCTTGTGATGTATGCGTTGATGTCGACGGTGACAGAATACGCAACAACAATGGGCTCTACTGCAACGATTGCCGGACTGGTTTCTGGAATATACATTTTTGGAGGACTGTGCTCAAGGATATATTCAGGTGATGCCCTTGAGAGAATCGGCTGGCGAAAGATAGCTCTTGTTTTCATGGGAATCCATTTTTTTGCATGTCTTCTGTATTTTGTAGTGGACAACATCACTCTACTTATCATAGTCAGATTCATACACGGTATAGGTTTCGGGGCATCAGCCAATGCGATAGTGACAATAGCAACGGCAATATTGCCTAAAGGAAGATTTTCCGAAGCCTTTGGATATTTTATGCTTGGAACAACCATAGCGGTGGGTCTCGGGCCCTTTATTGGAGGATTCTTGTATGATTCATTTGGGTCTGTGGGATGCTTTGCTGCAGCTTCAATCTTCTCATTTTTGGCTTTGATATTCATAATTCTCATTGATGTCGATAAATACGACACAAAGGATAAGAGTTCCAGCGATGAGTCATATTCAGGAATTGAAAAGGTAATAGAGTTCGGTGCTGTTCCCGTTTCACTTTTTACGGCTCTCACAAGTCTCGGTTATGTGTCAATACTTTCATTTTACAGGCTTTATGCGGTTGAGGTGAACCTGACTGAGGTATTTTCATGGTTTTTCATCATATACTCAATCTGTCTTGTTGCCACAAGACCATTGGCAGGCAGAATCCAGGACAACGGCGGAGATAAAATCGTTTGTGTGGTTGGAATCATCGCACAGTCAATAGGTCTGATGCTGATAGCACTTTACCCGTCAAACGTCACTGTTATAATCTGTGCAATATGTGCAGCTCTCGGATTCGGAACACTTAATTCGGCCAGCACTGCAATCATAACCAGAAAGGTCTCAGAACACCGCCGGTCATATGCAATATCAACATTTTTCATATTCTGTGATGCGACAATGGGTTTTGGACCTGCACTTTTGGGGTCATTCGTATCAGCGACTACAGGATATGCTCCTGTCTATTTCATTTCATCAATAATTACCATTTTGGCATTGCCTATCTGTTTATACTCATTGAAATCGTAGTTTTATATATAAATCGAACGTATCTTAGGATACAAATCATACGTAAGTGATTTGGATTGTTCTAATTTTTTTCATATTAGGATTATGTGACCATTTGTGAGTTTATATGGTGAAGTAAATTTTACGAAGTTAAAGCAATATTTCACGTTTAAAACAATTTTTAGGTCTTTATTAATAGATGTGTTTCAATGTCTATCTGTTCCAACATGTGAAAACATGTTGTAGACATTGAATTTCAACTTTAACTTGTTTTTTAATGAACCGGCTAATTTTTAATGATTAAATTTCAATCTATTTATCTCTTTTTTTTAAAATATGTTTTTTAGGAATTTGATTGTGAAATAAAAGTTTAAAAAGGTCTGAATATAAGTTCATTATAGAATTTTTAGTGAATGGGTTTAAGCATAGAAAATATCGGGAATTCAGTACGGAATTACGTACTTTTTCCGATAACTTTTTTATATCTATTTTTCAAATTATTTTTCATGAAAGATTTATTTGACAATTTCACAAGAATCAAGAAAAATGACCCTGAATTTCATGAAATATTTAAAAACTTCGCATTTGATGAAGTGTATGAATACTCAACATTATCTCAAAAAGAAGCCGTTTTGGCGACATTGGCATCATTGATAGCCTGCCAGTCACCAAAGGCATTCAAAAAGATATTGCTTTCAGCGGTAAATGAATACATCACTCCCGAAGAGGTGAAGGAACTGCTCTATCAGTCCGTTCCCTATGTCGGCTTTGGCCGTGCCCATAACTTCTTTGGAGTCGTAATCAAGGTATTTGACAAAAAGGGAATTGAGATGCCTTCAGCTCCAAGGTCAAACACAACCTCTGAAAACAGACGCAAAAAAGGCCGTGAAATCCAGGACAGGTACTTTGGAGCTGAAATGATTCAGGCCATGAATGACAATGCTCCCGAAGGCCAAAAGCACTTCAACGCTTTCCTTGAAGGATACTGCTTCGGGGACTTCTACACCCGTGACGGATTGAACGACAGCGAAAGGGAACTGATCACCTTTGTGTTCATCGCAACTTTGGGCGGATGTGAAAACCAGTTAAGGGGCCATGTTCAGGGTAATTTAAGTGTAGGCAACGATAAGGAGAAATTGGTTTCAGCCATTACGGTTATTTTACCATATATTGGCTTTCCAAGGTCACTGAATGCATTGGCTATTGTTAATGAGATTTGCAGTTAACTCGATGCAAATATTTTCTTTCATTTTTTAGAGTTACCTATTTTTTCATGATGCGATATGAACATATTTACATCGATATGTAAATATTTATATATCACTTGTTATTAAAAATATTATTGCTAATCATGATAGATGAAGTGCAAATAATGATTTTTGAATAATTGAAAGTGATGAATAAATTACATCGAATAATAATGTTATTCATCTTGCTTTAATCATTTATTTGAATTATTGCATTACATTATCTGGTTTGTATTATTTATATGGGAGAATAGTTATGAAATCTAATAAAATCGCAATTATTGCTATTATAGCTATTGTCGTTGCAGTTGTTTCAATTGGTTCCTGTTCTGCAGGTCTTTTTGACTTTATGGGCGGTGACAACGCTACTGACGATAGTTTAAATGGACAAGAGGTTAACTTAGCTGCTGCAGCTAGTTTGAAAAACGCTTTTGATGAAAAGTTAATTCCAATGTTTGAACAAAAATATCCTGGTGTAAAAGTTACACCTACCTACGCTTCAAGTGGGGATTTACAAACTCAAATTGAAAACGGTTTAAAAGCAGACGTATTCATGTCCGCTTCTAACAAACAGATGAACGCTTTAATTGAAGAAGATTTAGTTGACAATAATACCAATCTTCAATTTTTAGAAAACAAAGTTGTTTTAATTGTACCAAAAGACTCAAACGCTAATATCTCTTCATTTGATGATTTGAAAAATGTAAACGGTACCATTGCTATTGGTGATCCTGAATCAGTACCAGCGGGTCAATACGCTAAAGAAGCATTGAACAACACCGGCATTTGGAATGATGTTGAACCTAAATTATCTTTAGGTAAAGATGTAACTGAAGTATTAAACCAAGTAGCTCAAGGATCTGCTGACTGTGGTATTGTATATGCTACTGACGCTAAATCAACTGATGATGTTAAAGTAGTTTGCGAAGCTCCTGATGACGCTTTAAAAACTCCAGTTATTTATCCTGTAGCTTCACTTAAAAATTCAACTGATTCAAACGCTACAAAAGCATTCATGGACTTCTTGCAAACCCAAGAAGCTAAAGATGTATTCGTTGAATACGGTTTCACTCTCCACGAATAATTAAGGAGAGATTCTAATGGAAATCAGTGCAAGAAACCAATTAAAAGGTAAAGTTACTGATGTTGAGCTTGGTGCTGTAATGGCAAATATTAAAATTGAAATTACAGAACCTAATGTTATCACTGCAGTCATTACAAAGGAATCTGCTGAAAAATTAGGTTTAACCGAAGGCGACGATGTATGCGCCATTATCAAATCAACTGAAGTAATTGTAGGAAAATAAAAACGAGTGGGTAAAACTCCCACTTTCACTTTTTTTTTAAAAACCGACATGAAAAATTATATATGTCTTGAAAAGACATAAGATTAACAAGAATTATAAAGGATTTGCTGACATGATGGATTGGTCTACTGTTCTCATCTCAATGAAAACTGCAAGCTTATCGATTTTCATAACCTTTTTTTTAGGCTTGTTTGCTGCTTGGGCTATCGTTAAGATGAAGAATGAACCAATTAAAATGTTTTTGGATGGAGTTTTCACACTCCCGCTTGTATTGCCTCCTACTGTAGTAGGGTTCTTTTTATTATTTATTTTTGGTGTCAGGGGGCCTATAGGTAAGTTTTTTATAGATTTTTTTGCTTATAAAATAGCTTTTTCATGGCCTGCGACTGTTATTGCTGCGATAGTCATGTCTTTTCCATTGATGTACCGTTCCGTTCGAGGCGCTTTTGAACAGGTGGATTACAACCTGTTGGATGCCGGCCGTACATTAGGCATGTCCGAATGGAAAATTTTCTGGAAAGTTTTATTTGCAAATTCATTGCCGGGAATTATTAGTGGAGGGATCCTTGCATATGCTCGTGGTTTAGGTGAATTCGGTGCTACAGCAATGCTTGCAGGGAATATTGCCGGTCAAACCAGAACTCTTCCATTGGCAGTTTATTCTGAAGTGGCTGCAGGCAATATGGGAGAGGCCTTTAATTATGTGCTCGTCATTGTTTTCATTGCATTCATTGCCATCTTCATCATGGATTATATTTCCATAAGAAAGGAAAAACAGTGGAGATAATTCTTATTTTTATATTTTGAGAGGATATATTATGCATAATAAATTGTTAAAAGTAGATATCCAAATGAAACTTAGCGAATTTGACCTCGACGTTAGTTTTGAATTGAAGAATAGGCGTTTAGGCATTCTTGGTCCGTCAGGATGCGGAAAAAGCATGACCTTGAAATCAATTGCAGGTATCGTAACACCAGATAAAGGTGTTGTGAGTTTAACAAGTGGTGAGGAAACTGTATATTTTGATTCCAATAAAAAAATCAACTTGAAACCTCAAAAAAGAAATGTGGGGTACCTGTTTCAGAATTATGCTTTATTTCCCAACATGACTGTGGAAGAGAATATCGCCGTTGGCCTGTCCAAGGGGGATGACGGCAAAACTGTGTCTGAAATGATCAAGCGATTTCATTTGGACGGGCTGGAAAAAAGATATCCCAGACAATTGTCTGGAGGCCAGCAGCAAAGAGTTGCTTTAGCCCGCATATCTGCCTATGGTCCTGATGTCATATTGTTGGATGAGCCATTCAGTGCCATGGATACTTTTTTAAAGGAGCAATTGCGTATTGAACTTCTGAATTCACTGAAAGATTTTGATGGATTCTCCATTATGGTTACTCATGACCGTGATGAGGCATTCCAGTTTTGTGATGAGCTTATCGTGCTGGACAAGGGAAAGATTATAGCAAAAGGAAATACCTATGATGTATTTGAAAATCCAAGAAGGGTTCAGGTTGCAAGGCTTACCGGATGTAAAAACATCTCCAAAGTTGAAATTGTCGATGATTATCATCTCAAATCCATTGATTGGGGAGTTATATTTGAAACATCTGATAAAATTTCATCAGATATTACTCATATTGGAATAAGGGCGCATGATTTTGTGCCTGCTGAAAAGGATGACGTTAATGCTTTTGACACTTTAAACTCAACAGTATTGGAAAAGCCTTTTGAATGGGAAATCACATTAGCAAATGGTTTGTGGTGGAAAGCCGATAAACTGATTGATGAGCATGATTTTGTGATTCCGGATTATTTAAAGATAGATCCTAAAAATATAATCCTGTTGGAAGAGTAGTGAATATGCTCTCCATAATTATTTTATTCTTTAAATCATTTTAATTTAAATATTTAGATAATATAATTCTTTAATTTATCTTAAATTCATTTTTTTCCGTTATTATGTTAAATTCACTTCGTATAATCTGTTTAATCGAGTAAACTTATTTAAATAATGAAATTTAAAATTCTAATTAGATTTTTTGATTTTATATGTTTAGAGGCAGATTATGAGCGACAAGTCATTAAAAGTCAATATTCAAAAGAAACTTAAGGAATTTAATTTGGAAGTTGATTTTGAGTTGAAAAAGGGGTGTTTGGGCATTCTTGGCCCTTCCGGCTGCGGCAAGAGCATGACCTTGAAATCCGTTGCGGGCATTGTGGACCCTGATAATGGTATTGTGAGCTTGACCACAGATGAGGAGTACATCTATTTCGATTCTACAAAAAAGATTAATTTGAAGCCTCAAAAAAGAAAAGTTGGTTATCTGTTTCAGAATTATGCTTTGTTTCCTAACATGACCGTTGAGGAAAACGTTGCGGCAGGCCTGTCAAAGGATGATGACGAAAAAAGGGTTTCTGAAATGATAAGGCGCTTCCATCTTGAAGGGCTTGAAAAAAGATACCCTCGACAGTTGTCAGGAGGCCAGCAGCAAAGGGTGGCTCTGGCACGTATTCTGGCATATGGTCCTGATGTGATATTGCTCGATGAGCCGTTCAGTGCAATGGATGCATTCCTGAAGGAGCAGCTGCGTTTGGAACTTGTCAGGCTGCTTGAGGATTTTGATGGATTTTCCATTCTGGTGACCCACGACCGTGATGAGGTGTTCCAGTTCTGTGACGACCTTATAATACTGGACAAGGGCAAGGTCATTGCACAGGGCCCCACCCATGAGGTGTTTGAAAATCCCGGAAAGGTTCAGGTCGCAAGGCTTACCGGATGTAAGAACATCTCCAGAGTCGAGATTATAGATGACTATCATGTCAAATCCATTGATTGGGGCGTTGAATTCGAGGTGTCTGAGAAAATTTCTCCTGAAATCACTCATATTGGAATAAGGGCGCACGATTTTTCAGCTGCAGGCAAAGATGAGGTGAACGTATTTGGCACAAATGATTCAAGCAAGCTGGAAAAGCCTTTTGAATGGGAAATAACCCTGGCAAACGGTTTGTGGTGGAAGGTCGACAAGAAGATTCATGAGCATGATTTCGTCATTCCAGAGTATTTGAAGGTCGACCCTGAAAACATAATCCTGCTTGAGGAATAACTGATTTGACTTTAAAAAATTGTTCTCACTTTGTAATATTGCTTTTTAATCAAAGGAAAATAATTTAAATGATTAAAATCAATAGTATGACCGATATTATTCAAGTAAACTATTTTGAAAGGATGTGTTAAAATGGCTAAACCGATTAGACCAACACTTGAATTAGAAGGCAAGGATGCAATCGAATTTCTTGAATGGATGGAAGAACCTCCTACTGAAAAGGATAAAGAGTTTTGGAAAGAAGTTTATTCACAACGAAGGGTCTTATTCTAGAGCATTAAATGGAGGAGTATTAAAATGGCTAAACCTATTAGTCCATCACCTGTAATTGAAGGTGAGGATGCAATTAAAATTGTTAAAAAGATGTATAAATCACCAAGTGGCGAATATAAAGAATTAGCTAAAGAAATCAGGTCTCAAAGATTTGTCCCTTTTTAAATATAATTTTATAGATTTTTTCTTTAAATCTAATTATTGCGATGGATTCGCAGTTCAATATTTAAAGCAACATTCCTGATGATTGTCAATCATGCCAATGGATTCAAGATAGGAATATATTATTGTCGGGCCGACAAACTTCATGCCTCTCTTTTTCAGGTCCTTTGAAATGTGTCTGGACAATTCGGATTCTGTTAAAAACTCGGCTTTAATGATTTCACCATCTGTAAATCCCCAGATGTATTCGTCAAAGCTTCCGAATTCATCCTGTATTTCAATGAACACCTGCGCATTGTTGACGGCTGCATTGATCTTTCCCTTATGGCGGATTATGCCTTCATTCATCCGCAGTTCCTCAACCTTTGCATCATCATAACTGGCCACTTTTCTAACGTCAAAGTCATCAAAGGCCCTTTTGAAGTTTTCACGCTTTTTAAGGATTGTAATCCATGACAGTCCTGCCTGAAATGACTCCAAAACAAGCATCTCAAACAGTTCCCTGTCGTCATGGGTTGGAACTCCCCATTCATCATCATGATATCTCACATAAACTTCGTCGCTTCCTGCCCATGTGCATCGATTTTCGCTCATGAAGATACTTATCATAAATGTTATTTAAATAGTTATTCAACAAACGATGTTTTTCAACCATTGAAACATTAATTAACTTAATTGACATACTAATATATAGAGATGATTAATATGACTAAGCTAGGTATGGGAATGATGAGACTTCCACTTTTGGATGAAAATGATCAGACAAGCATTGACATAGAACAGGTTAATAAGATGGTAGATGCATACATGGATGCCGGATTCAACTATTTCGACACTGCATTCGTTTATCACGAAGGGGCAGGCGAACCGGCCTTCAAAAAAACCGTTGTTGACAGATATCCTCGTGATTCATTTAAAATAGCTACAAAACTTCCATTGTTTGTTATCACAGAGGAGTCCCAACTGGAGCCGCTGTTTGCACAGCAGCTTGAAAACTGTGGTGTGGATTACTTTGATTATTACATGCTTCATAACGTGAGCGGATTCACTGAAACCGCCTGGAAGAATGTTGATTTATACTCTTTTATAGAAAATAAAAAGAAGGAAGGCAAAATCAAGCACATCGGATTGTCCACTCATGGGGATGCCGAATTTTTAGAGGAAATCCTATTTGAGCATCCTGAACTCGAATTTGTCCTGCTTCAGATAAACTATCTTGACTGGGAAGATGAAAACATCGAAGCGAAGAAATGTCTTGATGTCGCCAAAAAATATGGCAAGCAGGTAATGATTATGGAACCGTATAAGGGCGGATTTTTGGCGGATGTTCCTGAAGATGCTGAAAAACTGATGAAACAACACAATCCCGACAGGTCAGTGGTTTCATGGGCAATGAGATTCGTGGCCAATCTTGATGCATGCGTTGTCCTTACCGGTGCAAGCAATCTTGAACAGCTTGAAAACAACATCGAGGAATTCAAGAATGCGGATCCTTTGGACGATAAGGAATTGGAAATCCTTGATGAGGTTTCAGAAATCATCAACAGCAACATCACCGTTGACTGTACAAAATGCAGATACTGTGTCGAGTCATGTTCTGAGGAAATAGACATCGCAAGACTCTTTGACTTGTACAATAAGCACAAGATGCTTGAAAATGATGACTGGACTCAGTTCGGTAATGCCTATCTCAACTATTCCAAGCTTGACGGCGTAGGAATAGCTTCCGATTGCATAGAATGTGAATTATGTATAGAGGAATGCCCTCAATCCATCAATATTCCTGAAGTTTTAAAGGATGTTGCCAAAACCTTCGAAACTGAAATCTACGGATTTGAAAATTAAGTAACTTTTAATAATATTAAACTATATATTTATTAATAGTTAGTTTATATGAGGTTTTTATTATGATACCTGGCATGAACAAAAAACAGATGAAGCAGATGGAAAGACAAATGAAAAAGATGGGCATGAAAATGGAAGACCTTCCAGGAGCCCTTGAAGTCATAATCCGTTTTGAAGATAAGGAATTAATCATCGATAATCCTAGTGTTAGTCTAATGAATGTTATGGGACAGGAAACCTATCAAATCGAAGGTAAGGCCCGTGAAGTGGAATTGGAATATGAAGTAGAAATCCCTGATGAAGATGTGGAAATGGTGGCTAACAGCGCCGGCGTTAGTGAAGATGAGGCAAGGCAAGCTTTAGAAGAATGCAAAGGGGATCTTGCAGAAGCCATCATGAAATTGAATCAATAGATAACATGACTTTGATTGCACACATTTCCGACCTGCACATATCCGATTCAACCTTTGATGAGGATATGTTCCTGAAGGCTGTAAGCGAAATAAACAATTTGCAGCCGGACATGATAATCTTAACCGGAGATTTGACTGAACACGGTTATTATGTCGAATTTGAAAAGGCAACAAAATATTTGGAAATGTTTGAAGCTCCATTATTTGCAGTTCCAGGAAATCATGATGCCCGTAATCTGGGTTATCAGACATTTGAAGAGTTGGTCGGTGAAAAAAGCTGGAAATTAACAATGGATGGTAATTTCACAGTAATGGGACTTGACAGCAGTTCTCCAGATGAGGACAAGGGTCATGTCGGAACCCCTCAGCACATGTGGCTGGAACATCAGTTGGATGAATGTGTAATCAATGAGCATTTCTCCATTGTTGCCCTGCACCATCATGTTGTGTCCATCCCTCAGACAGGGCGTGAACGCAATGTCTTGTCAGATGCGGGAGATATTTTAAAGACTCTGACAACTCATGAGGTCGATTTGGTCTTGTCAGGACATAAGCATGTTCCAAATATATGGAAAATAAATGAAACCATTATTGTCAATGCAGGCTCTCTTTCCTCTTTAAAGCTCAGAGGCAAAAATAAAAACTCATATAATGTTTATAACATCTCAGAAGAGGATATCGAAATCTATTTAAATGAAGTAAATGGCGAAAAATTTTTATTTGGAAAATATCCAAGAAATAAATTATAAATTAAATTTAAATATAAGATAAAATATATACTAATAAACTGAATTGAATTTTTAGGTGATATTATGAAAGTGGTCGTAGATGCTTCTAATGTAGCTCATCATGTTAAAAATCAGAACGGACAGCCTCAAATGTCCAATATTCTTGCTGCTGTTAAAGCATTGGAAGAAAGTGAAGATGAATTTGTAATTATTGCTGATGCATCACTTCGTCATGATATTGATGATAAGGAAAAATTTATTAAACTGCTGGAAAATGATAATGTGGAAGAAGTTCCGGCAGGTAATGATGCAGACCATTTTATATTGGAAATTGCAACTCGTGAAAGAGCTAAAATCCTATCAAATGATAAATTCAGAGATTATGCTGCTGAATTTAGAAATGTTTCTTCAATGAGAATACCATTCATTATCGACCATGGCAGACTCACTTTTGGAAAGCCGAAAAAACCTAAAAAAGATAAGAATATCCTACAGCATATCTGTGATGAAATTATCAAGGAATTGAACTTTAAAAAATGGGAAATCTACACCGGCAAGGAAGGGTTGGAAATTTCCCCATTAAATATAGCCAAACAGGCTATCATTCGTATCGACAATGAAAATAATGCAGAATCTAAGTTAGAAAACATTTTCGCCAAAATACCTATGTTCAATAAGATTGTGGAAATGGTGGATGATGTAGAAATCGCTGCTCCATATGTTATTTTCGTATTGGTACACCCTAAAGATTATAAGATTGCTGTGAAAAATGCGGGTAACATCTCAGTCACTGTCGCAGACAGGTTAGGTCTTGAGAAAAAACCTTTAATCGCAGTAAGAAATGATTTGTTCACAAAACCTGGCACTTTTGAATTGAACATATTGCTTGCCGATGAAGTTACCGAAACCGCACCATATAACATTCTAGTGCGTGTAAGCGAGCATGATGAAGTGTTTATTAAAAGAAATTCAAGGAATATTGCAAGCACAATTGCCGGAAGGCTTGGATCTTGGAAATTCCCGTTCGTATCAGTAAAACCAGACATGTTTTTGGAAAGGCCTGGAGAGTTTGAAATAGAGCTGGAAAAAGGAGGGGACCTGGATGGTTAATAGTTTGACTAAGTTCTTTATTAGACTAACCACCAAGCTCAATCCAATTGCTGTGGGAACTAAATTTTTTCCGACAAATTCATTAGAAACCGAGTATGTGGAGTTATTCAACTATACTCAAACAATTCTATTCGAGCTTGAAAAGGCCGAAATCACATCAGACACTATTCTGGAAAATCTCATTCGTGATGTAGGTGCTGAAAACCTTCCAAAGGACTATACTTTTCATGAATTGCAACCGGCGGAAAATAAGATTGAAGAATATGCATTGGTAAGTAATATCATCATGGGTAGTGACCGTTACTTCTACATTGAACTACCATATCCGTCCCGTTTGATTGACATTTTTGTCAAAATCATTCAAAATGAAAAGGGAGAAATTGTGGAAAAGACAGCTACAGAACTGGTTGCGAAAATGTTAAGTAAAAACGATGCTATTCGTGTAGCCATTGAATTGATTGGAATCGGATTGTCTGAAGGAATTCAGGTTATTTCAGCTGTCGGAATGACAGGTGCCGCTTCAATTGAAAGGGCAATTCACTATACTCAGAGTGTTGGAAGCTTTCCAGGAATTGCATTTACCAAATTAGGCGGAGAATATGCGCTGGTATTTGATTCACCATTCCTTCTTCAAGAATCCAGACCAGTTGATCTGGAAAATTATCTATTCATTGATTTAATTGATTCCACTAAATTCATCAACAAGAACGGAAGGAATCAACTGGTTGAATTGATGACCGGAATCAAAAATTTCATCGAAACCGAATGTGAAGGTGAACTCGAAGGCTACAGGGAAGGCGGTGATGACTTCATTGCAAAATTCCCATCAAAGGATTTGGCAATCCGTGCAGGTCTTGATGCTGCTTGGTTTGCATTGGATAATGGTGCAAAAATCAGAGCGGGCGTTGGAAGAAGCAGACGTGAAGCAGGAGAAAGGGCTCAACTTGTAGATGATTTGGACTCTGCCGCTCCATTGTCTTTGGTTGTTTTTGAGTTGGCTAACGGTTTGTATGCTTATAACATTCCATCCGAATTCACAAGGACTCTGATTAATTTGGTGGAAAATGAAAAACCGAAATTGATTGGAGTATTTGCATTTGTATTCATATTTGCTTATGTGATGTCAATTTTGGGACTTGGAATGTTCAGTTTTATTGGGGTCATCCTTGCCCTAGTTTATGCGATTATCACTTAATCAAAATGCGAGAAAAATCATGAGACGAAAAAAAGACGATAAAAGAGTTTTAAGATCAGGAAATGGTCGCCAAAATAATTCCAAAAGAAGGTTTGGAAGGAATAAAAATAAGTTCAATAATCGTCCGCCTAAATCTAGAGTGCAAAGGAACAGAAGACCTAAAAAGCCAAGAAAAAGTAGTGGAACTCTCATGTTCCTTGTCATACTTGCTTTGGTTGCATTTGTCATAGGTGCTGGAATGGGTGTCTCTTTAAGTTTTGATGACGGTGATGATGGTCAGCCTCATTTTGAAAATGTAACAGAGGAAATGACTAAAAACGTGAACGGCTCTAAAGTTGTGGATTATGATAAGGAAGTCGATGGAATAGACTATAATGAAAATGGGTCTTCACAACTTAATACGCAGTATATACAAAGTAATGAATACTAATTTTTGTGATTTTTATGAATTTTATTAAAGAACTTGATGGAGGATTTTCAGTAATTGAAAATCTTAAAGTATCAGGGGCTCGTGAAGGAAAATACGGTGTTACTATAATCGTTTCACCAAACAGTACTGCTTCAGCAGTATTCACTTCAAATAAAGTGGTTGCAGCTCCTGTTAAGTACACTCAGAATGTTTTAAAAAAAGGAATCATTTCAGCTGTATTCGTCAACAGTGGAAATGCCAATTGTTTCACTGGCAAGCAGGGATTTAAAGACTGTGAGACTTTAGTTGAATTGGTATCTAATGACTTGAAAGTACCTAAAGATGAAATCGCCATTTCATCAACAGGGGTCATTGGACGTGAAATGCCGATAGATATCATTTCAAAGGTGGCTTATGAGTCCTTATCAAAGCTGGGCAGCAATCCAGAAAATTCTCTTGCAGCGGCCAAGGCCATAATGACAACTGATACATTTCCGAAGGAATGTGCTTTGGAGGTCACATTAACTTCCGGTGAGACTGTAAAAATCGCAGGAATCACTAAAGGAAGTGGAATGATTGCTCCAAATATGGGAACAATGCTTTCATTCATTGTAACCGATGCTGTAATTCCTGCAGATGAAATCAAAAAGGCACTCAAGGCGTCAGCCGATATCAGTTTCAACATGATTGTCGTCGACGGTGATGAAAGTACCAACGACACATGTCTGATGATGGCAAATGGCGCATCAGGTGTTGAAGTCGTGAAGGATGGCGAAATGGATTCAAACTTCCAGGAAGCATTGAATTATTTATGCATTGACTTGGCCAAAAAGATGGCCCGTGATGGTGAAGGGGCAACCAAATTCATTGAAGCCAATGTCTGCAATGCCAGAAATGATGAAGATGCAAGGTTGGCTGCAAAATCAATCATATCTTCCAGCTTATTCAAGTCCGCTGTATTTGGAGGAGATCCTAATTGGGGAAGAATTGTTTCAGCCATAGGATACTCAGGATGTGACTTAAATCCTGACATTGTCACAATATCCATTGCAGATGACACAGATGATGTTGATTTGGTCAAAAACGGTGAAATTTTAGCATTTGAAGACACTCCATATCTTGAAAGGGCTGAAAAGATAATGCAGTCAAAAAACATCACTGTCAATATTGACATGGATCTGGGTGATGGTGAAGCTACTGCATGGGGTTGTGATTTAACATACGATTATGTTAAAATTAATGCGGAATATACCACTTAAAGAAAACCTTTAAATATCTTGAAAACAAATATTTTTTTGTTATAGATTTAATTCTAATTTTGTAATGATAAAATTTAAGGAGGGGAAAATATGGCAAAAGTTAAAGGAACTAATAGAAGGACCAGACAAAAAAGAAGTTATACCAAGCCTGGTAGTAAAAGAGGAAGAGGAGTAAAACAAACCTGGAAAAAATAATCCTCTTATAACTTTTTTTTCTTATTTTAATTAATTTTTAAGTGTTATTTACAAACTTTCACATTGACAATAATTATATACTATTTTTTAAATATTATTATTTAGGTGATAATATGATGATGCCTGAAAACGGACATAGGGCTCATGGATTTTCAAGTGCATTTTTCCTGGATTCAGATGAAATCATTCAAGAGCTAAATTTAAAAGGAAATGAAACAATTATGGATGCCGGGTGCGGTGATGGCCATAATGCAATCAAAATTCTAGAAGATTACAATCACAAGGGAATAGTCTATGCAGTGGATGTCTATGATGCTTCAATTGAAGATATGGAAAAATATAAAAGTGAAAACAATGTTGAAAACCTAATCAATATAGAAGCGGACATTACCGAAGGAATCCCTGGAGTTGATGACGGATCTGTTGATGTTGTCTTGATGGTCAATGTTTTCCATGGTTTTAAAGCGTCAAGAAGGATTGACGAAGCGATTACTGAACTTTCAAGAATAATCAAAAATGATGGAAAAATTGCAATCATGGACTATAAGGCTTGGGATGTTCCAAAAGGACCTCCAACACCTGTGAGATCTTCTCCTGAAGAGATGGAACAGCTGTTCAATAAGCATGGTCTTAAAATGACCTACTTGAATGAGGAGATAGGGGAAGATATTCCTGAAGGCAAATCCCACTACTTAATCATGTTTGAAAAGGAATAGCTTTTTTTTAATTGAGAGTTAAAAACTCTCCTAAACTTTTTTTTGAAAATTTTAAATACTATTTTTTAAAGATTATAATTAAGGTGTAATTATGGAGCATAGACATCATGGAAAATCAAGTGCGAATTTCTTAGATTCTGATGAAATACTAAATGAATTAAATCTCAAGGGCAATGAAACCTTTTTGGATGCAGGATGTGGTGACGGTTACATTTCCAAAAGGGCAATTGAGAAATATCTTCCGGAAGGCAAGGTTTATGCAGTTGATGCTTATGCAGAATCCATCAGGGAGCTGCAGGAATATGTCGATGAAAACAATGTAAAAAATCTGATTCCCATCGAAGCTGACATTACCAAAACCATTCCGGGCGTAGGTGATGAATCCGTTGATGTAATATTAATGCTTAATGTTTTCCATGGATTTAAGGAATCCCGCCAAAAGGAAGATGTCATAAACGAATTAAACAGAATTACCAAATCAGACGGCAGAATTGCCATAATGGATTTCAAACCTATTGAAATGACTAGAGGTCCTCCTTTGGACATTAGGATTTCACATGTTGAAATGGAAAAAATATTCAATGGTTATGGCCTTAAAAGGGATCATTTGACAGTTGATATTGGTGAAGAGAATCCCCAAGGTAAATCCCATTATTTAATCATATTTAAAAAGGAGTAGGTTCACATGATTTTTGCAGCGATACTTGCAGGTGGAATAGGTTCAAGAATGGGAGGTACGGACACCCCCAAACAATTTCTGACCCTAGGAAACAAGCCTGTAATTATTCATACTATTGAAAAGTTTGTAATCAATGAAAACATCGACAAAACAATCGTTCTGATTCCAAAGAACTTTATAAATCATACTAATAATCTGATTAGTGAATACATTGGTGAAAATGATGATATAATTGTCATCGAAGGTGGCGAAACCAGAAATGACACAATCATGAACAGCATCAAGTATATTGAAGACAATTTCGGCATCGATGACGAGTCCATTATCATTACCCATGACTCCGTGCGCCCATTTGTAACCCATAGGATCATCAGGGACAATATCGATGCGGCAAGAAAATATGGTGCCTGCGATACAGTTATTCCGGCTACAGATACCATTGTTGAAAGCGTCAATGGTGAGACCATTGAAAGTATCCCTGTGAGGGATTATTATTACCAAGGCCAAACGCCTCAGAGCTTCAATATAAAGAAACTTTTCAACTTAATCAATAGTTTAACAGAAGCTGAAACCAATATACTGACAGATGCATGCAAAATCTTTACACTTAAGGATGAAGATGTACATCTAGTTGATGGTGAAGTGACAAATATCAAGATTACATACCCTTATGACTTGAAATTAGCAAATACAATACTTGAGGATGGAAATGATTAATATTGTTTATAGACTCAAATCTCCCAAATTTTTTGAGGAATCGATTGATGAGGTGGAACTTGACGGAGTGGTCGTAAGGCCGACCTATCTTTCAATCTGTCAGGCTGACCAAAGGTACTATCAGGGTTCCAGACCTGCAGAGGTTCTTGAAGAGAAATTGCCGATGGCATTGATTCATGAAGGGATTGGTGAAGTGGTATATGACAAATCCGGCGAATTTGAAGCTGGAGACAATGTTGTAATGATTCCAAACACTCCTATGGGAGAAGATGTCTGCAGAGCCAATTATTCATACAAATCCAAATTCAGAGGAAGCGGATTTGACGGTTTCACTTCAGATTTGATTAGTCTGGATTCAAGTCGTCTGGTCAGAATTCCTGACGATTTCGACCCGAGGGTATCAGCATTCATTGAATTAATAACTGTTGCCTATCAGGGCATTTCCAAGTTTTCAGAGATTGCAACAACTCCAAAGGACACATTGGGAGTTTGGGGTGATGGAAATCTGGGTTTCATAACTGCTCTACTTTTAAAGAACAGGTTTCCGGAATCAAAAGTCATTGTTTTCGGAAAGCATCTGGAAAACCTGAACCTGTTTTCATTTGCGGATGAAATCCATCAGATACATAATGTTCCGGATGATTTTGCCCTTGACCCCGGCATTGAATGTGTGGGATCAAGCGCATCCCAATCAGCAATCGAACAGATTATTGATTTGGTCAATCCGCAGGGAACAATAAACCTATTTGGTGTAAGCGAATATCCGATACCAATCAACACAAGAATGGTTTTGGAAAAGGGTTTGACTATACAGGGAAACAGCAGGTCTGAAAGGGAAGACTTTGTTGGAGTGGTGGAGACTCTCAAACAAAATCCTCAGCTGTTTGAATATTTGGAAAAACTGGTTACAAACATATGTGAAATAAGTACTTTGGCCGACTTGAAGGAGGCATTTGATAAGGATTACATTTCACACTTCGGCAAAACCATCCTTAAATGGAACAAATGATCAATAGACCATATTCAGAATTTTTATGGATTCCACCCTGAAATAGTTCCTCTCATGTCTGTTGCACATTACGGGAAGCATTTCAACGGCATTGATATCATCACAGTCAAGAGCCACATCGTTTTTAAGCTTGTTCTTGATGCGGTTTAAAATCAGATGACAGATGTCGTCCTGTGAGCATGCAAGCTTAATTGTGAAATCCGCGTCTGATTTTAGAGGACATTCCCTGACATTAACATTGATGTTTTTAGGGCATATGATGTAGACTGATACCTTTTTTTGATGTTTTTCATAGAGATTTTCTGCAAATTCAACATATTTTGCAAGTTCTTCTGCATCAAAGTCTTTTAATTGGGTTTCAAAATCAATGTATTCTCCGTCTTCAGTTTTAAAGATGTCGCCTCCGGGATGAACTCCTTCATCAAGCATTATTTCATGTTTTGGAGCTATGCATATTTTTCTTGTGTCGCTGAAGACTTCTCTGATTGTTTCGCTTTTATAATCGAATTCTGTTTTATTCATTTTTTAACCTCTGAAATTGTACTTGTGTTTTCTATATTATTTTTCATCGCTTATAAATGGTTAAGTTTTAAATTTAAGCAATTTAAAGAGGTTAAATCAATTTTAAAAACTAAAATCAATATTTTTGGATGGTTAAAATAGTGAAGTTTAAAACATTATAGTGGAATGGTGATGGTAATAACTTTGGAAATATATTAATTTCCAAATTTTTCCCTTGTTCTTTTGATTTCGTATCTTGCAAATTCATAGTTGAGTATGCTGGCTATTGCCCTTCCTATACATAATCCCAACCAGATTCCGACTAAATCCATGTTTAGGATGAATACAAACACGTAAATCAACGGAACAACGAATAGGATTTCCCTAAGTATTGTAAACATCAGGCTGTATATTCCCTTTCCGATTCCCTGATAGAAGAAGCTTGAAGGTATTCCTATTCCGGTTAAAATCAGACATGGACATACCAGCTGAAGGTATTGTGCAATTCCAGGAACCAGATTTGCAGTTTCAGGAGTATATGCAAATATTGTGGCGAGAGGAGTTGCAAATATCACAAGTATTAATGTAATTGCGGTACCTAAAGCCAAACCGAACTTTGCACCAAACTTATGGGCTCTTGAAAGGTAATCTCCATTTCGGGCACCATATGCGCTTCCGGATACTGCGATAACTGCTGATCCTATAGCTGTAAGAGGCATTATTGCAAAGAGGTATAGCCTTTGTCCTGATGTGAATGTGGCTATTCCATAGTCTCCTCCGACCAGGGATATCACAATCAGATAGATTGACATTGCAATCGCCATAATAAGCATGTCCAGTGCAGACGGAATTCCAACCTTCAAAATGTCTCTTGCCAGTTTTGAGTTGAACTTGAAGTTTTTAAGTGTAACGTCAATGTAGGTGTCCTTTTTAATCAAAATCCAGTATAAAATTATTATTGCTGAAATTGCTGAGCTTACGATTGTTGCAAGTGATGCTCCGGCTGAGCCTAAACCGCATGTGTAGATGAATATCGGATCAAGGCTTGCATTTAGAATGACTGTGGCAACTACGACATACATTGCACGTTTCATGTCCCCTTCACCACGAAGGATTCCGCTGCATCCGTTTCCAAACATCAGGGCAACAAGACCTAAAAACAATGGTGTAGCATAGGCAATGGCTTCTTTCAGTGTTTGTCCTGTTGCACCATAGCTTTTAAGCAATGGTTCCTGTATTATAAGGAAAATGATTGTTAAGGCCACTGAAGCTATCAGAAATATGAACAGGGACTGTGTTGCGGATTCAGTTGCCATTTTCTTGTTCTTTGCTCCAATGAATCGGGAAATGCTGCTTGTAGCACCGTTTCCAAGTCCGACGCTTGCTCCATTCAGAATCATGAAAATAGGTGTTACGAATCCTATTCCTGCAATTGCAGTCGGTCCGAGGCCTGCCACCCATATTCCGTCAACGATATTGTACAATGCGGTTAAAATCATTGATATCATTATCGGAATGGCAAGTTTCTTAACTGCCCTTTCAGGCTCTCCCCTCATCAACTCAACGTTCTTATTTGCCATATCAATCACTGTCCCTCAAAATATCTTCGCTTTTTCTGGCAATGTTTTTTAACTGGTCTTTTGTTCTTTCGTCCAGTTCATAGATTCCAACGTTCTTTTCCCATTCTTCCAGGTCGTTTTTTAGTTGGATAGCCAGATTTTCTCCTTTTTCTGTTGCTTTCAAAATGTATTTTCTTCTGTTGTTTTCATCAACACTTCGTTCAACATATCCCTTGTCTTCAAATTTCTTTAATGCCTTGGCTATGGTTCCTTTGCTTTGGCCAAATGTGTTTGCCAAATCATCCTGTGATAAACCACTTCTTTTGTGTATTTCCAGTAGATAGCGACCTTCATGAATCATGTCTATTTGATTCGGATTTCTGAGAGAATATTTCAGTCTGTTTTTTGATATGTGTTCAATTAATGAGATAAAAGGCATTGAATCAAATTTATCGATATTATTTTCATCTGTCATGTTTTCAACTAGCATTTTTATGTAAGATTTTTCAGTCTTCAAAATTATTTTGTATGGGATTATATATAAATGTTTCCTCGGAAACTGTTTATCGATAAACAATGGTTGAAATACTTTATTAAGGATTATGTTGAAATTTTTAATTGGTGATGCAGTGGATTATGAAGCAATTATTAAAGAGAAATTTCCAAATTGCAATGTTGAAGTGATTCAGCCTGACTTTTTGGAGATGGATATGCTTATTGAATATATTACCGATGATATCATAGTGTATAGGCCTCATTCCATCATGGTTTACAGGCATATGATTCGTTTTTTGATGAATGTTGGTGAAAGGGGCAAGATCTATTATCTTGAAGGATTTACGGATGATGATTTAAAGTCAATCCATGCAGGCCTTTTGAAATTCACATACGGAAGGGATATCAGTATCAATCTGTTCAAAAATGCAAATCCTGACAGGGATGTTTTAGGATTATAACTGAAAAAATTCGTCGCAATTCTCGCAATAGTAGTT
>NZ_SUTK01000023.1 GCF_015062905.1 Methanobrevibacter thaueri
AAATGTGACCTGCATTAAAGTCATCCATTGCATCGCTTTCGCTGAATATTGTATTGCATCTGAATATAACATCTTCAGGTTTTGTTGGAATGCCTTCACTGCCTGCTTCTAAAGGTCCACGTCCAGTATAGTAGTCAGCAGGATTGAATCCGAAAATGCTCATATTTGCAACGTCAGAACCTGGAGTATACTGTTCAGGAACATTGTTTGTAAAACCTCCAAAACCTTTTTTGGCCAATTTATCAATATTTGGAGTATTAGCCACCATTAAAGGGGTTTTGCCGTCCAATTCATCTACAGGGTAATCACTGGAACCATCAGGAATAAAAATTACATATTTCATATTATCAAAAAAAGAATAAAGAATTAGTATTTATTTTTTAAAATACTAATCAAGTCAGTCAACATCGCAGAAGCGGTTTCAAGGGAACCTGCTCCGAGTCCAATTACGGATACCTCATCAGCCAAATCGGTCTTGATTGTAGCCATGTTCAAGGTTCCGCTTACATCATAGGAACTTCCTCTTTTAACCAAACGAGGAGATACCTGCAGATTGTCAGGGGATACTTCAGCAATTAATTTTATCAGGTAATCATCCCTTTTGGCCAGTTCAATGGCTTGGGAGTTAATTTTTGAAATACCTTCAACCTTAACATCACTGTAGGTTGCATCAATTCCCAATAGAGAATTTGCCAAGATGACGGTTTTACATGCTGCATCAATACCTTCAACATCCTGGGTCGGGTCGGTTTCTGCAATACCCAATTCCTGTGATTCCTTTAAGATGACTTCATATTCTGAACCTTCAGAAGTCATTCTTGATAAAATGTAGTTTGTGGTACCGTTCAGGATACCTTTGATTGATTTGATTTCACAGGAAGCTAAAGTATCTTTTGTGAAATTGATGATTGGCATTGATCCACCAACACTGGCTTCATACTTGAATTCCACACCGGCCTCTTCAGCAGCACCAACAACTTCCTTGAATTTTAAGGCCAAATGTCCCTTATTTGAGGTTACAACATCTTTTCCCTGTTCGAATGCCTTTAGGGTTAGTGAAAGTGCAGGCTGTGCATCAACGATATTTGTAGGAGTTGCTTCTATAAGACAATCGTATTCAACAGCATCCAATACATCTGCACCATTCTTATCAGACCCAAATTCAGGATATGCTGATAGTTTTCCTTTCTCTTTTTTAGTCTTTACAAGTAATTCTTCATCTAAGCCATCTTGTGAGATTGCAGATGAAGATGAGTCTGCTGCTGCAACTACCTTTACTGCAACACCAGTTTTATCCTTAATTAAATCTTTTTTCATGGATAAGGCATTGGCAACACCTTGGCCAACTGAACCGAATCCCATGATAATGACTTTACATTCATCCATAATAATCATCACTTAAACTTCATTAATCACTAGCAATTCCTTTTCCTCTGCAATTTCTGCAATCTTATCAAATACTATTTGCTTTTTGCCAATATCCGCTTCGATATTAATCAATGCGGTGGATTTTTCCTCACCGTTCAATTTAATATCAAATGCCACAATTTCAACACCGTCCAATTCATTTATTCTGTCCATAGTGTCCCTTAAGTCTTGGTCTACAATGTGGCCAAAGAATATTGTAGTGATTTTTTCTTTTCTAACAACACCATCCAATTCAATAATGGAAAATCCTAATTCTTCAAATCTGTCAACCACCTTTTTAAGGTCTTCATGTTCACCCTCTAAAGTAAGCTGAACCGGAACTTTCCCATTTTCGTTTTTATAATCTCTCTTATGAATGACAGTTACTAGATTAGCACCATACACACTTATTGGTTCTAATGCTTTAACTAACTGTCCTGGAGAATCTAAAAGTTCTAGAACCAAGTTTATTCTCATATAAATCCCTCTTAATTTGTCCAATCAGCTCTTTTCACAATAAGATTTCCATCTTTATCAATATTGGCATTTTTTAATATTTTTTCAGGATTTTTCTCATGAGCTTCATCTTCACGAGTTAGGTTTAAATTATCGGTAATGTACCAGGTTTCGTCAGAATCCGGAATGTCTTCCAATATTTTTGAGAATTTTTCTATAATATCTTCTGCATCTTTTTCGATTGTCATTAATATAAACTCCTATTAATTAATAATATAATTATTATGTTTTTTAACATTAATAAAGTTAAAGAAAATACTCTTTCAAAAACTTTGTCGATTTTCAAAATCGGTTTTTCGATTTTGGTTCCAAAATAAAATAATAATTTAAAAAAAAATAAGTTAAAAAATTATTATAAAAATTGAGAAATGTCAGTATCCTTAATGATTTTCTTTCTCAATATCTTGTCGATTCCGGTTCCATATTGGGCTGCCTTTTTAGGCCTGTAGGCTATTTCATAGTCAAGGCCCTCTTCAAAAGCGATTTTACGCAAGATGCTTTTTCTCATATCATCATGCATTGAAACTATCTTTTTGTTGTCGGGAATGTTCAGGACGAGTTCCACCAGGTTCTTGTCCAAAAACGGCAGTCTCAGTTCAACGCCGTTAAGCATTGAGCATGCATCATCCCTTTCAAGGTTTACGTGATACATGTTTGACATGTCAACCCTCAAATCGTAGTTGAGTGTTCCATCCACAAAGCTTTGAAGATACCTTTTGTATCCCCCAAACAGCTCATCGGCACCCTGACCTGAAAATGCCACCTTCAAACCATCTTCAGCAACCATCTTAGTTGCAAAGTATGTGGTGAGGCCAACGCCAACCTTCATCAGGTTATCATCGCCAATTGCCTTAACGACATCTGGAATGGCTTCACGGACCATTTCTTCTGTAACTTCACAGATTTTCAAATCAAGATTGAGGAATTTTGATGCATAAATCGCCGCTTCAACATCCTTTGATCCTTCAGCGCCAACCGCATAAAGAGTGACCTTCAATGGAACATTTTCCGAAATCTCCTTTAAAAGCAATGCAAGATATGAACTGTCAAGGCCTCCTGAAAATATTACGCCAAGCTCAGTCAATCCGTCAATTCTTTTGGAAACGCTTAGCTTTAACATCTTGTCTATTTTAGCTACATCGCCTTCAAAGACCTTCTCATATATTGCCTGTGCAGGAGCTATATCTTCCCAGTTAAATAGGATATGTTCCGGCTTTAAGGTTTCGATTTCATCAAATCCAACATCTTTTAAAGATTGTTTTGATGATGCAAATCCCTTCAAATCATCATTTTGTGCATAGAATAGTGGCTTCACTCCAAGAGGATCACGTACAAGCGCCAAGTTTTCACCATCCCAAACAGCAAATGCATAATCTCCATCGGCCAGCCTGGTTGCCATTTGGATCGCCTTGACAAGATCTTCCTTATTGTAACAGTCAATCAGGTAAAGGAGTGCTTCCGCATCTGATAAAATCTCCTTTTGCACCCCAACTTTGGAAAGCAGGTTTGTTATTGTCTTGAAATTATAGATTTCACCGTTGAAGACCATAGTAAGGTTTTCATTTGATACCGGCTGTGGCTCGGAAACTCTATCATTCAAATCATAGATTGAAAGCAGGTTATGGCCAAAAGCTATCGGATAGGTACCCTCATCTTCAAATTCATCCAAATCAATGTCAGTGTAAATTTTATCCAAAAAAAGACCTGATGAATCAGGACCCCTGTTTTTTGAGGTTTTTAACATCTTAACAATATCATCCGCTTTTACGTTACCTTGAAGGCCTACTATTGAACACATGATATAATGTTATGAAATTAATAATACTTAAAATTTAAAAAAAAAGAATTGATGAGCTGATTAATCATTTGCCCATCTTTTTAATTTAGGAAATACCTCATTCATCATTGCGCTTGCCTGCTCCTTATCAAATTCAGGATGAACTTCAACCATCTTATCAATGCAGAAATTCATCATTTCCTCCATTGACATGTCGGATGTGAATTCTCCATCCTTAAAGCAGTATATGCAGTAGTCTTCGTTTTTGCTGCCATCAGCATTGGTTCCGAAGAGTTCGTCATCCGCTAGAGGCATTGCACAAGATTGACAGAATTTTTGATTTTCAAATTCGTTCATAGTATCACATCCTATCCATTATTTTTACTTTTAAGTATTTAAAACATTTGAGAGCATTTGAAAAGTAATGTTAAAGTACAACATCCGTTTTTGTAAAGTAGATATATGATATAACTAATCCGATTACAAAAGTTGCCAAGATAACGCCGTAAGATACTGTCATGCTTGTACCATATTTCGCAATTTCGCCAGAGGAAATCAAATATGGGCATACCCAAGGAACATAAGGCGCCCAGCTCTGTCCGTAAATCAAAATGTTCACCAATGCCAAGCCAGCCCCTCCAACCATTGCCGGAACCATATTTGTAATCACCAATGAAAGGAATACGAATGGGGAGAATGTTAAGAACAGCAGAACACTTGCAAAGAGAAGCTGGGCGAAGCTGTCAATGAATAGCTTTAGGCTAAATCCATCAAGCCCTGCAATAAAACCCAAGACAAGTGTTGATAAACTTGTGACAACTGTCAATATTAAAATCCAGATTAAAAACATGACATATTTGCTTAACAAGAAATTTCCTCGGGATACTGGAATAGTCAGCATTGTTTTAAGAGTATGTTCATTGTATTCCCTTCCAAACAGGTAGGAAATCATTATTGCAAAAAGCAGGACTGCAAATAATGCTGACATGTACATATTTACATTATCGAACAACAATTCAAAAGTATGGCCTTCACCAAATGCAAACACTGCTATAAACATTAGAAATGGAGGTAAAATGGCCCCCATTAAACTCAATAGGAATATATTTGATCTTTTAAGTTTTAAAAATTCCATTTCTATGAAAGTTAACATCCCATCACCTCAATTATTGGAAACGAATCTTGTGAAGAACTCTTCCAAGTTTTCTTCACACAAATTCACCTTTTTAACATCAATCCCTGCCTTAACAAACAGGGCATTAAATTTATCCCTCATATTCAGATGAGAATAGAGGCGAATCGTATCGTTGTCAAATGTGTAATCATCATTTTCCTTAAGCTCCAATTCATTAAATATACTGATTGCAAGATTAATGTCGGATACTTCAAATTCAACAAACTTGTTTAACCTGTCATGTAACTCCTCTCTTGACATTTCATCGATTAAAACACCGTTGTCCATAAAACCTATGACATCGGCAAGATTTTCAATTTCACTCAATATATGTGATGAAATGAGAATTGTTATTCCAAATTCATGTGACAGTCTTTTAAGCAATGTTCTGATTTCCTTTATTCCAAAAGGGTCAAGACCATTAATCGGTTCATCCAAAATAAGTAATTCAGGATTATGCAGAATTGCCGCAGCTATTCCCAAACGTTGCTTCATACCCAATGAGAAGTCTTTGAATCTTTTTGATTTCACTTCTCCCAAATTAACCATTTCAAGAACTAGCCTAATTTTTTGAGGGTCATAATCGCCCCTTATTTTTCCAATGATTTTCAAGTTCTCATATGCGGTCAGATTTTCGTAAAATCCTGGAGTTTCAATGATTGAACCTATTCTTTGATAGATTTCATTTGAATGTCTTTTAGGATCTTTTCCAAAAAGATATATTTCTCCAGCGCTTGGATATGTGAGGTTCAGTAGCATACACATTGTTGTGGTTTTTCCGGCTCCGTTTTTTCCTAAAAGACCATATATCTTCCCTTTTTCAACATGCATATTAACTGAATTCACAACCTTGTTTCTAGAATATATTTTTGACAGATTGTTTGTTTCGATAACGTAGTCTACCATGTTAAAAACTCCCTATAAAATCACTTAAAAAAAAAAAGAAAAATGGAATGTTTAAATGCATTCCAACTATTTGATTGATTCTCTATATATCGATCCGCAAACCCTATTGAAGAATACGCTGCAGTAGGAGGTTACGAATAATGCTTCAATAATTGATATGACTATTGATATTACTATTGCCTGATTGTTAACAGTCGCTGCAAATATTACAGTCAAAAAGCTCATGACAATTCCAATAGCAATGTTAATAATCATGAACACGATTACTGTGAAGATGACTGTTCCAATATATTTGCCCCAACCGAGATTGGAAATATTTCCGATTATTTCATTAAAGTCAAATGCCTTTTTAATGCTGTCATGTGCAACCATATTGTTCAATGCCATAATCAGGAGGAAATAAGAAATCACCATCAATAAAACTGAAATTATCATTATGACTGGCCATAATGATGAGTTGTTTGTTACCAGTATTGCTAAAAATGCCACAATCATTGAAGGAATAGCGTATACAATACTTACAAGGAAATACTTTACTCCCTTGATAAACATGCCCACGATGTCTCCAAATCCTGGAAGGTCATCTTTCCTGTTTATTGAAAAGCTAATCACCTTATACTGGTATCCCATTATGAACAATGATACGAGGAATCCCACTATTAATATCGCAATAGCCAAATAGATATCTCCATTAGGCAACTGTGAATAGCTTAAAGTGGATGCAGTAGCATTGGTTTTTTCTAAAGTGTCTACAATCATTCTGGTTACATCAACAGTTTTAAGGGTAAAACTCATTGAAATCAAATCAAAGATAACAAATAGTATTCCCAATCCTAAAAGTTTTTTGATGTCATTGAAAGGATATTTCAATCCTTCAACGACACAGTCAGTAATGCTTGCCATTTAAATGCCTCATACCTGCATTGTGTATAACAATCCAAGGGATCTTGAATTGAATATGCTTAAGTATGGTCCGACAAGGAACATTGTAATTAAGGAGTTGACCATGAATCCCAATATGAATATTGCACTTGGGTCAAGACCTAAAATAGCAGTGGATACACCGAATGCTGTAAATATTATTCCTATGATTGTTGAAACAACAGAGGAAATAACTAAAGTTATGATTATTAATCCCAATATTGTTGCAATGCACTCAAACCATCCAATTTCATCTATGACCTCTTTTATCTCATTTATAGCAAATGCTTTTGAGAATGCACCCTCATTATAAGCCATGTGACACAATCCCATTTGAGCCATCAACACTCCAACGACAAAAGCGACAAAGGCTATTATACAACCTATAAGCATGATTATAGATGATGCGATACCAGTTGTATTTACTGCGATAATGGCAAATATCAAAAAGATAATGATCGGCACGAGCAAATACAAAATCTGAACAATTACAACTTTTACACCATCAATGAACATGCTTATCCATTCATCAAATTCAGGCAATGGGTCTCTTCCATTTATGACCCCATGTACCGCATTATTAATAACTCTATAATTATAACCTGTTACCAGAAATGCCGGAAGCAATAAGAAACTGAATAAACAGATTAATCCTAATTTCACTAGAGTTTTCCAGTCCTTAGCGGAATATTCCAGTGCATCTTTGTATATATCTAAAATCATTTTTATCACCTAATAGTAATCATCATCGAAAATAAATATTTCTTCCATAACAAAGTATTTTTCTCGATCTCCTTTAAACATCATTTTATTAAAGACTTGGGTTATTTCATAAGCTAAAAATAAAGATGGATTGTACCGGCCATTTTCAAGCGCATTAATGGTCTGTCGGGTAACTCCAACTTTATCACCCAATTCTTTTTGGCTCATTTTGAGCTCTTGTCTTAAATATTTAATCATGGTTCTCATAGTAATCCACAAATTAATTTTTTGCAAAAAGTATTTAAGTACTTCAGTAATTATGTTAAAAACTAATTACTTATGTTAATGTTAGATTACATAGTATATAAACTTAACGGTTTTTATAAAAATTAATTAAATCATTTAAAAAGCATTATAAACAGTAAAATTCCAATTAAATTTTATTAATAAGAATTTTTAAAACTAATTTTAAAATAAAAATAGATATTTATCCACAAATAATAATTTAACAAAAAATTAAGTATTTTTTTATAAAGAAATTAAAAACGAAAGATTTATATAGGTAGTCATACATCTTTAACATATGTAACATTTCTATAACAGATTTTGTTGCAAAAATAGTTCCAAGCAGAAAAAATACAAATCAAACTTATACAATTATCAACCCATTTCCCTAAAAAAAACTGCTTGGACTATACTCTTATTCTTGTTTTGTATCTGTTGACAATCCATGCACCTAAAATACCAATAATCGCCCCTGCCAGGACATCGCCAGGGTAGTGTACGCCCACATACATTCTGGAAAATGGAATGACAACTGCAAAAAGAATTAAGGCAGCATCTATTATTTTATAATGTTTTTTGGCCAATTCTTTCATGTTCAATACAAAAAATGTTACGAAGGATAGCGTTGAAGTGGTATGACCTGACGGGAATGAAAGAGGATCGGTTTCATTAATCAGCAAACGTACATTATCCAAAGTTACAAAAGGTCTTGGCTCACTAATCAGATGTTTTAAGATAGCTGTAACTATATCCGAACATAAAAATGCAATCAAAGCCAATATACTGATTCTTTTAAGAGTTTTCTTATCCTTTAAATGAGCATATAGAATAATGGCAAGCAGCACAACTATCAATACCTTAAATCCTCCAAAGTGAGTTACTATAGGCATTATAGCATCAAAGATTGGATTTTGAAAATTGTGATTGAAGAAATAGAATAAATCCACATTAATCTCACTGAACATTATTAATCTCCTTTTTATGGTTTAAGTGAATCCCAATATGGCCAATTGCCAAAACAATTACTGAAATTATCAGAAATATATTTTGTCCATATATTCCTAAAAAGAAAAATGCCAAAACGGGAATTGTAGCTCCCGCAAGAGGTATTTTCAAAAAATCAGAATACATGTCACTCATTTGCCTGTCACTCCTGAAATATCTCAACCAATACATTTCATATAGTATCATCAGTACAACTGCAATAATTAATGTTAAGACCAAATCATTATTATAATTATTGAAAAACAATGAAAAAACGATCACCAATATTTGACCTATTCTCTCAAAGGCCAGAAGTATCCTATTTTCATTTTTGACATATCTGTCATAATCCTTAGGTTTGTTGAAACTCCAAATAATATTCGGAATCAACAACATCGCTAAAAATATCACTCCAATCATCATATGGTCACCTAAAAGAACGGTACAATTGAATAGACCGCAATTAAAATTACCACAGTTAAAATTACAATAGCTCCAAGTGGAACCTTCTTCCAGGCAAGTCCCGCTGCCACAATTGCCCCTATCAAACCTATATACCATAGCTGATTGTCAACTGTCAAAACCCCTGGGCATATCAGTGCAGCAAGGGCAGTGTAAGGAATCAGATTCAGGAATTTCTCCACTTTCGGAGGAAACTCCAACCTGTCAATGAACAATGCAGGAATCAGTCTTGGAATGAATGTTACAACTGCACAGCCTAAAATAACCAAAGCCATGTAATCCATTAGGCATCACCCGAAAGAAGATATTCATCATCAACTATATACATTCCAATTGCCGCTCCAACCAAAGTGGAAACGATTAGAGACCAGTTTCCTAAAAACTGACTTAAGACAATGTTTAAAACTGCGGTTACCAATACCAAAAGCGCAATCTGTCTGTTTTCCTTGACCGCAGGTGTTAAAATAGCTACAAACAATGCATATAATGAAATGTTGAAACTGTTTGTGACAATTACCGGAAGCAGATCCAAAAGTACAACACCTATTCCTGCCCCCAAACACCAGCTCAGCCATGCTGTTATCGCAATTCCAAGATATGTCCATATGCTTGAGTCATCACTTAAAGAAAACATCGCAAAGGATTCATCGACAGTCACATGAGCCGCCAGGATATTTAACGGAGTATTTGAATCCTCAACCTTGTTCAGGACACATGTGGACATTACAAAATACCTTAAGTTAACTACAAAATTTGTCAATATGATTGCCATTGCAGTTGCTCCACTTAAAACCATTGACGCCGCAATGATTTGGCCCGCTCCAGCATAAACTAAAAATGACATGGATATTGTCTCAAGGGGAGTCATTCCTGCCTTTATAGCAATTGCAGCATATCCAATACCCATTGGAACATATCCGAATGTAATCGGAATACCCTTTTTGGCACCATCAATAAATTTAGCAGTTCTTGAAATAATATCTCTCCAAAAAAATTAAAAAAAAAGTGTAATTTAACTAAGTAAATTACTGATTTGATCAGTTGTAATCAAACCTAAAACAACCATATCCTCATCAACGACAGGAAGACATGATATGTCAAATTTACGCATGTGACGAGCAATTTCCTCTATTGTATCACCGGCATTACAATATTTGACAGTGGTTGTCATGATGTCAGTTAGACGATTTGAATTTGTAGCGATGGATTTGGATAAATCCCAACTTGTTACAATTCCAATCAGTTTATTTTCATCCGTAACAACCGGAATATGTGTTACATGCTTATCCAACATCAATTTAGCCGCTTCAACAACGTCAGCATCTGCCTTAATTGTCGCTATGTTTTCCATCATCAAGTCTTCAACAACATTTTCTGAAAGGAAATTTGCAAATAGATAATTCAATTGTCCCTTCTCAAGCAGGAATGCGTCATGCCCATAGTTGGATTTTATTTCTGAAAATGATACATCAACATTATTTGCATTAAGGGCGGTCACAATGTCTGTACTTTGCTCGGTCGGATATAGCCAATCTGAATCAACAGAAAGCACCTGAACCTTTGCCTCAACATCCTTAAGCCCATCGATTAATGAGTCGTTTACTGACAAGTCAAATAAGTCCACGGCTTTTGTGATATACAGGTAACTGTTTGCATCAAAACGCTTTACAAAGGTCTCGCCTTGATGTTTCAAGTAACTTTCAACCTGAAAATCGACTGAAAAATCGTAACTGATTTCATCCTTATCCTGAAGGCCACGTCCGAATTTGATGTCCATGGATTCATCACTCAAATAGGTAATGTGGGCAATCATACGAGCCAAAGACAAACCATTTCTCGGAATTACGCCAGATTCATAATAATTTCCACCCTTCCAATGAGGATCGGAAAATATTGATTGGCGACCTACTGCATTGAATGCAATTTGCTGCGGGGAAGACATTGCAGCTGTTGCTATAGGAATTGCCTTTTTCATCATTGTAGGATAGGACACCATCCATTCAAGAACCTGCATCCCTCCCATTGAACCGCCGATGACAGCAACCAATTGGTCGATTCCAAATGCCTCGACAAGTTTCTTTTGGACTTTAACCATGTCAGCGATAGTGATAACTGGGAAATCCAAACCGTATTCCTTTCCAGTTTTTGGATTAATTGAACTAGGGCCAGTTGTTCCTTTACATCCGCCTAAAACATTTGAACAGATTATGAAATATTTTTCAGTGTCCAAGGCTTTTCCCGGACCTATTACAATTTCCCACCAGCCAGGCTTTTTATCTCCGTCATGCCATCCTGCAGCATGTGCATCACCTGTTAGGGCATGACAGATTAGAATAGCATTTGATTTTTCTTTGTTGAGTTCGCCATATGTCTCATAGGCTACAGTAACTTCATCTATAGTTTCGCCACTGTCCAAGTCAATTGGCTCTTCAATTTGGAGATATTTTGTCTCAACAATTCCGACAGATTCTTTGTTCATTTAATTTCTCCCAAGTCGTAATTTGCGCATTGCACCTTTTGCAGCTGATTGTTCAGCTTCTTTTTTATTTTTACCTCTTCCAACACCCATTTCCTGTCCGTCAACCAAACAGGCCATGATGAATGTCTTGTCATGAGGAACACCATATTCCTTTAATATGTGATATTCAATATTTTTCTCTTTAGCATCCCCATATTCCTTCATTGCGGATTTGTAATCTTCAAAGAATACTCTTTCCTGGTCAATATATTTAAAAATCCATTCGGAAACGAAATCCTTTGCAAATTCAATGCCCTGATCTATAAATATTGCTCCCAGAAAAGATTCAAAAATATCCGCAGTAATGGATATTACCTCGTTTTTTGTCAGATTTGATTCTTCAGCTGAAACCCGAAGGTAATCTTTTAGCTTTAGCTTTTGAGAGTAATAGATTAATGCATTTTGACAAACATAGTTTGACCTTTTTTTAGTTAACTCTCCTTCCTCATAATGAGGATATTTTTTAAATAAATATTCTGAAACGATTAAACTTAAAACGGAATCTCCTAGAAATTCCAATCTTTCATAATTGTAATCCAAATCATGAATAGTTGCATATGAAGCATGTGTGAATGCAATTTCATATAAATGTTCATTATCAGTTTCAATATTAAATTTTTCAAATAAATTCATTTAAAGCCCAGACTTAATATTCAATATTACTATTAATTATGTGATTGAACTTATATATAAGTATATATAACAATAGTTATAAATATTACTTTTCAAATGCTCTCGCACATGCCATTTATATAGGGAATTCCAAATTAAAATCAAAAAGGATTTGGTATAATGATAATTAATTGGCAAGAAGAAATAACAAGAATCGATCCAGACATAAAATTTAGAGCACAAGGCGGATGGCTAAAAACCGTAGAGCAATTGGATAAAAGTGTTAAAAATGGTTATTCATTAGTCGGAGACTTTGTACAGGCTGGAAATTTTGAAGAAGAATATAGTGAAGGAATCTATCTTGACTGCAACAAAGAAGGCAGTGCCAAAAAACCCCAACTGGACTACAGACTGTTCCGCTTTAAGGACGGCAAGGTAAGATTACTGGATATGGTAATCGACGGTAAACAAGGCTGGGCAGTGAATCTTTGGGATGCATTGGATGGAGAACTATAGAAGTTCTCCCTTTTTTTAAATTTCAAACCCTAGTCAATATGACAAAACTCACAGCAGGCACATGTAGGTGCGAAATATGAATCTTCAGGTTCAACAACAGCCTTTTGGGCAAACAGAGTAATATTGAACTTCGGTTCATATTCCTTGCTGACTTCCTTAGTCATTGGGGACAAACCCCTATAATAGACCGGCCTATAACCTGTCTGTGAAATATCAAAATAAAATTTTTCACCAGTAGCGAATTTATTGAAGTATTCTTCAAGTGCTAATGCTTGTTTTGGAGCAATTGAAAAAGTGAATCCCATAGTATCATCACTTCTTTGCCTAATTCCGGCATTGGAAATATCAACAGCCAATATATCATCATTGCCTCTTACAAAAACAACACAGTTTTCTAAATCTACATTCTGTTCACGAGCAATATCATTTAAATCAGTCATTAATTAGCCTCCTAAAAAAACATTCGTTATGCTTAAAACTAAATTAATCGAAATAGTTAATAAAGTTATCTAAAAAAAAGTTTTCAATAAAATTAGGTATTTAGTTAAAAAAAGTATTTTGAAGAAGATTATTAAAATAATCTTCAAAATTTCAGCCAACTTATACTAATCTTTGTCTAGTAGTTGGTTTTTTATTTTGCCAGCTGTATCTCCTTAATTTACTGGATTTACCAAATCCACAAGAAGCACAGACTTTTTTACGTATATGGTAAGTGTTTTTACCACATCTTCTGCATCTGATATGGGTCTTTTTATTCTTTTTACCCATTGATGGAGTTCCCTTTGACATTGATACACCTCCTTAAGCTATCGTAAAAATATAATCTAGAAAAGTATTGAATAATACTTATGGTGAAATATAAACAATATTGTCTCCTCTAATGAGCACAACACCGAGTTTTCTTGTTACTTCTCCGTCTTGTAACTCTTCTGCATCATTAAGAACTAAATTCATGTGTAAATCAAAGCTCTTAAGTATACCTCTAAATTCACGATCTCCTTTGAGTTTTAATAAAACAGGAGCATCCACAGATTTTCCTAATGCGTCAAGTGGTCTTTGAACATTTTGTCCGCTCATTATATCACCTTATATTATTACAAATTTTAGTTTTTTAATATGAATCGAGTATAAATAATACTCATTATTAGACATAATATAATCAAGTTAAGATAAGACAAAACCTAATTAAAACTAATACTATTAATTATAACTAACCTACTATATAAAGGTTACCTTAATTAAGGCAAAATATAAGAAAAAACTATCCCTGAGATTAATATTAACCAAATATTACTTTTCAAATGCTCTCACACTTTACTTAAATTTAATCTCATACAAAAATATTTCCACCCGACCATCACCGTGATACCAATGAGATTTGACCGTGAAAAATATATCGACCTGATAATGTACATATTATCCCAATGCCATCAAAAGCCGAATTTTGGAAAGACAGTCCTCTGCAGCATAATGTATTTCATTGATTTCGATTATTATGAGCTTTACGGCCAATTGCTTACAAATGAAACATACATCAAGTCAAAAAGGGGAATAAGGCCAACACACTTTAGGGAAATCAGTGAAGAGCTAATCTCAAAAAAGCAATTGTTTTTCAGAAAAGAGCCATACTACAACAGAACAATATACCGATACTATTTGACCATAATCCCCGATCTCAAATTCAGCCAAAGGGAACTTGAAATAATCAATCATTCAATCGATAAATTAAGCAATGAAAATGCAACCACAATAACAAAATATGCAAAAAAGGATCCTCCGATAAGCATTGCGGAGTTTGGTGATGAAATAGATTTCAGACATGTTTTTTCGAGGGATAATGAATATTCAATAATTGACAAATAACTTTATTAAATTTAAACAACAAATATTATTTAACAAAATAATATTGGGATATCATGGTAATTAAAGTCAAAAAAAGAAATTTCTTGAAAAAAAAGAAAATTAAAGAAATAAAAGCGGAATTAGGAGAATATGGAGATTTACTTCAAGGAAAAAAGAATGTTGAAATACTTGAAGCCGAACCTAATTCATTTATTTTGGTAGATGGAGAACCTTACATCATAATTATTGATGATAAACCATTCCCAACACTTAAGGCAGCTCTTGCCAATCAAATCGATGCAAAAACCGTTACCGTAGATATGGGAGCCATCAGATTTGTAAGCAATGGAGCTGACATCATGAGTCCCGGAATCGTTGACACATCCGAAGGCGTTGAACCTGGAGACATCGTCCTAATCATTGATGAAACTCATGGAAAACCATTGGCAATTGGAGTGAGCCTAATCAGCGGTGAGGAAATGGTTGCAAATGACTCCGGAAAAGCTGTTGAAACCAAACACTATGTCGGCGACGACATCTGGAACTTTGAAATATGAGGTGAGGACATGGCAGAGCTAAGATACAGAGCAGGAAACATCAGAGATCCTGGAGTTCACAAAATCGGAATAATCGCACTGGGATCCCACCTCGAAAATCACGGACCTGCATTGCCAATCGACACCGACGCTAAAATCGGAGCGCACATCGCATTTCAGTCATCCCTCTTAACCGGAGCCAAATTTCTGGGAATAATATTTCCAGCCTATGAACTAGACACAATTGACCATGGAGTCCATGTTTCCCTTGATGAACTGAAAGAAAATGTCATCAATACACTAAACCAGGCCAAAAAATTCTTGGATATTGAGAAAGTAGTCATCGTCAATGCCCATGGAGGAAACATTCCATTGGTGGCTGAACTATGGGACATTGAAGACAAGACCGGTTTATCCATCACATTCAACAACAAGGTAATCTCATCTGAAGGTCCGCACGGAGGCAGCGGAGAGTTATCAATGGCTAAGGTTTTGGGCATCGTTAATGAGGATGAACTTGAAAACCAGGCAAACATTGACGAATATGAGGAAGTTGGATTGCATGGATTCAAACAAGCCCGCAGGGATGACCCTAACATCGAAGAAGGTGCAATGGACGTTGAAGAAAACGGCGTCTACATCGATGAAGAATACGGCCATAGACTATTTAACCTGGCAATTAATGCAGTAATATTCGATGTTGAAAAACTATTAGATTTTTAAAAAAAAGAAGAGTAGTTATCCGGTTGTAGTTTCAACGTTTGAACTACCGCCACTACTACTACTGTCTTGAGATGAACTGTCTGTTGTGGTCTCAACATTTGAACCATCATTATTACCTGATTCAGAATTAGAACCAGAATTAGAATTTGAATCACTTGAATGTGAATCTGAATTACTTGACGAATCATCCGTAGTTGTTTCTACTTTAGAGTCATCATGGGAAGAGTAATCTTCTGAATAATCGTTATAATCTTGATAGTTATAACTATTTGAATTATCATCAGTGATTGCTGAAAGGTTATCCAATACGCCTCCAGATTCACTTCCATTAGGCAAAATTGAAATCGGACCGGTCATAGATGCGAAAACGCTTGCAAAACAAAATGCAAGAACAGCAACTATAAAAATTACTAAAACTGTAGCTGATCTACTTGACACAATTATCACCTCTAAATTAATTAAAGTTAATATGTTTGATGAGATATATAAATATATTGGATATTATGAAGACTATTAAAAACCCGGTGCAAAGCGAAATCAACATCAAGAAATCCCAGTTCATTTGTGCCCTTTACCCAACCAAAAACAAGAAGGAATCAAAGGAAATCATTCAAATGGTAAATCAGAAATATAGCGATGCAACCCATAACTGCACTGCATATATTGTCGGAGATGGAGAAGGGTTTGATGATGACGGGGAACCTGGCGGAACCGCAGGCAAACCAATGATCAACGTTTTAAGGAAAAACGAGCTTCATAACGTGACCGCAGTAGTTACAAGATATTTTGGTGGAATAAAGCTTGGTGCCGGAGGACTTGTTCGTGCATATTCCAAATCAGTTATGGAAGCTGTTGGGCAAGCGGACATTGTTGAAATTGAAGAGTATGACGTTTATGAAATTATTTTTGAATACTCTGACATCAAAATAGTCGACACTGAAATTAGAAACAATTCCCTTGAGGCAATAGAAAAAGATTATTCGGATAAAGTACATTATCAAGTTGTCTCAAAAGACAATCGGGATATAGAAAAAATATTTGGAAAATACTCTAATAAAATAAGTGTCAATTTTAAAAATAAACAATTTTTAGAAAAAATTTAAAAAAATGAAGAACTTATTGTTCTTCAAAATTTGCTGCAGGTACACCGCATACTGGGCATACGTAGTCTTCTGGTAATTCGTCTTCTTCTAAAACGAAACCACAAACTTTACAAACATAAGCCATGTTAAACAATCCTATTCAATTTTTTCAAACATGTCAGCAGTTGCACCGCACATCGGACATTTAAAGTCTTCTGGAAGTTCATCATATTCATCGGTTACAAAACCGCATAATTTACATTTAAACTTTGCCATGATTAACAATCTCCTTAATTTGTTATTAATAGTATTATGTATTTTTGTAATATATAAAATTAATCTATTTTTTCAAACATTGACTTTGCCATTCTGCATTTTGGGCATTTGAATGAGGAAGGCAAATCTTCAAATTTGGTTCCTGATGGAATATTCAAACCTTCTTCAATGTTGTCCTCATCAAAAATATATCCACAAATCTTACATTTATATTTAGCCATAGTTAATCTCCTTAAATACTAAAATCTATTAGGAACTTTCAAATGATCTGGAAGCGGCTTGATACGTGCAGGTGTTCCGATAGCCAAATAGAATGGTGGAACGGAATGTATGACAATAGCTCCAGCAGCCACAATGGAACCTTCACCAATTTCAACATTGGACAGGAATGTGGTATTTCCTCCAATTGAAGCTCCACGTCTGACTTTAGGTCCTTGAAGTTCATAATTGATTCTTACAGGATACTTATCATTGGTAAAACAAGCACAAGGCCCGATAAACACGTTATCCTCAATTACAGAATTGGTTGGAATATATACATTGGACTGAATGCTCACATCATTTCCAATGATGACATCCCCTTCAATAACGGTATTGGTTCCAATCAGCACATCATCACCGATATTGGTATTCTCACGAATCACAACATTGTGCCCTGTTCTGAAATTGTCCCCAATAACCACGTCATTGTAGATAATTGAATTTGAACGGATTGTGTAGTTATTACCAATAACAGGCGGTTTTGAATTTGGAGAGTATTCAACACCAAATTGAATGTTCTGATCAGGAGGGAAGGTCAATTCTGGTTTGGAATAATCTGGTTGGATAGATTCTCTTTCAATTTGGGGCTTTTCATGAAGTACATTAATAGTTTCATAGGATTCCGGTTCAGCATATCCATCATCCCTATAAACTGGTCTTCTCACCTGCTTTGGTCTAGGAAACTGACTGTAAACAATATCGTCAATAGTCCTGGAATCAGCAGTTCGTTCTTCATAATACTGTCTTTCCCCCTCTCGAGCGTGATATTTTTTTTGAGTTCTTGATGGCGCATCATCAAGAGTTTGTGAAAACCTAACCATATTATCAAACCTTCATCAAATTAAATTAAATTTGTTAGTGACTTTATTTATGTTGTTCATTAGTATATATATTAAGCGGTTCATTTTTAAATAATTGAAAAAAACTCATGTTTTTTGAATCATCTTCAAAATCACATTAAAAAAAAATAGCTAATGGGATTTAGCTCCCATTAGTGAATGTTCTGATAAAGTCAAATAATGCATCAAGGGAAAAACCGCCGGTTGAATTGCCATTATTCAAAAGATCATCGACTTGACCTTTGTAGTAGTTTACATCGCCTTGAACATTTTGCACTTGTTCAATAGTGTCCGCCAAGTTTTCAATATCTGAACTTGTAATGTTGATATTGTTGGTTTGGACATAATTGTTAATGATATTCACAATTGTATCGTGATCAGTCACATTATCGCTTGATACCTCTTGTTTTACGTCATCAACTAATTGTGATAATTTTTCTGCATCTACACCGGAATTTTCCACAATTTCAGCTTGAGTGTAGATTTCATCATTTGCCGCTTCTTTTACAGTTTCTGGAATTTCAACATCAGTAGCTTCCTCATAAGCATTCATTATTCCTGCAAGAGCAGATTCACCGGTAGCTTCCATTGGACTTGTTACATAAACATGCCCGCTGGTGATACCAGCTGATTTCAATGCGGAAATGTACATGTTACCTGTAATTGTGGTAATTTTTGATTTGTCCACACTGACCTCCAGATTATCATTGTCATTCAAATCAAGGAATGCGGAGGAAAATATTTGATCTGATGAGTAAGATTTACCTGTAATACCGCTTGATACTTGGTTAACCTGATCAGCAGTGATTACTTTTGAGTTCACATTATTCAAATCAACATTTGCTTGATTTACAAAGAATGCATCAACAACTGATTTGTAATCATTGTTTGCATAAGTACTTTCACCATATGTTATTACAAGATTGGAATCGGCAGCAAATCCAACTGGGATTAACATACCCAATAGGATTAAAGCTAATATTGGTATAGTAATTCTTTTCATTATTTTCACCTCACTGAATTCCTATCATAAGTTAGCCGAACTAGTATATAAATGTTGCAGTTTTTTGAAAATTATTTAATGAAATTTAGATATAAAAAAATATGTAAAAAATAAACAATGCAATAATCAGATATTCTAAAAATTGTTCAATCAAAATATTTTAGAAAATGAATATTGAAAAAATATGAAAAAATGAGGTTTGAAAATTTTTTGCCAAAATCAAATAGGATTCACGAAAAGCATTGTATACCAACAATTGATGAAAAAATGCAAAAAGCAATCAACATTTAATAGTTAAATAGAATAAATATATTTAGGACAATCATGAAGAAACTACTAAAACCGATGAAAAACAAAATACCTCAAATCGTTTTTATTTTCATCTTCCTACTTATACAGGTTTATTGCGACCTAACCTTGCCCCAATACACAGCAGACATTGTAAACGTCGGAATTCAAAACACCGATTTCCAGTTTATCATAGATACCGGAATGATGATGCTTTTGATGGTGGCGATTTCCGCCCTGGCAACCGTCGGCGTGTCCTATTTTTCAAGCAGGGTGGCTTCAGGCTATGCAAAGGATTTGAGGAAAATCATTTACGAAAAGGTTTTGAAATTCTCAAATCATGAGCTGAATGAAATCTCACGTTCTTCATTAATTACAAGGTCCACCAATGACGTGAACCAGCTTCAAAGTGTTTTGGGAATGATATTCATGACACTTATCTTTGCACCGCTGCTTGGAATCGGAAGTATAATCAAGGTTTTTGAACTTCAAACAAACCTGTCATGGATCATATTGGTGAACTTCATTGCAGTGGCACTTCTTTTAATAATTGTTACCGTAAAAGTACTTCCTTACTTCAAGATCACACAGGAAATAATCGACAGAATAAACAAGACCACAAGGGAAATTCTAATTGGAATACCTGTAATTAAAGCATTTGTAAGGCAGGATTTCGAAGCGGACAAATTCCAAAAGGTCAACCATGAATTTTACGATGTCAACATCTATGTGTTCAAAATCCTATTAATAATGATTCCTTTAATGACACTGATTATGAACATTATGGTTGTTTTAATACTCTATTATGGAGCATATGACGCATTGAACGGTGGAGTGCTGACAGGAGACATAATCGCATTCATCCAATATTCAACACAGATTGTAACCTCATTTTTAATGATTGGTGCCTTCATGATAATCCTGCCAAGAATCCTTGTTTCAGGAAGGCGTATAAGTGAAGTCCTAAACACTGAAATCACAATCACCGATGGAGGTTTGAATGAAATATCCTCCAATCCTACAATTGAATTCAGAAATGTTTCATACAAATATCCCGGAAGCGAAAAAGAAACATTAAAGAACATTAATTTTACTTTAAAACCTGGAAAAACCACAGCAATCATTGGAGGAACAGGCAGCGGAAAATCCACAATCCTCAATTTGATTCCTCGCCTTCAGGATCCAAGCTCTGGTGAAATCCTAATTGATGGCAAAAACATTAAAAATTTCAAGTTAAAAGCGTTGAGGGACAAGATTTCATTTACTCCTCAAAAGGCTATTCTATTCCAGGGTGATGTGAAATCCAATATGAAAATAGGTAAAAGCGACGCAAGCGATGAGGATATTGAAAAGGCACTGGAACTTGCACAGGTCGATTTCGTTGAAAATCTCTGTGAAGAGGTTACCCAGGGAGGGTCAAACTTTTCAGGAGGTCAAAAGCAACGTTTATCAATAGCCAGAGCAATCATAGGCGCTCATGATTTTTATTTGTTTGATGACTGCTTTTCAGCACTGGACATGAATACCGAGGGCAGGATAAAAGAGAACCTGAAAAAGCTAAAGGATTCCTCAATATTAATCGTATCCCAAAGGATTTCAACAATCATGGATGCCGATGAAATACTTGTAATAGACAATGGCGAGATCATCGACAGGGGAAAACATGATAAACTAATTGAAAGCTGTGAAATCTACAGAGAAATCGTCAATATACAGATTGACAGCATGGAGGCGTTATCATGAGTCCAAGGCCTCTTAAAAGAAAACCTCCAGAAAAACCTGTAGACAACAAAAAAGCAATTAAAAACATTTTAAGTCTTCTGAAAGACCATAAGATCAGATTAATACTGACTGTAGTATGTGCAGTCATTTCCACAGTGTTTACGATTATTGCCCCATTGCTTATAGGCAGGGCAACCACAATAATATTCGACGGGATTAACAATATTATCCACCATACAGGCTCAATCGATTTCGATACGCTGTTCCATCTCTTGACAGTTGTGGTTATCCTATACGTTATCAGCTCAGTTTTCTCTTATCTTCAGAGCTTCCTTCTGGTGAAGGTATCCACCAAAATCAGCTATGACTTAAGGGAAAGGATGATAGATAAGATTCTTCACCTGCCCATGGATAAGGTTGAGGAAAACAAAAGGGGAGATATCCTTTCAAGAGTTACCAATGATGTCGATTCCCTTCAACACGGAATTACACAATCGTTCATCCAGTTGACAACAGCTGTAATTACCCTTATAGGAGTATTCATAATGATGCTGACAATCAACGTTTGGATGACATTGGCAACCGTTATTCTTGTCCCTATTGCATTTTTACTAATCCGAGCTATGACAAGATACTCCCAAAAATACTTCCTAAAGCAGCTGGTCTTTAAAGGTTCGCTGAATGCTCAGATTGAAGAGACATTCACAGGCCATGACATAATCCGTGCATTCAACCAGGAGGAGATTTCCATGGAGAAATTTGAAGAGGACAATGAAAACTGGTTTGGCCATGAATGGAAATCACAATTCTATTCCAGCCTGAACGGACCGTTAATGAACTTCATCTCAAATTTCACCTATGTTGTGGTTGCGGTCATGGGTGCAGTATTTGTCCTTCAAAGGGCAATAGCCGTTGGAGACATATTGGCATTTTTCCAATATACCCAAAGCTTCAACAGACCTATCCAGCAGATTACAAGAGTCATGAGCCAGATTCAAACTGCAATGGCCGCAAGTGAACGTATCTTTGAATTTTTAGAATATGAGGATGAGGAAAATCCGTCAGACAAATCAATCAGCGAAATCAAAGAGGGAATTGAATTTGAAAATGTCAGCTTTGGATATGTGCCTAATGAAAAGATAATTAAAAACCTATCATTCAAAGTTAAAAAAGGTCAAAAGATAGCCATAATAGGTGAAACCGGAGCTGGAAAAACAACAATAGTCAAATTGCTCATGAGATTTTACGAAATTGATTCCGGTTCCATAAAAATTGATGGCAAGGATATTGAAGAATACGACAAAAACAGCCTAAGATCTTTGATTGGAATGGTCCTGCAGGATTCCTGGCTGTTTTCAGATACAATTTCCAACAATATTCGATATGGTAATCTTGATGCCGAAGAGAGCGAAGTAATTGATGCCGCCCGCCAGGTTTATGCAGATAATTTCATAAGACAGTCAAGCGACGGTTATGAAAGCGTTTTAAATGAAGATACTGACAACATTTCCCATGGCCAAAAGCAGCTGCTCACAATAGCAAGAACAATACTTTCTAAAAAAGAGGTCTTGATTTTGGACGAGGCAACATCCAGCGTCGACACTAGAACTGAAAAGCTGATTCAAAAGGCAATGGACAAGCTGATGGAAGGAAAAACTAGTTTTATAATAGCGCATAGGCTATCAACAATAAGAAATGCCGATAGGATTATCGTGATTGAAAATGGTGAAATAATTGAGCAAGGAACTCACGAAGAGCTTCTTGCCCTCAAAGGATATTATTACAATACTCTAAATGCTCAATTGAAAGAAAACCTATGCTGAGCATTCATCCCAAATCTTTTTGGACTCATCATCCAAAGCTTCAATATCGTTTGCTTCACTGAAAGCCTTACTTGCTTGGCCATATTTCTGCCAATCATAATAGACATATGCCTTTCCCTTTAAAGCTTCAAATGGAACTTCATCTAAAACTGAATCATACACATTGATTGCGTCATTAAAATCCTTATTTAACCTGTTTACATTTGCAATAGCCAATTTGGATTCAACATTATCTTCCAATGCTAAAGAGCAGATGAACTCTTCAATCGCTTCATCATACATTTCCAGATTAGTCAATGCTAATCCTTTTACGTAGTATGCTTCAGGATTCTTATTGTTCAAATCAATTGATTTGTCGCATAGCTGAACAACACGGAGATTTTCCTCTTGAGCATCATCCAATTCATCAGATTCCATATTGTCAAGTTTCCTTTTTGCGGTTCTGATGTAATCCTCGTCCCTGTTCAGTGCAATTTTTGCTTCACGAGCGGAATCCTTGATGAAATCCGGAACTTCATCCTTATTTATAACTTCATCCTTAAATTTGGATAATTCCTCAGCAAAATCAGAAAAATGATTTAATGCGGCTTCACCGAATTTTTGAACATCCATCTCATCAATGTTTTGCTTGAATTCAGTTGAATCGATTTCCTTTAATATTTCAGTTGTTTCATCCTTTAAATATCCAATCCCATCATATATAGACTGAACAATTTGAGATTCAAAAACAACCTCGTCTTTGTCACGTCTGTTAACTTTGATATCTTCTGAATCTTTAGACATTTTAATCACTATGATATGATATTGAAAAAATAGTATAAAAACATATGTTATTTAGAAAAAACAATTTTCTTGAATTTGAGATTGAAAATCCAAATGAAAACAAATCCTATAATGGAACCTATATTCATCCCGATGATAGCTCCCAAATACACTCCAAACACGCCCATATTCAATGTTATGCCCAGCAGATATGCCAATGCCATGCTTAAGACCAGTTCCCTCAATATGGTCAGTGCCAATGATTTGAAGCCCACCCCTACACCCTGATAGGTATAGGCTGCTGTTGCACCAAGCGATATCAGGAAATTATAGAACACCAACAATTGCAATATTTCAGCTGAACGGCTAACCAATGTCAAATCAGCGGCCTGGAAGTTGAATAATCCGCAAAGAGGATATGCAAACACGAAAAATATTGCGCAGATTGCAATCGTAATCGCCAGACTAAGCAATGTGGAATATATTATAGTCTCATTGAAATTTTTCCAGTTATTTGCCCCATATGCAATTCCCGAAACTGTTATTGTTGCAATTCCTATTGCCATGCATGGTATGAATGCAATCGTTATGAATCTCCATGCTATGGTGAATGCTGCCACTTCCTCAACTCCTGCAGTCATTATGATTAGATAGTTGAGGATAATAGCTACAAGAGCAAAGATTATCTCTTCTGTTGATGCGGGGATTGAAACGACCAGTATCTCCTTATATATATTCAGGTCACGTTTGTAATTGGAGAACTTGAACTCGAAAAATGTGTCCCTTTTAACATATATCCAGTACAGCATCAAAAGAAATCCTAAAAATGAGGCCACCACTGTAGCAAGTCCCGCTCCGAATATGCCCAAATTCAGCCCGTATATCATGACCGGATCCAGAATCATGTTAAAGATGGATGTCAATATCAGCGGGTTTGTAGCACGTGCCACATCGCCTTCCGCCCTGAAGATGCTTGCGGCCACATTGGGTGCCAAAAAGACAATGTTCAACAAAAATATGATTTGGCCATAACTTAGGCAATATGTACTGACACTACCTGCACCCAAAAGTATTATCAAATCATTTAAAAAGAAAATACCTATCATTAAAACAATGACTGAAACGATAACCATTATAATTATTGAGTGCATAACTGAGTTATTTGCATCTTCAATTCTTTGAGCTCCGACATATCTTGAAATCAAAGAATTGGCACCTGCACCTATGCCGCTTCCGATGCCAATGATCACCAGATACAATGGAGCTATAAAACCCAATGCTGCAAGGGCATTGGAATTGATTCCGGAAACCCAAAAGCTGTCAATCAAATTGTTCAGGAACATCAAAAGCAGTGAAAAAATCGTAGGAAAAGCTAATTTGTTAATTGCACTGCGCGGATTGCCCGTAATTGATTCGATATTATCGTTGGCCTGCATTGATAATAGTTATATGAAAAAAAATATTTAAGGATTTTTGAAAGGAATTAATCTTTCCTATTCCTTTTGGCAAGAGCCTCCAACTCATCAAATTTTTTGTCAAAGTGTTTCATTACAATAGAAACCGTTAAAGTGGCGGTACCCACACAGGATAAGAAAAAACCGCTCCAAACCAATAATAATGCATCGGCCTTGCCCAAACCGGTATCACCTAAAATAGCATACCCATTACTTGTAAATGCATTGGAAACCATAGTTAATGAATCAAGAGGAGACACTCCTTCAACAACCATAGTGATTAAAAAGCTAACAAAAACGATGGAAAACATAAGCATTATTGTTATTCCTAAACCATTGGTCTCTGTATACTCAACGAATTTGTCATAATAAACCTTAATGAAATATGCAAGAGTAATCAAGTGGATTGCATCCGCCAATAATTCATATGAGCCCCAAAAGAACAATACTCCGACTGAACCTAACGGTATCAATCCGAATAGCAATATTTTATTTTTTAAAGGACCCCACTTGACATTAATTGCAAAGTACAAAGAAAGGATAATATCAAAAACTGAAAAGATTATCAGATTTTCATCCCATCCGATAACGGAGTATAAGATATCCACAACGATCAAAACAATAATAATCAGATAAAAAAGCTGCCTAACATTTGATATCTCTTCTTCAGGCAAATATTCAAGAGGATTGAAAAGTTTTGAAGTCCTTACGAAATTAGAGGACTTTAACTTATTTATTGTAAACTTGCAAAGCTGAACTAGAACAGAAAAGGCTACAATAGTGATGACAAGCCAAAAAATATATAATGAAAAATTAATCAGCAGATTACCCATTATTCATCACTCCCCTCATCAATTATTCTTTCAAGTTTCTCAACTCTTCTGTTAAAGTATTTGATTAAAATAGTGGCAGTCAATGTTGCTGTAGTTGCACCGGATATGACATAACCGCTCCAAACCAGGAATAAACTGTTGATTTTTCCTGGAATTGATTTACCTAAAACACTATAACCGTTACTTGTAAATGCGTTAGAAACCATTACCAGAGCATCCAGAGGATCCTTTCCTTCAGCCGCCTGAGTTAGGAAAAAACTAAAGAAGACTATGCTGAACAGCAATATTATGGTTATGGACAAACCATGTGATTCGGTATAATAGTTGAATCTGTCATAGTAATACTTAACGAAGTACAGGAATGCCGGAACATGAATAAGATCGATTAAACTTACAAGGGAGAATTGAAACATGAAGTAAGCCATAGAGCCGAATGGAACCATGATTAAAAGTAAAATCTTATTTTTTAGAGATGACTTATCCAATGTTACTGCAATATAAAGTGATAAACAGATGTCAAACAGTGAAAGATAGGTATAATCTGTGCCTACAGACATGAATGTATATAAAACATTGGCAAAACACAGGCTCATCAGGATTAGATAGAATACCTGCTTAAGAGTATGAATCTCATCTTCAGGCAAAAATTCCTGAGGATTCAAATATCTATTGTCACTATCCTTTAGCTTTTTAAGAATAAACATACCCAAAACTGTCAAGACAATGAAAATCGCTAATTCAACTGCAAACTGAAAGAGAGGTTGACCTAATATATCCACTAAATTCACCATTAATATTTTAAATAATAATATAAAACCTTTTTACTTTGAATATCTGTTAGAATCTAAATTGAACTACTTAACACATCATGATAGGCTTTTAAGTCTTTTTCACGTAAATTTAAACTTTGCATTAACTCAGCAACCAATGCATCAAGCAACACTAAAGCTGATATTTCAAATGCGGTTCCCATTAGAATTAACTCCAAAGGACGGTAAATATTGCTGATTCCCCTAATCTCTTTAGGCAAATCTTCAATTTCTTTCCACAATTCATTATCACTTAAATCAGCCGCTTTTTTAGGAAGTGCCTCAAGCTTGTTTCTGACTCCTTCATCACTTTCAAAGTTTATTAACGCTCCAGGCAAGGTTTCAAGAAATTCCTTAACATCATAATCCTCAAGTCTGACTAAAGTCTGCGGAAGGGAATCAATCACGATTCTTGCATCTGCTTTCTGGGCAAGATCACTTTTGGTATTGCCGCATACCGCTAAAAATTTGACATTGTCAATTTTAGAATCTTCAACGATTTGAGTTATGGAGTTGGATTTACCTGACTTTGAAATAATGATAATGATATCCCCATCCTTGACTGGAGGAGCTATTGTTTCATTAAATACGTATACATAAAATCCTAAATGCATCAATCTCATTGCAAAAGATTTTGCAACAAATCCTGACCTTCCTGCACCTGCAAGGAATATGGTGGTTTTTCTCTCGGAAACTACACGTTTATTAGAAGCTGTTAAAATGACATCTCTAAATTTACAAATAGCCTCTTCCTGATTTGCCACAACGGATTTACACATTTGAAGATTTTTTAGGATTTCATCCAAAGACAAATCCATATATTTTAACTCAGACATATTAATAACCTTTTTAAGCTTTAAATTGTAAACTGGTTTTACAGTATTAATCAGTATAATTGTATCTTTTACATTACTTAAAATATTATCTATTTTCAATAGGACCTATTCAAATTACACTATACTGAACTTTTACCTATATACTGCTGCTTGAATTCCTCTTCATTTACTTTTGAAAGCGCCTTGTTTCTAATTTCCAATGGGAATGTATCATCATTTACAATCTCCATCAACCTATCCTGATTCTCCTTGTCATTAATCTCATCCAGTCTGATGTTGAACAGGAGTTTTTCAAGCTTTCCTTCGGCCTCGCATCTGACATAATAATTGAAATCATCATTAATTATCGATTTCAATTTCTCAACGTCAGAAATTCGGCTGATTTCATCTATGTGTTTCTGGCTGTTAATCAGGTCGTCAAATGTCTTTTGGGCAATATATGAAACATCACTGTCCCCTGATGAAATTAATTTTTTAAGCAGACGCTCATTATCGATACGCTTGATATCTTCAAAAAGAGTATTTAATCTATTTTTGGCAACTATCGAATCATCATTTTCAAGACAGGCAATCCTGTCCAGAATCCCCTTATCATCAAGCTTGGAAA
>NZ_SUTK01000078.1 GCF_015062905.1 Methanobrevibacter thaueri
AACGTATTCATTGTTAATGTAGACAATGGCTGCTTTTTTGACATTTAATCCAGCGCTTGTTAAAACAAAGTACTGGTATGCAACGTCATCCAGGTAGATGTCCTTGATTTCTGTGGAGCTTTTCACTTCATATATTTCCACGCCGTCAGCATCATTTTTAAGGATGTCGACACTGCAGAAATTGTCATCATGACTAAAAGACGCTTCGGTAATGACATTGGAACAATCCTTCAAAAGATTTTGGGTTTTTTCAATTCTCATGTCAATGTCATTATCATAGACAACATCATCATAATCACCGAAAAGTCCCTTTGCAAGCTCTCCAACTTTTCTTCCGGTTTCAAGAATAGTTTCACTGCCTTTATCAGCCGCATTATCCAGCATGTGTTCATTAAGCCATAAAATCTTTTTACACTGAACTCCTTCGCAATACCTTGATTTTGACAAGTGCACACTATCACTATCCTTTAAATGCTTCAGGACTCAAAATCAGTGATTCTGATGCAGGATTTATCACAAAATCATCTTTTGCAACCTTTACCAAGTCAGCGAAATAATATGCCTGAGGATATACATCGTCTGAGTATTTTTCAAAAATCTTTTTGAACTCTTCAATGTCTGTAAACAATGGAAGATGAGACTTTTTGTTATCATCCCATATCATAACGAAACTTGTGCCTTCTTCTGCATCAACACAGCCCACAATCATCTGGGAGGACATGAGCGCTTCTTTTAATTCATCATCATTAATGTCTTTTTTGGCCAGAAGCTCCTTCAATGAATCAGGTTTGAAATCGAACTGTGCCAAAAATGCTTCAATCGGCATGTTCAGACCAAATTCAGTGAAGGGGTTGATTGAAATTATTGAATACCTGTCGCTTTGGGCAAGCATTCCTGCAAGGTCGCTCATATACATCACCATTACTGATGTGTGAACGCCTGCCTTTTGCATCATCTCTTCACTTGTAAATAAGGGAACTGCCTTGTTTCCATTATCGTCAGTTAAAAATTGAATGCTGAAACCTTTCGGGCCTTCAATTACATCGCCGGGTTCTGAGTTTTCAATTCCCTTGAATGCATCCTCTCCAAAATCAATCGGCAGGAAAAGTCTAGATTTCTTTAATATATCAAATACTTCCCTTTGCATCTGGGGAGTTATGTCCTGTTTAATCAACTCCTCCAAACGGGAATTATCAATTTCAGCATCATTTTTTAAGTTTTCTTCATCCATTTTATCACCACATTAATCTTCAGCCCCATATAATCATTAGCTTGCCACTGAATCCAAAAGATTATTCAACTGATTTGCGAATTTAATTATGCATTCCCAACTGGGTCTTTGATTTTAAAGCTTTCCTTGCAAAGCTTCAGGGACTTTTTCGTATTCTTCCAATTCACAGTATATCAATGCAAGATTATTTCTCAAAGGACAATCGTCAGGATTTGTTTCGACTCCTTTTTCAAGTATATTTAATGCTTCATCAGTTTCACCCAGTTTATGGAGGGAAATTCCCTTATAACATATTGCATTAGGATTGTATGGAAATTGACCAAGTATTTCATCACATTTTTCAATCAAAGCTCCATAATCCTGTTTTTCATATAATTCATCGCATTCTTTAAGTTGATTTTCGAAATTCATATTTAACACAACCTTGTTAAGTAACATATTTTTTAATTATCATCAATATAGTTAACTATATCCTTAATCATATAATGCGGCTAAAAAACTTAGAAGCATGCCCCCGCACTTTGGACATTCTTGGTTATCTTGCGTTATCAGTTCTATTTTCCTGCCGCACTTTGGACATTTACCATGCTCATCTTTCGGCCCAACGGCACCTTTAAGCATGACTGCCTTTTTTCGAAGAGGATATCTTTCATCCAAATCTTTTTTAAATTCTTTTTCATCAGTTTCAAGTGAAGTTATTATCTTTTCAACATTTACTATATCATCATTATGACAGAAATTCACTTCTTTCAGGCAGTACGGGCAGAATGACGGAATTATTTTCCCGTTGATTTTGCTGTCACGCCCCATATCAAATGTACGCATTCCCATTGAATGTATGACTATGCAATTGGTTTTCTCATCAATGAAATACCTTAAGTCCTTGTCCTGGATTGTAAAATCACAGTTCAGACACATGTATTGGGTTAGCTCTCCCATGTTATTTCCTCATTCATTTTTTAGGCAGAAATTCTCAAAGTCACTGCATATTCCAATGACATAGTCCATTTGTGGAATGTCATCAATCCACTCCTGAGGGATATCGCCATAGTATATTCCTGCAAGCCCTCCTGTAATGGCCGCTACTGTATCTGTATCACGGCCGAGATTTACCGCCTTAAGGACTGCATCCCTATAGTTTTCAGTTTCCAAAAGGCAATAAAGAACCGCTTCAAGGGTTTTTATGACATAGCTTCTGCCTTCAGTTACATGGAAATCCATTTCAAAGATATCTCGAAACTCCTCCAAATACTCTACACCTTCATAATGTTTCTGGATTTTTTCGCATGCCCTTTGTATATGCTCTTCGATTTCAAGATTGTTTTCAAGCATTGACTTTGCTATTTCTATATAAAGCACACAGGAGATTTTGGATTTTGGATGGGCGTGTGTAAGTCCTGATACGCTTTCGATTTCATCATATGTAATGCCCGGAATGAATGCCAATGGCAGTATTCTCATTAGAGATCCGTTTCCATTGTCATATTCATCTCTTCCTCCGCATTCGTTAGCCGGATATCCTCTCTCGAATCTGTTAATAGCTTCAATTGTGGTGTTTCCGTAGTCGAATACTTCATATTGGCAGTATTTGGATTCCCGAGCATATGCCACAAATTCCCTCATTATGTCCTCCAAATCAATTGCATTTTTTGCTGCAATGCTCTGCATAGTTGCCAGTGTCAGTGATGTATCGTCAGACCAGGTTCCCTTTGGCTTGTCGTATGTTCCATGACCCATCATTCCGGTTACCGGATTTTCAATCAGATATTCTCTTGGGCGAAACTCCACAGGCACTCCAAGTGCATCTCCTACTGTCAAACCTACTATTCCATCTTTTATTTTCATTCTATCACTCCATTATAACATTCGATTTTTGGTCTATTCTCCTGTTCTGGTGGAAATCCTTTTGGCTTTTGAATCATCGGCCATCCCATGCCATTTCTTTTGATTTCAAGCTGTCCAGAGTATATCAGATTTCCATTCCTATCATAGGCATTGCCGTTGCAGGGTGCGTTTGGCCCATATCCTCTTGTAAGACACCAGTTGCCTTCAAAGCGAAGCTGTCCTGAAGGATAATATTCCTTTCCCTGAACTATTCCCTTAATGTCAAATATGCCATCGCGGTATAATGTTCCGTCTTCAAAGTAGGCTTTCCCGAAACCGTATGGTGCACCGTTTAGGACATATCCTTCATATGCTATCTTTCCGTTTTCATGAAATATATTTTTTAGCCCAATTTTGTTATGGGGATGAAAGTTAACCTTGTCATAGAATTTTGACTCTGAAATTGTGATTTCACCTCTGCCGTCATCACCCTTGCATATTTTATCGACCACATCAATCAAAAAGAAAAGACCTTCAAAGTCTTTGATTTCAAATCCGTTTTTTTCGAGAAATTCAAACAGCTTTTCTTTTGCCTTGTGAGAAGATATCCTCACATGGTACTGTCTGCTTTTTACTCTTGAAGAATATTGTCTTACATGTCTCGTGAATCCTTCGATTGAATATGGAGATTGCGATTTGAGATTCACTTTCCATGCATCGACGTACTTTTCCATTTCTATCAGCTCGTCTTGCCTTAAGCTGAGGCATATATTATAATCCAATTTCATGAATGCAAGGGAGGTTTCATCATTCACTTCAAGGTCAAAAATCTCTTCAAAGCATTCGATTGCCTGACCATATTGTTCAATATCCATCAGCGCCTGTGCCCTGATGTAGTTAGGATATGGATTGTCAGGATAATTGGTCTTGTCTAGAAAGTCCAATGCTTCATGAGGCCTTTCAAGAAGACAAAGGCTTCTTGCCTTATAGCTTATTGCTTTTTGGTTTTCTGGGATTTCATCGCAAAGCCTTATAACCCTTTCAAAATCTTTTTTTGAAAATGCGCTTTCAATTAAATTAATTATTGTCATGTTATCACCGAAAAGTTACTTTCGACAATTCATACAAAACGCATGATATAGTGATGGTACGAATTGGCATATATATTTTGTTAATATAATGTTAGTAATTAGTGCCTTATAAATGTTTCCAATTTTAGGATTTGCACAATATGTACATTTATAAAGTAAGTATATTATTAGAAAGCATGAGGCTAATGTGAAATACAAATCATTAAAAGTATTGTTTTGAAATCTATTCCAATAATGCCGGTGAAAACATTGAATTATATTGAATGGTGAAATGATTTAAAAAATAGAAAAAATAGGGAAATGGAATCCCTATCCTTTAATTAATCCGAGTTTTAAAGCAGTCTTTTCATCAACCTTACCTGTTACCTTCAATCCTTTGTCATGCTGGAACTCTTTGACAGACCTTACGGTACAGTCCCAATAGATACCGTCTACTTTAAGGTAGTGGCCTTGGTAGGTTAGATAGTATCCGTTGTTTTTCAAA
>NZ_SUTK01000079.1 GCF_015062905.1 Methanobrevibacter thaueri
AAAATTGTAAGCGTAGACAAAGGCGAAGTAATGGCAAACATTAAAAGTGAAGTAACCGAACCCAACACAATTACCGCAGTAATCACAAAAGAGTCTGCTGAAAAATTAGGTTTAGCTGAAGGCGATGATGTTACAGCTATCATAAAATCTACCGAAGTAATCATCGGCAAATAGATTCAAAATATTATTTTTTACATCTGGGGTTTAAAATTAAAAAAATGCCATGACTTCTTAAAGCCATGGTTTATTATTACGTTTGTAGAATCAGTATCCTATAAATCCTAATAATATTAAAATTATAAGAATAACGATTCCTGCTTTTAAAAGTGTTTTTAGGTTTTTAATTACAGCATATATAATCAAAAACACAATTATTATCCTTAAAATGTGCATTAACATGGGATTATCCCCCTGCTAATATGGTTTTGGTGCCTTCTTTTGAAATCTCTTCTTTTTTAAATTCAACATCGTATTTGACGGTTTCAATAACTTCTTTTAGTGCGTCAAGGGTTTCTCTACGGTGGGCACCAAGAACTGCAACTAAAAAGAGCATGTCTCCTGTGTAGAACTCACCTATATAGTGCACTACGGATATTTCATGAACATTATATTTGATTTTGGCATTTTCCACTATCTTTTCGATTTCAGCTTTTGTTTTTTCCTTGTCGGGAGTTGTCAGAATTAACTTTTCCAGGTTCATGTTTTCTTCTTTTCCACGAACAATTCCTTCAAAGGTGAAGATTGCACCTGAATAGTCAATCTTTTTGTCTTTTTTTAATCCTGCTATTAAGTCTGCCATTGTAACTTTGTCTTCTTTTGCTTCTATTACTCTTACAACCATTGTGTCATCTCCAAGTAATATATTATATTCAACTTATTATATAACTATTGTTATAACTCACTTACCTCTTTAACGGATAAGTTCTTCAATCTTTCAACACCATAAATCTCATTAATCACGTCAACGACGGCCTTTGGAACCAATTCCTGCCAGTCATCATCATTCAGAATGCGTTTTCTGACCTCGCTTCCGGACAAATGCTTGCGGTCATATAATGGAGGCTGTCTGACTTCGTAGCCTTCCTCATTAAACAGCTGTTTGACCAATGGGTTGCCGGAATAAACAATGCTGAACGGTGGTGTCAACATTTTGACATGTGAAACCCAAATCGCATTGAAGTTGATGTCCTGCATTGGAATGATATAATATCTTGATGGATCGATATCCTTTTCGGCAAGGGCCTGACTCATCATGACAATGCGCTCGCCTGCAGTGAACGGGTCTTTAAGCTCATGGCTGGCCTGGGCACTGCCGATTCCTATGATTATCTCATCGACTTCGTTTAGAATCTGTTTTATCACTGCCATATGCCCATTGTGAACCGGCTGCATACGGCCAATCAATATTCCTCGAACTTTATGCATGCTATCACCTAAGGTGTCAATCCGTCCAGACTTCTAATTAAATTCTCAGCGGTTTTTTGTTTTTGACTCAAGGAATCTGTAATGCATGTTTCGACAAGTAAAGTATCGATTCCCTTATCCGCTATAGGTTTTGTAACCTTCTCAGGGCTGGTTCCCAAATCGAAATTGTAATCGACAAGATTCACCTCATTGCTTATCTTGGCAATGGTGGAATTGATCTTGTCTGTTCTGTTGGAGAGGCTGAATACGAAGTTGGAATACTCATATTCAGGATTTATCTCATGAACATCCACTACGAGGAACGGATTGTCCTTTTCAATATTAGGAACAATGTACATATTTGCAAGCTCTTCGCCCGCAGCACGGGTTTCCTCCTGGGAAGTCAAGTTGTCAATTGTTTTAATGTAATATATAACGTAATGCTTGGTTAGATTATGTGGACCGTTTTCTGAAGTGATATTGTAAATTGTCTCATTGACTTTTTCATGAATTTCATGCTCTCTCGGATGAACACCTAAAATAATGCCTACAGTTTCATTGGAGGAAGGATTTCCCGCTTCAATCTTATAGACTGTACCATTGGAATTATTTCCTACACTGGTTACATTATAGATATTGTCAGGAGTACCTGTCATATCACCAATAATTATAGATAGATTAATAATTACAATTACCAGTAAAACTATAAGCAGTATCTGATATTGAAATTTTTTATTCATAAAATAACCTTATTGTTTATATTATAATTAAATATCTAACTAAACTTATATTAAAGACTTTTTACTAAAAATATATTAACAAACAATTAATGGAGTATTTTTAATGGAAACCAAAAATATAATTATAATTGCAGTAGTAGTTGTAATAATCGCTATTTTAGGAGTTATATTTGCTACTGGAATGTTAAATGGTAATGAAAAAACAGCAGGTGTCACCACTCCGTTTAAAACAGAATTCATGGAGGGTACTTTTGCTGGAAATGTTAGTTTGGTAAACGATAGTGAGGAATTTATGCACTCATATGAAGACAAGGAAAACAAGATTACATATAACATATCCACTGTTGATGATTCAGATGCCTTAATGGATATATATTACGTTCAGGGTGTAATGAATCCTGAAAAACGCAGCTTCAACGACAATGACTGGAATATTTACTTCACTCAAGCCGTACAAGGCAACGATTCAAATTCATCTGATAAGCCGATGAATATCATTATCTGCCAATCCCAAGGTGAAAAACAGGGATATTTAATCTATATGATTATTGATGCAAAATCCAAAGTGAATGCAACACTTAATACTTATGGTGAATCCTACACTGACTTTGTTGAGCCATTGCTTAACAGCATTACTCTAAAAGAAAGCAACAATGTTCCGAAAATATATGAGGAATTCGGATTGACTGAAGACCAGTTTGCAGAGCAAATGGATTTGATAAAACAGTATAAGGCAGGAAACACTTCCGCTTTACAACAAGAACAAGAGGCTGTCGTGGAATAATGAGAATAACGGTTTTTCATGCAAACGAGTGCGACAAGAAAAAATGCACAGCCATCAAGCTGGCTAAAATGGGGAAATGCAGGTTGGTTGATAACATCAACAAGATTCCTTCTGGCGCAATAGTTCTCAATCCGTATGCTGAAAAGGCCGTATCATTTGAAGACTACAGATATGTTCAAAGGAGAGGGATTGTAGGGCTTGACTGCTCATGGAATGAGGTGTCAAGTTCTAAAAAATTCTTTTCACTTTCAAAATACCACAGATCATTGCCCTTTTTGATCGCCACAAATCCGGTAAACTATGGCAAGGCATGTATCCTATCCACTGTTGAGGCAATAAGCGCCACACTTTACATCACCCGTTTTAAGGATGAAGCCATTGATTTGATGGATGGCTACAAGTGGGGGCATACTTTCATTGAACTTAACTATGACCTGCTCGAGGCATACAGTGAAGCTGACACCAGTGCTGAGGTAGTCAAGGTTCAAAATGATTTTCTTTCTGAAAAGGGCATTAATTCAGAAAGTTAATTTTTCTATTTTTGTTGAATCATTTCACTTTTTTAGGGTGGAATCCACTAAATTTTTTCTTTTGAATGATTCAGATTGTGTTAATGTTTAAATAATTTGAAGTTTATAACTTCAATTAAAATATTATTCGGAGTTTTTCATATGAATAAGAAAATTTTAACAATACTGTTCGTATTGGTATTTGTTTTTGCAGTTGCACATGTGGGTGCAGCTGAAATCTCTGACGATTCGGGAAGTGGAGTAACTGTTGCTGATGACTCAGAAAATGTCAATCTGGATGAAACTGCCAATGAGGATGAAAAATTAAGCGAGGGTGCAGGTGATATTTTAGCTAATGGCACTGGTGATGATTCTACAGGTGATTCCACAGGTAATTCAACAGATGATTCAACCAATACTACTCCAGCTCCTGTTGAAAAGCCAACCGCTATCATCAAAGCGTCAAAAGCCAAAGTTGCCTACAAGAAAGGTACAAAATGGACCATCAAATTGGTGGATTCAAAAAACAAGCCTATTGCAAAAACAAAAATTGTTTTGAAGATATATACCGGATCCAAGTATAAGACCGCTAAGGTATTGACAAACGCCAAGGGTGTGGCATACTATAACACCAAATATCTCAAGGCAGGTACACATAAGGTCATAGCAAGCTTGGCAGGCAATACTTATAAATTCAAGGCTATCAAGTCATCAATCAAGGTTGTTAAGCAAATACCATTGAAAATATTTGCCAAAAGGACCACTGAAAAAGAGTATGCTCTTTTAACAATCCTGGTTATGAACAAGAAGACCAAAAAACTTGTTAATGGCGTTAAACTTAAGTTGCATATTTACACAGGTAAAAAATACAAAACAGTAACCTTAAAAACCAAAAAGTTCAATGGACTTAAGGGAATTACAGGATATGCAACCAACCAGTTGAGTGTAGGCAAGCATAAGGTCATAATCATGCCGGCGGATTTCAAGTATAGCGGATATAAGAAAACCAGCATGATCATTAAGAAAAGCGCCAAAAAGGCAAAGCCTTTTTCTCTAAAATTATGATGTAATTAATATTACATTATTTTTTTTTATTTTTTTGGTTGTTATTTCAAT
>NZ_SUTK01000080.1 GCF_015062905.1 Methanobrevibacter thaueri
ATGCATATGCTTTATTCCATTTTCAGTTTCAATCTCATCCATTATTACAATGCCCTCATGTGAATGGGTGTGCTCGCCGTCATTATGGAAATGATAGTGATTGTGTTCGACATTCTCGGAGTCAATTTTTTTGATTGAATCGTCAAAGTGCCTGTCATACAGTAATGCCGCATTCAATACAACAAGGCATGATCCTGCATTGTGGACAATAGCGCCGGTAACAGGATTCAACAATCCTAAAACGGAACAAATAATTGCAACCGCATTGATTGTCATTGAAATGGCAATATTTGCCTTGATAGTAAACAATGTTGAATTTGACAGTTTCTTGAGATATGGAATCTTGCCGATATCGTCACCCAAAAGCGCAATGTCCGCCGCCTCGATAGCAACATCACTTCCAACGGATCCCATTGCAACACTTACATCAGCGGTCTTTAGTGCAGGCGCATCGTTCACGCCGTCACCTATCATACATACATTCTTGCCTTCGCTTTTGAGCTTTTCAATCCAATCAAGCTTTTCCTGCGGAAGCAGATTTCCATAAACTTTGCCTATTCCAACCTGGGAGGCAAAGTAATTAGCAGTTTCTGTATTATCTCCAGTAAGCAATATGGTTTCGGTTCCCAAATCATGCAGACTTTCAATCATGCCTTTGGAATCCTCACGAATCACATCAGACAATCCGATTAGTCCGGCAACCTTGCCGTTTAATGCAACGATTATTGAAGCCTTTCCTTCATTTTTTAGTTGGTCTAATTGAACGTCGACATCTACATCGATATCATTTTCGATTAGAAATTTGGAGTTTCCTGCATATACCTTACCGTAAGAATTAGTACATGTAACCCCTTTGCCGGGATACATCTTAAAGTCCTTAGGCTCTTCAATGTCGATTTCAGCCTCATTCGCTTTATTAACAATAGCCTTTGCCAGAGGATGTTCGCTTAATTTTTCACATGAAGCGGTGAGTTTAAGCAAATCCAAATCGGACAGTCCATCATTTTGTGAGATAATATCAGAAACTTCTAAATTACCGTAAGTTAAAGTACCAGTCTTGTCGAATACCAAAGTATTTAAAGCTCCTAAGGTTTCAAGTGCTTCACCAGACTTGATCAATACACCATACTTAGTCGCTTGGCCAATTGCAGCCATTATTGCTGTTGGTGTAGCTAAAATTAATGCACATGGACAGAACACTACCAAAACGGTAACTCCCCTTTCGATATTTCCGGTTACCAACCATGCCACAATAGCGATTATCAATGCAACGGGAACAAGCCAAGTTGCCCATTTATCAGCAATCCTTTGAGTCGGAGCCTGCTTTTCATCAGCAGCCTTTACAAGGTCGATGAGCTTTTGAAGTGATGAATTTTCACCAAGGCTGGTCGCCTTAATGTCAATTGCACCGTACATGTTCATGGTTCCACAAAACACCTCGTCTCCAACTCCCTTATCAATAGGAAGAGATTCACCAGTCATGATTGACTGGTCAAGTGAGGAAGTACCTTTTATTACTTCACCGTCAACAGGTACGCTTTCACCAGGAAGTATCCTTAAAGTATCGCCAATCTTGATTTCATCAACAGGAACAACTTCCTCGACTCCATCAACAATTCTTCTACCGGTTTGTGGAGTCAGGTTAATAAGGTTTCTCAAACCTTTTTTAGCCCTTTCAACTGTCCAGTCCTCTAAAAGAGCACCTAAAGCCATAATCCATGCAACTTCTCCTGCAGCGAATATTTCACCGATTAAAAGTGATGCAATCATGGCTATTGCAATCAAAAGTGCTGAAGAGATCCATTTTTCGCGGATTAATCTAGTCATTGCCAAAAGCAACATTGGAATACCGCTTATTATTACTGTTCCCCATGCAGGGTTTAAGTAAATTGGAGTTTCAACTCCAAAAATCATAAAAATAACTGCTATTAATAAGAATATGCCTGAAATAATGGTCATCTTTAGACCAAATAGGAAATCAGTTATTTCATCTATCACACAAAACACCTCTAAGTATTACTTTTTTTGAATTTATTTAAATACCCAGTATTACTCAAAATTTTTTAAAGGTCTTTCCCAAAATTTGAAAACCAATTAAAAAATTAAATTCAGTAAGTACCAACAGCCAAAAAGTATTACTTTTTTTGAGTTCATTTAAATACTCAGTATTACTAATTATTATTTTAGACTACAAAGTATATAAAAGTATTACATTTTTTGAGTTCATTTAAATACTCAGTATTACAAAAAAATAGTTGGAAGCATTTCACATGCTTCATTAAAATGTTGCTTTTGAGATATTTGGTCTAAATAAAAAAATAAGTAAGATGAACATTAATTTTATTTTTCATCTTTCTTCTTAAAGTTTTGGCATTGCTTTACATCCAATAAGAGATGTTCATGAACTTTACAGACTATTTTGTATTTGTTTCTAAACTCCAAGTGTTCACATTCATCACAAATCATAATAACACCAAATCAAGGCTTCATTGCCAAATCCATAATGCTGAACTGTTCACCATCTTTTCTAGGAGCGGGAGCACCCATTCCAAAAGCGGATTTTGCAAATTCCTTATTCATCCTTTTAGAAACCTCTCCGAAAATCATTTTATATGCTGTGCATTGAGGGTCAACTGCCTGAGGAGTCTGATATGCCACAATTGCATTGTAAGGGCATCCTCCTTCACAATATTTAACATATTTGCATTTTTTGCAGTTTTCATCCACATAATCCCTGAATTCCATAAGCTTGGCCCATGCATCGGATTTCTTCAAATCATCAAAGCTTGGATTTTCAGATACATTGCCCAAAACATACTCAGGCATTCCGACAAATCTGTAGCAAGGATATATTGAACCGTCAGAGCCTACCGCCAAAGTGGTTCCAATGCAATCGGCAAATGTGCATAAGGTTCCCCTTCTTCTCAGGGAGGACTTGCAGATATGGTCAAGATCCATCACTGTGAACTTGTCCAGATCATAAAGATACTTGTCCAGCCAGTCGACAAGCAGTTTGCCGTGCTCCTCCTGGTCAAGCGCCCAAGGGTCTGCATTGTCTCCTCTTAATGATGGCAGCGCAGCATGGATTTTAAGGTTCATTTTCTCTCCCTTGAAGAATTCATACAATTCGTCGGAGAAATCCTTGGAATAATCTGTAACAGTTAAAACAAAGTTGATTATAAGGCCTTTGCTTTTGGCCAGCTCATATTTTGACATGGTCTTGTCAAAATAGCCGTCTCCCCTCTGATAATCATTGATTTCCTTTGGCCCGTCAATACTTGTGCTTACGACAACATTGTATTTGACAAACAAATCAATCAGCTCATCAGACAAAAGCCATATATTGCTTTGAAGGGAAAATCCCTCGAAATTATCCAATTTTGAGAGCTTTTCAAGGGAATATTCATAAAAGTCATAACCCGCCAGGAGAGGTTCTCCACCATGGAATGTGAAGTGAACTTTATCATCCCTAAAATCTCCCAGCCATGTAATAATCTGGTCTATAATTTCAGTATCCATCATTTCCTTTTTGTTTTCTGAACCCCAGCAATATTTACAATTTGATGGACAATTGAGCGTAGGGATAATCATTACATGAAATGTCATTTTATCAGTAAATCTTATTCAATTCTTTTAAAAGTTTCCTTTTCTCATCTTCTTCCATATCCTCATTTACAAAAAATATGTAACCGCACTCTTCACATTTTACGGTTTCCATTTCTGCATGAGCATGATGGTTATCTAACATTTTTCTGTGTGCGATTTTATCCTTTGAACCGCACTTTGGACATGGTGCTAAAAGTTCTTCCAATTTCATTTTTTCACCTTGATTATATTTCTATCCTTGAAGTATATAATAGTATAGATAATAGAAAAGTTTAAATAAGATGTTTCAATGACTACAATTTTACAAAGTGGCATCAACAAAGCTTTAAATAGAATTTCAATAAATATACTATATTTAATCAATATTTGAAGTGATTGACATGCCATATGACTACTACGAGTACCTGAAAAAACAAAGAGACAGTGAAGAGTATACAGAAACTTCAGAATTAGTGAGACAAAACATCTGGAGCGAGACAATTGACTTTAGACTGTTGCAGGAGTGGACATGTGTCGAGGACAAAATACTTATAAGTTTATACCTGCTCTTAAGAAATGCCTAACGATTAAGCAATTTGACCATGGCCCGATAAATTGGAAATCCGATGTTTTGAACTAAAACAAGCGCATATTTATAGCCCGGAATCTCAAATTCCTTCTTGACCTTCTTCAGCTCTTCTATGATATCCAATTTTTGAGGACACTTCCTTAAGCACTTTCCGCAGCCATTACATTTACCTGCATTGCCTGAATTTCCCATGATTCCGCCAACATACTGGTAATAATCCATAAATGATTGGTTGAACATGCCTTTATGGCCAAACAGGTATTTTTCATTATAGATTTTCATGCATTCGGGAATATTTACCCCCTGAGGGCAAGGCATGCAGTATCCGCATGTGGAACAGTTGATTTTCAGGAATTTCTCATCACC
>NZ_SUTK01000001.1 GCF_015062905.1 Methanobrevibacter thaueri
TTTTCCCGGTCATCATATAAGTTGTTAAGTGATATTGTCGCACTGTTGGATTTTAATGTAGTGTTCAGGAAGTACCAATTATTTAATTGGGCATTCACTTTAGGAGTGCTGTTAAAGTTGTCTGCAGTGTTTCCCCACCAGTTGTAATCCAGATTGTTATTGTTATGGTTTTTAATGTATACATCATAGGTGGATTTTGGATTTGCAAAAATGCTGTCTTTAACGGTTAATGTATATTGACCGGATGTTGCATAAATCATTTTGTCGATATCATTGTCAATGAAAGAACATCTGTTGATAAGCACGCTATCTGTAACAGACCCTCCATCGTTGTCAATAAATATTACTCCCTCATCATTATAATAACCATGATTTGAGGAATAGAAAGTACAATTGTTGAAAGTGACGCTTTTTGCACTTTTAATAGTGACAGCATAGTCCAGAGCATCGACAAAATTGATGTTATTGAATGTTACGTCTGCAGTTTCTTCATCGATTATCAAAATTGAGGCATATTCGGCACCATCAATTGCATGGCCGTTACCGTTTATTATCAGGTTTTTATTAATAATGATACCGCTTGCAACATCCATATCCTCTTTAGATTTGAATTTATAATCATTTTCTAAAATGAGCACGTTTCCGGTTTGGGCTATTATCTCATTAAGGTGGGTAAATGAATTACTGGTTATTGTGCTATTGCTTTCTGTGTTATTTTCCACTGTCACAGGTGTTGTTTTAAGGTAAAATGCAGCATTTGATGCAGCGGAGTTATTTATAAATGCAGTGTTGGTAAGATTACAGTTTGCACTTGAGAAATATGCTCCTCCAGCCACATAATCAGCTTCATTTCCAATAAATTCACAATTGTCGACAGCACAAGTTTCTGCGTCAATGTATAATCCTCCACCATTGCTTGCATAGTTATTTATAAATTTTGAATTTGTAATCACGGTTTTTGAATTGATATAGCCCGCACCACCATCATTTTTACTGTTACAATTTTCAAATGTTGAGTTATCAATAATGTTTGCTGTGCTTTGGGTAGAATATAACTTAACAGCGGTAGCTTTAATGTTTTCAAATTCACAACCGGAAATAAATGTTATCTTATTTGAGTTTATTGCCTCTCCTGTGTTTTCAAAAGTACAGTTTATAAAAGTAATCTGGTCATTGCCGGAAGACATGCCTCTTATTGCAGTTTCCTTCACGTTTATAATATTTAAATTTTTGACTGTGATGTTTCTTCCGCCTGCAAAGTTAAAGATGCCGTTGACACCCTTACATCCGTCAATTGTATAGCCATTTCCGTTTATTGTAAGGTCTTTATCAACGGTAATCGCATTTCTATCGTCGAGGGAGGAGTAGAACTTATAATCATGAGTTAGATTTATCTCATTTGAGGCTTTTGATATCTCATGTTTCAGTAGGGTTAATGAATCATACTCTCCAGCATGGGTTATTTTAAGGGAGCTGATAAGTGCACCGTTATAAAAAATTGATACAGTACCTTCCTTACCATCCAATGCAGTATAATTAAACGGTGTTGAAATTTTATTGGTGAATGTGATGTTTGTTGGATTTAGGTTACTGTCACTGAATTGGACTTGAAATGTTACAGGTTTTCCTTGAGGCATTTGTAAAAGAGTATCGTCGGATTTGAGAAACATGAGTTTTAATTCAACAGTATCGCCCAGCCTCACTTCTTTAGGTATTGTCGGGACATAAATATACCTGGAAAAAATTTGGCCATATATTCTCACTGTTTGGTATCCGGTAACAATAAATGGTTCATATCTGGTTTGATAGCCGTATCCAGATCCAACGAATCTCTCAGGGATTTCATTAGATTTTGTACCGTCCAGCCAGAGATTATACGATAAGCCTGCGGATTTATCACCGTTTTTAACATTTCCTTTTATATCAGGAGTGCAAAAAATTGATTCCTCTATTTTGTTAGGACCGTCACAATAAATTAAACCATAATCCTCATCGGTTTGAGCAGCACCAAAGAAACATTTTTTAACACAAGGACTATACATGGTGTCTTCAAAATAGACAATTCCCATTTTAGCAACATTGTTCTCAAAGATACAGTTCTCAACAAGAAACTCATTTTTTAAACTAATTATTTTGTCGGTGTCATATCCTTCGTTGGATGTGAATCTTCCATTATTTTCAAAAATACATCCAGTCATGACATTGTTGCCTGATCCGTAAAATATTTCTGCTCCCTTTGCAGAATTGTTTCTAAAAATACAATTGGAAATTGTATTTTCTTTGATTCCTGCCAATGACAATACACTATGTGAATTGCCTTCAAAAATACAATTTTCAATTTTGCAGCACGCAGTACTATATTCAAAAGATACTGCATAAGAGCTAGAACCTGAAGTTCCGGTAAATCCTGTAATTCGCAAATTTTTTAAATAAACTGCACAATTTCTGAATACGAATGCATTTGATTTTCCTGCACAGTCAATCGTATGCCCATTTCCATTAATGTTGATATTGCTGTCAATGACTATTGCGTCCTTAGGACCCTCACTTCTATAATTCTTATATAAAACGACATTATTAAAGTTTGTAGTGAGTATATTCCTTAACTCACTGAATGTGCCCCATTCACCTGATTCGCCATCATCCAATATGTTTTCCTGTTCTTCATCCGTTGCATACAATACGCTTTCCGGTTCTTCATCAGTTGTATTCAATATGCTTTCCTGTTCTGCATCAAAATCTGCAGTTTCAGTAATGCTCTCTTCAGTAATATCATTTGCAATAGTGTCTGTCGAGTTTAAGTCACTTGCAGCAACCGCCGAAAGTGAACATAAAACAGAAAATAAAATTAAAAAGATAACAATTGCCTTATTTTTACTCATTGTTTATGCCTCATTTAAATTCTAATTGTAATATATTTCTTTAATTAATATATATTAAATTTAGTTTATTTTTTTAAATGAGTTAGAGGGGGGGTATAAATTTTTTTGCAAATTTTTAAAAAAAGAAAGGAATTGCAGATGGAAAACCATATGCATAATATTTTTCAGTATCTGCGATTGTTAATATTCGTTAAGTTAACAAAAAATAGAAAATAGATGGAATAATTTGAATTATTCCATAAAGATTGCAGGTTTGTAAGGCATTGCGTTTTTAGCCTTGTTTTGTGGGTCGTATGAGTCATCGGTGTGGATAATTACTTCATTGCCGCTTTCCTCTTTGATGTAGTCAAGTGCATCGGTTAAGATTTCCTCTTCGTTGATCTTGCCGATGTAGCGGGTTTTGGTTATTTCCTTACCGATTTTTTTGGCCACCATTGCTATTTCCTTTTTGTCGTCATAGATATTGGTGCCGATGGCTCTTCCCATAATCTGGCCGATGTCAGGTTTTCCTACTTCATCAGCTATTTTGTAAAGGTCCCATTTCCAGTCAGGGGCAAGGTAGATGTGAATCTTTTCAACTTCATCTCCAACCATCTGCTTGATGTGGGCGATATCCTTGATGATGTTTTCAACCAGTGACTCTGCCTTTTCGATTTTTATATCCATAAGGCTTTCGTCAGCTTCAGGCCAGCTGGACTGGCTTACAAATCCTTCTCCACCATATTTGGACCATAATTCCTCACAGGTGTGTGGAGTGAATGGTGCTAAAAGCCTGATCCATGCTTCAAGGACAGTTGACAGCACGTAAATTACTGCAGGGTCCTGTGCATCGATTATGTGTTTTACACGGTACAGGTAGTGGTCAACATCCTTTTTAAGAAGGAACAGTGAATCCTGTAATGCCTGTCTTGTCTGGAAGACTTCCAAAGCTTCTGTTGCATTTTTGATGTGTTCGTTTAGCTGGCTGATCATCCATAAGTCAATGGTACGGGTCAGTTCCACCTCTTCGATGTTGCTTAAGTTTAATGGTGAACCTTTTATCTCTTCGACTCTGGCTGCAAAGTCCCTGAACCATTCAAGTCTTCTTTTTGTTCCAAGAACTTCCTTTTCCCTCCAGTCGAAGTCCTGCCATGGTTCGGCGGAAGCCATCAGGAAGAGCCTTACGACATCTGCGGTGTAGTCCCTGATTGCGTCTTTTAAGAGGATGACGTTACCTTTTGAGGAAGACATCTTGTTTCCTTCCAGAAGTCCCATACCGAAGACTACGGTTCCCCTTGGCCATTTTTCTTTTGGATATATTGCGCTGTGTGCAAACATCAAAAAGCTCAGGTGGTTACCTACCAGGTCCTTTGCGGACAGTCTCCAGTCTAATGGGTACCAGTAGTTGAATTCATCCTGAATTTCCTGTACTTTTTCTGCAGGAACGGTAATTTCGCCTGAATCCTTGTTCAATAAAACTTTGTCAAAGAATGCAGGGGTCAAATCATCCGGATTCATGTCTTGTAGGTATTTTGCAATTGCATAATAGGACATGTAGATTGTAGAATCGGTCAATGGCTCGATCAGCCATTGGTTGTCCCATGGAAGTCTGGTTCCAAGTCCCACTTTTCTGGAACATGCCCAATCGTCCAGCCAGTTTATGTAATAGTCAAAATTATTTTTGATTTCCTTTGGAATGATGGTTTCGCCTTCAAGCACTTCCAGGGTCTTTTCGGTCCATTCCTCATTTCCGTATTTCATGAACCATTGGTCATCCATGATTTTGACGACACAGTTGTTTCCGCATCTGCACACTACTGGCCTTTCGGCAAAGTCATACATGATTGTTGCCATGTTTTCGGCTATTAATTTCTCTTTAAGCTCTTCACGTGCAAAGCGAACTTTCATTCCACCAAAGTCAGGAATGGATTCGATGATTGTACCTTTACTGTGCTGCTGCTTGTACAGCTCATTGGTGGCTTCATGCAGCTTTTCATCGTTTTGGTCAGTAATTCCTAATCTTTCGATTATGTCTGCTGCAGGGATTTCCCCATAGCCCTTAAGGGTACATACCGGAATAGGTTCCACGTTTTCAATGATGCCGCCTAAATTGTATTTGGCTATCATTTCATCGTTTTTCTTTAGGTCCTGAAGTGCAATGTAGTCTGCAGGTGCATCTGCAGGTTCGGAAAATACGACACCGCTTCCGTAGGATGCGCTAACAAAGCTTGCAGGGAAAATTGGCAGTTCGTCTCCGGTGAATGGATTTTTAGCCATTTTTCCTATTAATTCATTAGGGTCAATTTCAGATATGATGTCCAAATCCTTGATTTGGTTGGATAAATTATAGTGAGCTTCTTTTGTAATTACCCATTTTTCGCCTTCGGCATTAACCAAGACATATTCGACATCAGGGTTCAGCCAGATGTTTGTTGCCCCGACGATGGTTTCAGGCCTAAGGGTTGCGGTAACTAAAATCTTATCTTCAATTGGGAATTTCAATAGTGTCAGTTCATTGACGCCTACTCCTTCACCTTCGAGCAGATCGTGGTCTCCAACAGGGTTGTCACAGTTCGGACAGTATTTGACAGGGTGCTCTCCTTTCTGAACCAATCCCTTTTCATATAATGTGGTTATCTGCCATTCGATGAATTTCCTGTAGGTCGGGTCGATTGTTCTGAATTCCCTTCTCCAGTCGATAGAATATCCCATTTCGTCCATCACTTCATGGTATTCTGTTGAGAAGTATTTCACGATGTATTCAGGGTCTTCAAGTTTTGGCAATGTTTCTTTTGGAACTCCGTGGACTCTGTGGTACAGGTCAAGTGTCCAAGGGTCTTTTCTTTGAATCCTGTCAGCTATTCCGATAACCGGTGCACCGGTAACGTGCCATGCCATTGGGAACAATACGTTGTAGCCTTCCATTCTTTTGAACCTTGCATAAACATCAGGCACGGTATAAGTACGGCCGTGGCCTATGTGCATTGCTCCACTAGGGTATGGAAAGGCAACGGTAAGGTATAGTTTTTCTCGCTCGTCAGGGTTTGATTCGAATATTTTCGCATCAGCCCATTTCTTCTGCCATTTCTTTTCAATATTTTCGCTCACTAAATCACCATTATAATATTTTTTTAGGAATTTCAGGAACTTTGCTTTTGTGTTCGCTCCTAATTATTTTATTGATAATCATATTAACGTCATCAACTGAAATGTCAAGTCTTTCAGCTATTTGGGTATTTTTCATATCCTTTTCAGTAAAGAGATATAGGATTTCATCAAGCAAATCGTAACTCATTCCAATTTCTTCCTCATCGCTCTGGTTTTCCCAGAGGCCTGCCCTTGGAGGCTTTCTGATGATTTCCTCTTGGATGTTCAGGTATTCGCTTAACTTGTAAACTTCACTCTTGTATAGGTCTCCAATCGGTTCCATGTCGCATGCGCCATCTCCATGCTTTGTGAAATAACCAATCAGAATTTCGCTTCTGTTACCTGTTCCACTGACAAGGTAGTTTTTAGCGTTTGCATAATAATAAATGATTGACATTCTGATTCTTGCCTTGAGATTTCCTATTGCAAGATTATCCTCTTCAAGCCGTGTCAGGTATAGATATTCATTCAAAATGCTGTCGATAGCTATTTCTCTGTATTCGATACCTAATCTTTGTGCTGTTTCGATTCCATGAACAGTGTCTTCAGCCGGTGTTGTAGCGGACGGCATGACAATTCCAAATACATTGTCCTTTCCAACTGCCTCGCATGCAAGATAGGCTATCAATGTCGAATCGATTCCTCCGCTCAAGCCGACTACAATCCCGTCGGTTTTGGACTCGGATACTTTTGATTTGATGAATTCAACAATTGTGTCCTTTGTTTTTTTGCAGTTTATTTCCGGAATTTCGCTAATGATTTCACCAGCCTAATCATTCATACAGTAAATAATATGTACTTATTAATTTATATATTAATATCATGTCTGATGTAGAACTATTTTGTGAGAAGTCATTTTCCGGTGCAGACCAGGAAATCGTTGATAGCTTTGTCGAGTTTCAAAATGCATTGATTGAAGCCGACACAAAAAAGCTGGATGAAATCCTTTCAGATGATTTCAGAATCACTCAGGCTCCAAACAGGTCTCAGGATAAAAATGAATTCATCTCTGAGATTGGTGACGGTTCCATGGATTTTTCAAAATCCGATATAATGGATCCTACAATTCTGTTTGATGATGATGAGTCAGCTTCCTTAATATCCAAAGTCAGGTTGACTGCCAAGGTCTACGGCAGGGAACTGAGATGGATTTCCGATACAGTGGCCAATTTTAGAAAAACAGATGGAATCTGGCATGTTATCGGATGGGACAGCTAATTTTAAAAAAATAATAATTGAGGAAAAAATTCCTCATAATTTCTATCTTATTTTAAGACAAATCTTTTAAGGCCGATAATACTTAGGATAATGGCTATTATATACCCGATCAAAGAAATTAAAGGCATATCAAATACCATCGGTCCGAATGAAACGACTGAAGATCCGATTATAAGTGCGGATATCAATGCGACTATTGTAACCTTATCGGTAATGTCGACTTCAAACCTGAATTGCAACTCTTCATTGTCGATTTTGTGGATTGTCCTTGTGAGAAGTTTCGGCAGGGACTGAAGCATATGCTCATATAGGATGAGGTTGCTTTTTTTGCCTTTTAACATCTGCTTAGGGCTGAGCCTTTGTTTTGCAATTTGTTTTGCAACAGGTTTGATTGATGCGAAAACATCGATTTCAGGGTCAAGATTGTGGGCAATTGCTTCAATCATTGACAGGCCTCTTGCCATTGTGACGACTTCATTTGGAAGAATCACGCCATATTCCTGCATAAGGTTTAGAAGTGCCTCTAAAACTCCATCGAAACGGTTCAGCTGAACTCCGAAGTATCTTCCGAAGAGGTCATTGAGGTCCCTTCTTAATGAAGAGGTATCAATGTCATAATCCAATATGTCCATGTACATCAGCTGATTTATCAATCCGTCAACGTCCTGGTCCATGAACAGCAATATCACTTCGGAAAGGTCATGCTTGAATTTTTCATCGAAGAATCCCATCATACCCAAATCAAGATAGCACACTACGTTGTCTTCAAGAATCATCACGTTTCCCGGATGCGGGTCTCCATGGAAAAATCCGTCTATGAACAGCTGTTGGAGATATGAGTCAAGGACATTTTTTGCCAAGAGTTTTTTGTCGAACTCATCGCTGGTGCTTTCATACACGTCATTTAATTTGGTACCCTCAATGAATTCCATTGTCAATACTTTTGAGGAACAATATTTGGCGTAGGTGGCCGGAATGTGTATGGCTGGATTTTCAACGAAATTCATTTCAATGCGTTGCATGTTCATGAATTCATTGTTGTAATCGATTTCCTTATGAATTGAACGGTCAAACTCGTCCATTATTCCCGGAAGGTTAAGTTTCCTGAGATTTGCATTCAATTTGTCAGTACGGTTGGCAATATATTTCAATATCCTTATGTCAAGGTCAATCTTGTCGGTGATGCCTTCTTTTTGGATTTTGACTGCAACTCTTTCACCGGTAATCAATCTTGCTTCATGAACCTGTCCGATGGATGCGGTAGCTAAATGGTCATGTTTAAATTCTTCGAAAAGCTCATCAATGTTTCCATTAAGTTCCCTTTCGACTATTGCCTTGACCTGCTCGTATGTTATTGCCGGATTGTCGTCCTGCAGATTTGCAAGCTCCTCCGCAATCCTTTCCCCAACGATATCAGGTCTTGTACTTAACAGCTGGCCAAATTTGATGAATGTGGTTCCCAATTCCTGAAGCATCAATCTTAGCTTTACGGGAATTTCATCATCCAGCAAAAGTTCATTGGCTGCAGCATCGTCTTTTCCGCGTATTTTGTTTTTTGCTGTTTGGCCTAAAATTTTATCGAAGCCATATTTTTTTACGGCTGCTCTAATTTCGCCCAAACGTTCTTTAGTTTCCTTATCCATTATATCACATTAATATTTAACTTTCAACGATACTTGATGCAAAGAATGTTATTCCTTCCATAATAAGACATATTCCTACAAGGATTGCTGTATATAACGGCTGTGCGATTGAAAATGTTGCTAAGAAGAATGCCACTATACCTAAGATTAAAATCAATACTGAGGTAATTCTTGATATTGAATTGAATCCGAAAAATATGCCTGCAATACCTGCAAATATCATTACAAATGCAATCAAATAGAATATGTATCCAACTAGGAATGATAATGCATCTATTTCATAAATAAACAATATTCCGAATAGTATTGCACAGATACCAAGCAATATCTTGATTGCTGAAACGTGGGCCATCATGCTCCACACTGAAAATCCGTCAATAATTGAAGCAAATCCGAATGCTATCAGGCAGATTCCTGCGATCCATGATACAGCTGCTGCGCTGTACATTGGGTAAACTATGAAAAGCAAACCCAATATTATAAATATAATTCCGAGTAATTTCCTATAGTCCATAATTAAATCACCTTTTTATATATGTATATATTTTTTGTGTCACCACTATTAAATTTTAAGTTAAATTCTTAAATTATGGAAAGTATCCATTAAAAGTAAAAAAATAATATAAGCATGTTACTGTTTGATTGCTTTGTATTTTGTTCATGATTAAGTTCTTTAATTGACACTTATAAATGATTTTTAAAGAGATTTAAATATTGAAACATTGAAATGGTAATATAAGTTACCTGAACTTTGGGTTTGAGGGACATTCTTGAGATTAGTTAAATGCCTAGGGTCAGGGATATAAAGGAAATGAGAGTATGAGTGTGAATAATGATCAAAATCAAACAATAAAGGAAAAGATTAGGATGGCTTTTTCATTATCGGAGGATTCCGCTTCTCATGAGGAGATTAAGGAATGTCTTTTGGATGGTGGAAAAATCACCGGAACCAACATGTGTGTGCTTGTATGTGCGATGATAATCGCTTCTGTCGGTCTAAATATGAGTTCAACTGCAGTAATTATCGGGGCAATGCTGATTTCGCCTATAATGGGCAGCATTCTTGCTTCCGCATATGGAAATGTGTCAGCGGATTATCCGCTATTTACAAACCATATGATTGGCTTTGGAATGCAGATTGCAATCTATATTTTATAGTTAATTTAATATAATAATATGTAAAGTATTCCTTATTGAATATTTAATGGATTCAAAATACGTATTGAAGTTGAAAAATTATTCTTTAAATTAGTTGTAATCTGTAACTCTGTGTAATTGTCGGAGGGACTATGCAAATTGTAAACTTAAATATTATTTTTAGTTTGAATAACCTTAAGTTTTATTCTAATATGGAATACTTATTCTATAATTGAATAACTTTTATAATTATTCTAATATGGAATACTTATTCTTATAATGAATAACTTTATATGGAGAAAATCTTCGTGAAGATGAATTCTACAATTGGGTTGCAGAAACAGATAATCTTAAAAGTCTTTTAAACACTACATCTAATGGAAATGCACCACAAATTTTGTTAACTGGCCTTAGGGGCGTTGGAAAACAGTATTTCTTAAAAAAATTAAAAAAGAATTGGATGATGACTATCTTGTGGTATACATCAATTTTTCCAAGGCCGAATGTTATCAAAAAAGAAACATGTCTGTAAGGGGACTGATGGAATTTTTCTTTAAGGAATTATTGATTGAGGCTAAAAATAAGAATTTAAATACATTGGATAAAAAAATAGAGAAATACTTTAAGGTAAATGATTTCAAAATCAAGGAGTTCATACAAATTGACAAGTTCCCGATACCTATTTTCGGCAGCAAAACCAATGTTGAAAAATTAATGGATTTTGTTTTAATAATGCCTGAAAAGATTCATGAAAGCAATTCTGATAAGATAAAGGGGGTTTTGATTTTTATAGATGAGTTTCAAATCATTAAGGAATTGGATGATTATAAGGAATCATTTTTATGGAAATTAAGGAGTTATGTACAAAATCAGAATTATGTATCTTATGTTTTTTCTGGATCAATGAGTATGCAGGACGAATTGATTTCAGAAATTGCAAGTCAAAGAGGGGCATTTGGAGGCAGGATGCTTACAATCAACATATCTCCATTTAGCAAGGAAACTGTTAAAGCATATCTAACACAAGAGGCTCCGAATTTAAAATTTTCCGATGAAGGATTTGACAGGTTTTTTAAATGCACTTCGGGGATTCCTGCATATGTTAATATTTTTGCAACACTGCTTCCAAAAGATATTGAACTGAATGAAAATATTGTAAAATCGGAATTTGAAGAAAAAATTAAGGTTATTAATTCTCATTTAATTGTAATCTGGGATAAATTAACGCTACGTGAACAATACATAATAATTTCTTTAATTGATGGGCCTTTAAAAAGAAACGAAATTGCAAAAACGCTAAATGTTACTACCGGTTCTATTAGCAAGCCTTTGGTAAATCTTCAACACCAGGAATTGGTTATTTTAGAGAATAATTTTTACTATTTATCTGAGCCAATTCTTAAAAGATGGTTAGAATTGGAATTTGATAAAACTGGGACTTATCCATTTAGATTAGATTAATTTTTTCTAAAAGTAGGGTGGTATCGTCCAATTCTCGCACAAGTGTTTATGTTTGCCCATGTTATAAATCACAGTGTTAGATTGTAATGTTCTATAATAACTAAATTTATATACTATAAGGAATTAAAATAACATTTAGTAAGTAAAAGCATGTTTATTTAAGGAGGTTTTTATTTGGCATTTAAAGATTATTTCAAATTCAACAAGGACAAGACAACATTCATTTTCATAGGGGGAAAAGGAGGAGTCGGAAAGACTTCAGTATCCTCCGCCACTGCATTATGGCTGGCTGAACAGGGCAAAAAAACATTGATTGTATCAACTGACCCTGCACACTCTCTATCCGATTCATTGGAAGTTCCAATCGGCAGCTACCCACGTGAAATCAAAACCAACTTATTCGCAGTTGAAATCGACCCTGATGTTGCAATGGAACAAAAGCAGGCACAACTGGAAGCCCAAAAGGCAGCAAATCCTGATGATAGCGATAGCCTGTTTGGCATGGACTTTTTGTCCGACCAATTGGACATGGTATCATCTTCACCTGGAGCAGATGAGGCCGCAGCATTTGAAATGTTCATGGGAGTAATGAATTCAGATGAATTTGATGTTGTGGTGTTCGATACAGCACCTACAGGACACACCTTAAGATTATTGTCCTTCCCTGAAGTAATGGACTCATGGGTGGGCAAGATGATGATGCTTAAGGCAAAACTAGGTTCAGCAACAAATGCACTCAGAAAAATCATGCCTTTCATGGATGAAGTCGATGATCCTCAAACATCAGAGGACTTGAAAAGGACAAAAGAGCAAATCGACCAGGCAAAAGAGGTATTGTCTGATCCTGACAGGACAACCTTCAAGATGGTCGTCATTCCTGAGGAGATGTCAATCTATGAATCCGAAAGGGCCCTGGAAGCTTTAGGCAAATATGACATAACTGTCGACAGCGTCATTGTAAATCAGGTGATGCCTGACATCTGTGACTGTGATTTCTGCCACTCAAGACACAAGCTCCAGCAAAAGAGATTGGCCTTAATCGACCAGAAGTTCCCTGACCAGCACATTGCTCAAGTGCCATTGTTCAAGGATGAGGTCAAAGGTCAGGAAAAGCTATTGAAATTGGCACACATCCTCTATGACGATGAGGACAACGACGAAGTCGTTCAGGAAGCTATTCAATTGTAAAAAAAATTAAAAGTTAAAAATTTTAACTTTTAATCATTATTTTTTCTTAAAATCCAACTAATCAGCTCGACAATCAATATTAGGAATATGAATATTGCAGAGTCAATAAATAATGCTTTATGGTAGAATGTCTCGTAAATGAAGGACACTACATAACAGATAATGAAAATTATTGATATGGCCCTGAATATCTTGCTGATTTTCTCATTTTCATATTTCTGTTTGAATTTTAAAAGTATTGCAATTATTATTACTCCTAAGAGCAGTGCTCCAAACATTAAATGAGCAACAATCGGGATTTTTAAAGCTACTGAACATATGGTGTATGCTATTATTATAATTATTCCAAATATTAACTCACTTTTCTCCATTTTATTTCTCCTTTAAACTTTTAACAATGTAATATATTTTTGATATTTATCATATTTTTTTTCATTCTAAAAAAAGTTAAAATAAGATTATTTTAACTTTTCTTTCCTCACAATGGGTAAGGAACTTCATAAATCTGGTATTTTCTTGGAATATTGCATGCGGTCCATTTTTCTTCAGTAAAATACTGGTATGTTTCGCTTTTTGACAGTTTTTTAGTATATCCGTCGCCGACATATAATGCATCGTTCCTGTTTAGGCTTCCATCCGGATTTATTGTGACTTCAACATAATCATATGTGCCGTCATCTTTTGGGATGTTGAAGAACTTTTTGCCCTGCATATATCCGTCTCTGGTGAATGCAACATGTTCATACGCCCAATGCCAATCTTTTTTATCAACGAATTTATTTTTTATATAATTTCCAGCTCCATGTATTCCCATCATTGTTCCAATGGTGCTTGCAAGACCTAATGTCAGGCTTCCGGTCACAATCTTTCCGGCAATTCCCGTAACCAGATTGCTGACCATATACCCTGCCACAGTCAGCGGGTGAATCTTATTCATAATATTGTCAATGATATTTCCGCTGGATCTTTTGATTTTTGCATAGGTGTTTCCGATGCCGCTGATTATGTCGACTGGGGTTGTTCCTACACTGCAGCAGTCACAGGATGTAGGGACTAGTGAGCCTTTGTATGCAAAATCATCGTCAATTATTATCGCGTTGGATATTCCGCTTGTTGAATTGATGACAATTGTGGCATTGCTTCCGTCTTCACATAGAATATAAAACATTTCTCCAATCTGAGCAATGCTGAATTTATTATTTTCAACGGATTCGTAAAGGCTGTCTAAAGAATTTGTCAGATTGTTTGAATATCTCTCGGCAACTGGATTCAATACATAACTTTCAATATTCGGCAGGTAAAACGAGTTCATCAGTCTAAACATTGCTGAATTTTGGTTATTTCCGGCAACATTCATTCCCATATCTGCGTTTAATATGTGAAGATAGGTGTCATCAAAGTTGATTCCTCCAAGTATTGTTGTTGTCCTTTTACGGTCCCATTTTACATTGAACTCCTTTGCATAATTGTCGGCTATCTCGTCTGCAAGCCATGCTGTTTCAAGGCCCGCCAGAAACATTCCATAGATGTTCATTATTCCGATTCTTGAAAGGTATCCGGAATTCACCTTTAACCATTTATCCAGGGTGGCATAGGTTACCTTATTGTTGATTATGGCATATGACTGAAGCACTTCAAAGCCTCTGACAACGTTATATAAATCACTGCGACCATAGCTTATGCTTTCACTTTTTTCAAGCTCTTCAATTCCATTGACAATCAATTTTGTTTTGATGTCCTCTCTGGATATGCTTGGCATGATCGAGTTTCTTGAATCGTCATATATGACGCTTTTTCCCGTATTTGTAAACATGATGCTTTCGGCATTGTTCATGGTTAGCTGGTCGTAGTTGTTATAATTGATTTCATAGGCATTCTTTTCATATAATTTTCCCAAATTGCTTCTGAGGCCTACCTCATCATAGCTGCCGGTGAAAAACAATATCCTTGCCTTTATCAAGTCGTTCTGCAAGTATGTGATGATTTCGATGTCATCCCGATGCTTGTCCATAGTCAATCCGAAGAGGTCCGCATCGCACTGTGTCGTACTTCTGAATTCGATTTGTGTATAGTCATTTGCCTTTGAAATCAGCACTCCGTCACCCTTTAAATTGGCCTTGTTGTAATCGCTTTTGAGACTGCTTCCGTCAAACGGCACAAGATATGTTTTATAGCAGATCACATTTGCATCAATCCCCGGCTGCGGAGCTGTGGAGAACAGGTAATGTTTGGTTTCGCTTATGTGAATTGCAAAAACATCCTTTTTAGGCAATTTTATTATTCCGTCATTTCCTGTTTTCAGGGTGTAGGCGGAATTATGGAAAGCATATGGGACGGTTACATTGACATAATCCGGAATCATGGTAATGTGGCTGAAGGATGCTGTTTTCATTACTGCATTGACTGTTATATGATTGGTATGTACAAGCCCTTCATATTCGGTTGTAATACTGTACTTTCCGGCCGGCAGGTCTATTGTCTGTGCTGCAATACCTTTCGAATCGCTTTTTGGAGTGTATGTTTTGCCGTTCACTTTCAATGTCACTTTCTTATTGGGTGAAACCTTTCCGTTGCTGTTCAGCACTTTGACTGTGAATTTGCTTCCGTCCTTTTCGTCCATTGTCAGATCCCCTGTTTCAAGGATTGTCCTGATTGTTATCTTTTTTGTGATTGTTTCGGAGGTTTTGGAGTTGATAGATGAAATGCTGTAGGTTCCGGGTTTCAAATCTATAGCCAGTTTTCCTTTGCCCTTTTTGTTGGTTTTAACGCTATGGCTTTTGCTGCTCAATTTGAATTTGATATTGGTATTTTTAAGGAGTTTTCCTTTCTTGTCATAAAATGTTGCGCTATATGATGCCTTATTTTTATAGTATTTTGAAAAGTCACCCGCTTTTATTGTGCTTTTGATTGTTACGGTACTTTTGACGCTGTTCTTATGATAGTTTTTCGTTTCGTCAAATGTGGTTGTTACAGTATATTTACCGCTTTTCAGGTTAAGGTTTATCGATGCTTTTCCTTTCGAATCGGTTGTTTTGGTGTAGGTTTTTCCATCTATGGTAATTTTCACTTTGGATTTTTTCACTGCTTTTTTCAATTCGTCCTTGACCGTAACAGTAAGTTTGCTTCCGTCCTTGTAGTGCATCTTCACATCCGGAGCCTTTATGTTCACTTTCAGTTTGCTGTCGGTTATTGGACTTGCATATGCCTTTTTGGAATTGCCTGCTTCTATCTTCTCATTGCTGAGACTAGCCTCAAGCTTTTCCATATTTTCGCAACCTGCCATGACTTCATCCTGGCTTTCGGGAGAAATCTGGCAAATTTCGTCTTCTGGTTGTTTGATTGTCTGTTGCAATGTTTCATTGTCCATTTCCTCTGCCGAAGCGGTTCCAATAAGCAAAAAAAGTAGGATGATGAAACATATGGTGTTTATTTTAATGTTCATGATATCTACCTTCTGTCAATTTTTCTGTCTAATTGACGGTTAAAGTATGATATCTAGAACATATAAACTTTGATATTAAAATTAAATAGTAAATTGCTTTTATAATGAATTTTTAAGAGCAATCCTATGGATATATGACAATTATGCACATATAAGTAAATTCGCTGCTGGCGATTTCGCTTAAAGTGGCTGAAACAATTTTCTCATCCGGATAGCTTAGGCGTTCACAGACGGTCACTTTCCTGTCCTCTTCAACCCCATTGTCAAGCAGGAACTGTGCCATGTCCTTGACTTTTCTTGATGGAAGTGCAATGGTTGTCTTGCCGTTGTTTATGACCGGAAGGATGTCTTCTATGTTTTCACGGCCGTGGAAGGTCATCACATTGGCATTGTCCCATTGGATGTGGCATTCTGCAGCAGCAAGCTGAAGTGAACTGATTCCCGGAATAACCTCGATGTTCTCTTCGGGAAAATTGTTTTCATCCGAAAGCCTTAGGACGGTATTCAAAACGCCTGAAAAACCTGGATCACCGGTTGACAATATTGACACGGTGTTTCCATCAGCTGCCAGTTTGACCCCTTCCTCCAATTTGTCCAGCAGATCCTTGACGTTAAATGCGATTTTTCCTGGAGCGTCATCAAACAGGTCAATCGCACGAGTGCTTCCGACAGTGTAATCGCTCATTTCAACGGTATCGATTGCTTTTTTTGTCAAATATTCGCTGGAACCAGGTCCAATTCCAATGATATAAATTTTACCGGTCATTTTAATCATCAATTCCTAATCTTTCTTTGAAATCATTTTTCAGGGATTCTCGAGTTTCAAGAGAATAGCTGTTGTTGTTTTCATCATGCAGCGTAAACATGGCCAATTCATAGATTATCCTGTTCATGGATTTGCCATATTCAGTCAAATAGTACTCGGTAGTGACTGGAGTCGTGTTCAGAACCTTTTTTTCAATTAATCCGTTTTCCTCCAGTTCCTTAAGGCAATTGGATAATACCTTATTGGATAACTTGGGTTTGTCCTCTTTGAATTCTTTGAAATGCTTTTTGCCAAAAAACATGTCCCTTATTATCTGAATGCTCCATTTTTTGTTAATCAGATTTAAAGTCCTATCCACCGGGCAAACAACTTTGTCTGTGTTCATAATTAAAAGTTGATTTAATTTCTATTTAAAGTTACTTTTTTGTAACTTGGTTTCTTGGAGGTTACAAAAATCATTTAAATGCCGTTGATTATACTAATAATTAACAAAAATGAGGAGGGGTTAAAATTAATGCAACCGAACAACTGGATTTCCTATTGAACTATTTGATTGATGAAAGGGGAGAAGCTATTGACATTCCTAGTGATTTTCAGGACAAAAGAAATTTGCTCAGGGCATTGATGAATGTACGGATGCCTTTGGAAATTTCCGATGAGTTCCTAAGGGTTCAGGACGAATTCTTGACCGCAGAAACTTCACAAAAGGTTTTGACTTCTCCGGAAGACATCGCTGAGGTTAAAGGCAGGATGATGCTGTGGCAGGGCGACATAACAACACTGAAGGTTGATGGAATCGTCAATGCAGCCAATTCAAAATTGCTTGGATGCTTTATTCCGCAGCACAACTGCATTGATAATGTCATTCACTCCTCTGCCGGTGTTCAGCTTAGAGATGAGTGCAACGAGATCATGCAAATGCAGGGCCATGACGAGGCGGTTGGAAAAGCAAAAATCACAGGCGCCTACAACCTGCCTTCAAAGCATGTTATTCACACTGTAGGGCCGCAGATTCCATACGGTTCACAGCCGACAGACAGAGACTGCGAAGACCTGAAAAACTGTTATTTGTCATGTCTGGAGATTGCAGGCGAAAATGAACTTGAATCACTTGCGTTCTGCTGCATTTCAACAGGTGTGTTTAACTTTCCACAGGATCTGGCGGCTGAAATTGCAATAGGAACCGTCAATGAATATTTAAAATCAAATGAAACAACATTGAAACATGTAATTTTCAATGTATTTACTGATGAGGATTATTTAATATATAAGGAGTATTTCAATGGATAAATTTACATTAAGATTGGATAAGGCCAAAAAGGCCATTGATGAGGCTGATTACATAATAATAGGTGCCGGTGCGGGGCTGTCTACTGCTGCTGGAATCGACTACACCGGAGAGAGGTTTGAAAAATATTTCAAGGATTTCATCGAGGAATACGGATTTACAGACATGTATTCCTCCGGATTTTATCCCTTCGAGTCTCAGGAAGAAAAATGGGCCTATTGGGCAAGGCATGTTTTTGCAAACCGTTATGATGTGGGAAAAACAAGCGTTTATCAGAAATTATTGAAATTGGTTGAGGATAAGGAGTATTTTGTCCTCACAACCAATGTTGAACATCAGTTTTGGATTAATGGATTTGATGATGAAAGGATATTTGCAACTCAGGGCGATTACGGACTGCTTCAATGTGAAAAGGCATGCCATGACAGATTATATCCCAACAAAGAACAGGTTTTTGAATGGGTGGAAAAAACAGAGAACTTTAGAATTCCGTCTGATCTTGTTCCCAAATGTCCGGTTTGCGGGGAAAATATGGATTTGAATCTGAGGAAGGACAGTTATTTTGTTGAAGATGCTAAATGGCATGAAATGAATAAGAATTATTATGATTTCCTGGATAATATCGACGGAAAATTCGTATTTCTGGAAATTGGCGTTGGATTCAATACTCCTGGAATCATCCGATATCCCTTTGAGCAGATGACATACAGCAATTCAGAAGCAACACTTATAAGATTGAATCTCGATTATCCTCAAGCAATTCCGGAAAATAAGGACAAGACAATAAGTTTTGATGAAGATGTTGAGGAAATTCTGGATTACTGGCTTTCAAGAATTTAGATTGGTGATTTCATCCTTTAGGAAATGGTAAATTGATTCTGAGCCAATAAGTTCGCCGGGATCGCCCCATTCGGATGGGTATAGGATGAACGGCTTTGTCTGATTTCCTCCCAATCCTCCGTGGGATCCTATCAGCTCTTCAAATGCGCATACCTCATCGCTTTCGCTGTCATAGAAGCTGTTGACCAGAATGTCCGGCATGTTGTTGAATGAATTTTGCCTTTTGAGATGTATTGCTGCGTTTTTGCCGAAGCCTTCAAGAGGATTTTCACCGACGATTTCATTGCTGTCCAGATAATAGATTCCATTTTCACCGATTATCATTCCTCCATTGGCTATCGAATCGACCAGAAGGAATCCTATTCCTGAATGCTTTACAAGGCCTGGAATCAAATCCGGAAAGAGCATTACGATTTCCTCATAGCTTAGGCGCTGCTTCCATTGGGTCAGATAAATCAGTCCCATATTCCCTGAACCCAACACAATCAGCTCGGAGTCCTTTTCCTTTTTTGTGCTTTGCTGTGAGGTTTCATGGCCTTTGATGTAGTCAAGACTATTGGTATACCTGTCTCTCAGATTCAGATATTGCTCATTTTCAAATATCAGGGCAGGCTTTCTTTTTTCCAGCTCTTCTTTGAAGTTTTGCAGGGATTCCCTATCTCCAAACAGATCGTCCCGAATGTTTCCCATCCTTTCCTTAAAGTTTCTAATCTGTTTGTTTTCAGGAATTACTGCGTCCCTGAAGTGGTCTATATTATATTCGGTTTTAAACACTTTCAAATCATCTGGAAGGAGCCTGCGCACATAATTTCCCAATGTCATTCCGTATCTTTGCTTGAATGTTGCGCCCTTGGACTGGCCATGGTCGGATAGGACCACAAGCTTATAATCCCGGTCGCTCATCTCGATTGCTGAGGTAAGCTTTGCAAATTGCTGGTCTATTTTTTTCAGGGCACTCCACACGTCCCTGTCCTCAACGCCTGAGTGGTGGGCTATCTCATCATAGCCCATGAAGGTTGCATATGCGCTGTCTATGTTTCCGGTCAGTATTTCGCTTGTCAGAACGTCTGTTGTGACTTCCCTTAATACCACATTAGCTCCGGCCCGCACTGCCGCATAGACGATTGTTCTTCTGAGCCGTGGCTTTATGTTTTTCACATCATGAACCAATTGGGAGGTCAGCTCAAGGATAATGTCCCATAAAAACAATATGAACAGCCTTTGGAAGTTATACGCATCCAGAAACACTGCATTCAATGTCTTGCTGTAGATGTTTGCAAGGCCGTTCAGCTTTGAAGATGTCAATGTCGGAATTGCGCTGTCTCCCGAAAACATGTTTGCGATGCTTATTCCATTCACCAATAGGCCTTCGCCGTTGCTTATCTTATTTTCGATTTGAGGGGCGTCACTCAATTTTCCTGAAACGATGATTTGGTTGTCGTTTTCCTTTTCAACCCATCTGTAGGCTACGATGTCGGTATTGTTTCCATGAAGTATTCCCGCCTGGCTCGCTCCGGTCTGTGAAGACAGGTCGGTCTCCCATTCCTTCAGTGTGTGGGTATTTTCATCAATCCATCTTTCAATGTTTGGCATCATTCCCCTGTCAATGGCCTTTTTTAGGGTGTTGATGGAAAGGCCATCTATTTCAAGCATGATCAGCCCTGGATATCCCTTTTTATATTGTGTCTTTTGCTTGACTGCATACTTGAGAATGCTTTTGATGTAGCTGTCATAATAGTTGGTGTTTGTCATGTTTGTAACGAAGGTTGTGAATATCGCCATCACGATAGGAACCTGCAGTACGCCATATATTCCTGCGGAAAGCCCTGGAATGAAAAGAGAAGCGATATAAAAAATTATAGAGTTTATGAAGAGTGATCCGATTCCAAAGGTAAAGATGATTATCTTCATCAGAAAACGCCTGAATATGGGCCACAGCAGCGAATTTGCAATCGCAACGACTATGACGATAAGGACTGCATTGTACCATGGGCCGATTGTAAAGTCTGTACTTATGTAGTCTACCGCATATACTGCCGCAATGTTTGCAATAACATACAACAAGGTTGTTATTATGGTTCTCAATGATGAAATTAATCTGTTCTTTATCATTCTATCGGAATTTTTCGCCTATGATTACTTTTAAGGGTTATTATAGTGATTTCAGGTTTGCAGTTTATGCGTATTCTAAATGAATTTGTACCCAGGCCCTTGCTTGTATACTGAATCATGTCATTGACCTTATAAAGCCCAACAGGATACCTTGTGGAGTTGGGGCCTCTGAAGGGGGTTGTTTCAAATTTTGGAATGATGAACTGCCCTCCGTGGGAATGTCCTGAAATCTGCAAATCGATTTTGCCGGTCTGTGAGGATTCAAGGGCAAAGTCCGGCTCATGCGCAAGCAGGATTGTCGGACAATCGTCTTCAAGTTTTGCCAATACCTTATCCAAATTGTCTGCACAGACCGTACATGAGTCAACACCGGCCAAATTGATCTTGTCGTCACCTTTTCTTAAAACGACATTGTCATTACTCAAATCATAAATGTCTGCAGTTTTAAAGATTCTTCTGACCTTGTCTGCATCCATCCAATGGTCATGATTTCCCAATATGCCGAATTTGCCGTCTTCGGCTTTCAGCTTTTTGAGGGATTTTTCCAATGCGTCATCGTAGCTTTCGATATTGTATGAAAAGTAATCCCCGGTCAGGACTATCAAATCGTAATTCAATGTATTAACGTAATCGATTAGGTCATCAAGATACTCAGGATTGATCCATTGGCCCAGATGGATATCGGATATGTTTAAAATCCTGTAGTTTTGAAAATTCCTTCCCAATTTATCTAATGCTATATCAACTTCAACCAGATCTATGTTTTTGGGATTAAACTCCTTGTCCGGCAGTGTTTGGGTCATCGCATCCTGAATGCCCTGTCTGATTTTCATGGCTTGTGGTTTTTCAATGTCTTCATCCTTCATTAATTATTAATTAATTCTGAAACTATTTATAATTTTAAAAACATAGATAATTAAGTGATTATTATGCTTCAAATTGCAGTTTGTGGAAAACCGAATGTAGGAAAATCATCCTTTTTCAATTCAGCAACAGCATCAGGAGTGGAAATGGCAAACTATCCATTCACAACAATTGATGCAAACAAGGCTGTTGCTCATGTAATTAAGGATTGCCCGTGTAAGGAATTGGGCGTCACATGCAATCCTCACAACTCAATATGCATTGATGGGAAAAGATTGCTTCCGATTGAAATGATAGATGTTGCGGGACTTGTTCCTGGAGCGCATGAAGGAAAAGGATTAGGTAACAAGTTTTTAGATGAATTGATGCAGGCTAAGGTATTTATCAATGTTATTGACGCTTCAGGCTCAACTGACCTTGAAGGAAATCCTGTTGACGCAGGAAGCCATGACCCGTTGGACGATTTGGAATTTCTGGAAAATGAAATCGTCATGTGGATGTATGGAATACTGTCCAAGAATTGGGTGAGGCTTATAAGAAAGGTTGGTGCGGAGCATCTTGACATCTCAAAGGTTCTCTATGACCAGTTGTCAGGTACAGGAATAGCCATTGAAGACATCATTGAGGCCAAAAGGACAGTCGAGCCTGATTACAACAAGTGGGAAGAGGAGGATTTGATTGAGCTTACACGCAATATCCTGCATATTGCAAAGCCTATGATGATTATTGCAAACAAGGCGGACTTGCCTACATCTGCTGAAAACATCAAAAGAATCAAGGAAAAGTATCCGAACGTGATTCCAACTTCAGCAGGCTCAGAACTGGCATTGGTTAAAGCTGCAGAAAGCGGACTGATTAGCTACATGTCCGGGGATGATCATTTTGAAATCCTGAAGCCTGAAGAGCTGTCAGAAGCCCAACGCAAAGGTTTGGAGTATATTCAAGCCAATATCTTGGATGTCTATGGAAGCACAGGAGTTCAGGATGCGCTGAATTATGCGATATTTGAACTTCTTGACAGGATTGTCGTATATCCGGTTCAGGATGAAAACAAATACACTGACCAGAAGGGTAATGTCCTTCCTGACGGATTCCTTGTCCCTAAAGGCTCAACACCTAAGCAGCTGGCCTACATTGTCCACACAGATATCGGGGACAAGTTCATGCATGCGGTTGATGCGAAATCCAAAATGCGCGTGGCCAGTGATTATGAGTTGAAAGACGGTGACATTATCAGTATTGTAACAAGAGGATAATATTCCTCTTCTTTTTTTATTTTTTAAGATTTTCATGCCTAAATTAACTCGAAATCTAAAACCTGAAGAATTTGGCGAATACTATTTTTTAAAGGAGGAACTGAAGGACTTCTGTAGGTCTGAAGGGTTGAAAGTAAGCGGATCCAAACAGGAATTGGAAAACAGGATAATCCATTATTTATCAACTGGCGAGGAGTTAAACGAACCCGTTGTGAGGCAAAAGTCTAACGCTTCATCATCTGAAATCAATCTTGATTCAAGATTGGGCGAAAATTTCAAATGCAGCGAAGATAAAAGAGCATTTTTTGAAAATGAAATAGGCAAGGGGTTCAAATTCAAGGTCCGATTCCAAAAATGGCTTAAAGCGAATCCCGACAAGACCTACAGGGATGCAGTTGACGCATACCATGAGATACAAGGATCTAACCAAAAAACGGAAATCGGCAAGCAATTCCAATACAATCAGTATATCAGAGATTTCTTTGAGGATAATGAAGGTAAATCTTTAGATGATGCAATCAGATGCTGGAAGCATAAGAAGTCTCTTAAAGGCCATAATAGGTATGAAAAAAGCGATTTAGAGGTGTTAAAATGAAAAAGGTTAAAATCACGGTCATGAGAAAGGTCAGGCACGACGATTTGATTGAGAAATATGAAAATCTGCTGGAACATGAATGCGATGTGGATGAAGGTCAGGTATTCATTGCAAACGGATGGGTTAAGCCCGATAATTTCTGTGACAGCGCATGGGAAAGCCTTTCACCATTCGTAATGGCATTGGCAAATGGAGCCAGCGATTTCTATGACGGTTGGATGAAAAACAAAAAGTCTGCAATGATATCATGCAATGATGGGTTCCGGCCTGTAAGCTTTCTTCTGGAAACTATGGATGAGGATGCCGATTAAATCATTTTAATGCCATTTTTCACTATGTGCAAATAAGAAGCTATAAAACACATATTAAAGCTAATTATCATTTAGATTGTCAGTCTATCAAATTAGAAAATTTCGGATTATCCAACTAGGCTTCTTATTGACATCATAGATTGTTAGTACATTAAGTTAATGGCTAACAATAAGTAGTAACTTGCTACAAATATGTAAGATATGGCAAGCACTATATTTTCAACAGGCATTTTACATTTTCTCCACTTTAATATGGAGTGCTTTTAATTTAATGTTATTTTCACTCATAGAGACACCATTGCTTAGTATAATTATATTAGTGTTTTAGAATTAATTCTTTTATTTAATAATTATTTAAAACTTATTATTTTTATAAATAAATATTGTATTATATATGTAATACTATTTTTAGGTTAAAATTTTGTTTTAATAAGGTAACGGTAATATTAGAAACCTTTAAATATTTGAATATTCATAATTTAATGTAACATCTGATGATGTTTTAATGGCATTTTACAAGCCATTGTTTAGTATTTGAATGAGGATGCGTCAAAATTTGTTATTCAAATTTATCCTTATTCATTTGAAAATTTATTATGAATACTATGGATAAATTAAAAGACAATTTTTCTGATTTTTTTAAAAAAGAGATAATATTTTTCATATCTTTAATTTTAGCTATAATCTCTTGCTTTTTTGTTAACCCCAATCTTGATTATTTAAATTATATTAATTGGGATACAATTGTACTGTTGTTTTTTATAATGCTGATTGTTGAGATTCTAAAGAATCTGTCCATTTTTGAGATTCTCGTTAGAAAATTATTGGTTAAGGTTAAAAACACAAGGGGACTTGTATTATTTCTGGTTTTCACATGCTTTTTCAGTTCAATATTCATAACAAATGATGTCTCTTTAATTATATTCGTTCCGTTTGCTATTCTGGCTTTAAGAAAAGTCGACAGGTCTGATTTAGTCATCATTACAGTTTCCATGCAGACCATTGCCGCCAATGTGGGATGTATGGTGCTTCCTATCGGAGCGCCCCACAATATCGTGATGTATACGGTATCCAGGATTCCATTCGGATCTTTTTTCATGTTGCTTCTGCCGTATATTGTTGTATCTGTCGCATTTCTGGTGGCGGTGTCATTATTTGTGCCTAAAGATGGAATTGCACTTCCTGAATTCAGAAAAATTGATGTCAGCTATGATAACTTCCTTAAAAGGGTTTTCATAGGTATTGATTATTACCTGCTTTTGACATTCATTGCATTATTTGTCCTAATCGGCAATCTCGAAAACATTCCATTTTTCAATGCGCTTTTCACCAGGTGGATTGTAGGCAATGAGGTTTTGATCGGTGTTGCGGCATCACAGGTGATTTCCAATGTTCCTGCAGCAATGCTTCTAAGCGGTTTCAGCAGTAATTATGAGGCTATCATAATAGGAATCAACATAGGAGGATTTGGAACCCTGATTGCGTCCATGGCAAATCTGATTTCCTATAAGATTCTTGTCCGTGAGTTCAGACAATTGAAGGTAAACTACCTTATTGTATTCACTGTTTTGAATGTTGTTCTGCTGGTAATTTTGCTGGGAGTCTATGCTTTTGCCGGATTCCATTAATTCTATTTTTTTTGAAAAATTTTGATTAAAAAAGCGTTTTTATTATTCTAATTTATATATAATTACTTATATACATAGTAATATCCTTTGATAAAAACAATTTTGATGAATATTGTTCATTAATTTTAATGAATTTATTTGTTTGTTCAAAGATAATTTTTAGAAATTATTTTATTGGGTTGTAAAACTATGAATGCTAAAAAGATATTCCTAGTAACGTTTCTGTTGCTAGCTATTTTAACAATTGGTGCAGTCAGCGCATCTGAAGGTGCAGACGAATTGGCTGCAGAAGATAGTAACGGGGAAGATTTGTCCCTTGATGACGAATCCTCCTCTGAAGTAATCTCCTCTGGTGAGGATGATATTGAGATTATGATTGATACTTGGAATGAGTATCCTCTTGATGATAGTGAAAATGAGTTTACGCATACTATTATAATCAAGAATGTTCCTGAGGGCACTAATGGAAATGTCAGCGTTTCAATTGGTGAATCAGATATTTTCAAAAGTGAACTGAAGGATTTTGATGACAACAATAAGTGGGATGAAAACGGTTATAAGAGTTATGGTGTTAATTTTACTCAATTGAGCAGTTTAAAGGACTTTAATTCAGGTTGTATGATTAATGTCAAGTTCGTGAATGAAGATAACTCTATCTCATCATTCTGCATACTTGAACTAAAGGAGGACAATAAGTTTCAGTTAAGTACAGCTATTTTCCGTTGTTGGAATGAAGAATGGGAGAGAGGGCCCCTTTATACAGATACCACTGAGGAAGTCATTACTTTGAATGTTGGCGCTCCGGAATTAAATGGATTTTTTTATGTTGAGTGTAATGGAGTAAAATATAGGTATGAACCTAGATTCTATGATGGCGGAGCTTGGCATGATTGGGTATTGTCTTCATTTGACATTACAAATCCTGGTGAATATCCTGTGACTGCCACATATGCCCCTAGTGTGAATTCTGAACCTGAAGTGATTTTCAGAGGAAAGTTAAATGTTAAGGCATTTGATGAGGGTAGTGAGTATAGGGTAGTTGCAGATAATTTAGGCCAGAAGCTCATATTTTATGGGTTAAATGGAAGAAATTGTACCGTTTCAATATATGCCAGAAATCATAATGATGGAGCGCAGGGTAATTTGTTGAATGATGACAATTACCTTATAAAGAATTTTACAAGTATAGCTGGTACAAATTATAGGATGGATTATGAAGGTGATTTAGGACTTGAAAAAGGTAACAATTATGAGATTGCTGTTAAGGTCACCGATTATGAAAGTGGTGATGAGATATTAGTCTATCGTAATAATCTTCAGTGCTATGACCCATGGGGAGGAAGTATACCTTCTGAAATTGAAATGGGGGTTAACGAAAATTTCTTTAACGATGAAAATGAAGATGACTGGATTGTAGTAGTGCGCATTCCTGAAAAAAAGATGGTGTACTATGGAATCCTTGAGGTTAAATTAGGTGAATCTAGTACAGCCGTGACCATAGCTGCTAGAGAAATGGATTTCGATAGCTATACCCGGTCTTATCAATATTCACTTTATTATAAAGATTGGAAAGATTATTTTCTTGATGGTCTCTATGACTTTCGTTTCATATCTGACAATGGTACCGCAGAACAATCTTACATTTTAGTTGAGCACCGTGATGGTGGAACAAGCATAGAAAGAGTTATCCAGATTAATATTTGGAACGATGACTGGCAGAGAGGACCTCTTTATACTGATTCCACTGAAAGTGTTGTTATGATTAATGTTCGCTCTCCTGAAATAGATGGTATTTTTTATGTTGAGTGCAATGGAGTAACATATAGGTATGAACCTAAATTCTATGATAGCGAAGCTTGGCATGATTGGATATTGTCTTCATTTGACATTGAAAACCCTGATGAATATGATGTAATTGTTAGCTATGCTGCTAGTGAGAATTCTCAAACTAAAGAGATTTTCAGAGGAAAATTAAATGTTAAGGCATTTGATGAGGGTAATGAGTATAGGGTAGTTCCTGATAATTATGCCCAGGAGCTCATATTTTATGGGTTAAATGGAAGAAATTGTAACGTTTCAATATATGCCAGAAATCATAATGATGAATGGCAAGAAAATTGGTGGAATGATGACACTTACCTTAAAAAGTCTTTAATAAATTTAACTGGCAAAATTTATAGATTGGATTATGAAGGCGATTTAGGACTTGAAAAAGAGAACAATTATGAGATTGCTGTTAAAGTCACTGAAGGGGATGAAAATACGGAGGTATTTTTCTATCGCAATGATGTTTGGTGCAGTGATCCATGGGAAGGAAGTATACCTTCTGAAATTGAAATGAATGTTAATGAAAATTTCTTTAACGATGGAAATGAGGATGACTGGGTTATAGAAGTACGCATTCCTGAAAAAAAGATGGTGTACAATGGAAGAATCGAGATTAAATCAGGTGAAAATGTTATATTCGTGAAAGACATATTCGCCAGAGACATGGATTTCGATAACAATGCCAGGTCTTATACATATTCACTTTTATATAGAGACGTGAAAGATCACTTGGCTGAAGGCCTCTTTGATTTTGTTTTTACAACTGATAACGGTACCGCAAAACAGTCTTTTATTTCAGTTGAATTCGATGATGGCGGAACTCGTATACAAAGGGCTTTTGATGTTAGTGTTTGGTCTTTAGATTGGAATAGGGGACTTCTTTATGATGATTATACTGGAGAAGTAGTTACTATTTATGTCCACTCTGAATTGATTGACGGTACTTTCAATGTTAAATGTCATGATGTTTCATATGTATTTAAACCTAAATTTAATGAAAATGGCGAACCTAGACATGGTTGGCTATTGTCTTCATTTGGCATTACCGAATCCGGTATCTACAATTTAACTGTTGAATATAATGGTGAAGTGATTTTAAATCAAGATTTACAGGTTTTCCATTTTAGTAATGATGAATTTAGAGTCACTTCTGATAACGTCAATCATTTAATTAGCTTATACTGTCCGCAAGATGGTGAAAATTGTAATGTTTCAATATATCTTAAGCATAATTGGGAAGAGGAGTATCAGGAAATTTTAACTCAGAACCTTAAAATGTTGGGTGAATGGTATAATTGGACATTTGATGAATTGGAATTCATAAAAGATGAATGCGACAATATTGTAAAGGTTATAGTTTCAAATAATAATAATATGCTGTGCTACTATGAAGAGGGCATTTGGTATAGGGACTATGAAGAAGGGGATTTCTTCAAACCGTCCGACCTCACTCTAGTAATTGCTCATGATGAATTTAGGGATGACAATCTTGAGGAAAATGTTATAACTGGATATATTCCTGAAACTACATTTATCGTCGACGGAACCTTTAATATCAGTTGTGATGAAGTAACCATATTTTCAAAAGATTTATCCATCAGAGACATGGACTTTGATGATATGAATAGGTATTACCGTTTTGAAATTTTATATGAAGAGTTAAAAGACCTTAATTTAAATAGTGGAGACATTTTAAAAGTCATTTTCGCAGACAAAATTGATAATTCAAAAAACATTACCAAGTCAATCTTCTATGAACATGTTGTAAATGAGGAAGACGATGATGAATTCGACAGATTCACCTTGGTCAACATCGTTAGAAAGGCCAATTATATGATAGATGATGTCCTGATTCAAATCGTTGACTTCCCTGACGATGTTGATGACGAATTTGAAATAGTCATCGACAGATGGGGAGATGAAGTTTCAATTAAGTTCAAAATCAGCGAACTGACCAGAAACGAAAAAGGCATCTATACATTCAACTGCACTGCATTGGGATATGATGTTTTAATGGATGACATGTCCGATGTTGATTATGGCATATTTGTCAGATTCTACAGGAATGGTGAAAACGCTGAGGAATTTGAAGGAAATCCACGGGTATATAGAAATCCGGATATGCATGAGGGCGAAATCACTAAAGATGCGGAATGGGGATCTGTTATCTATTTCGATGATTTAGATGAATTACGCAACTATTTCAATAATGAATTCACTGTAACAGCCACTAACCAAAGCGGCATCGTGGAAACTCTAACTCTTAACCTGAACGATATGGAAAGATTCAAACATGAAAATGAAGAGGAAGAAGAAGTGTATTATATCACCTTGGATGATTTAAAAATCACAGAAAACGGTGACTATAACATTAGCATGAAATTCACCACTAAAGATGGTGAAGATGTCCAATACAGCTCCACAATCAGTTTGGTTGACTTTGAAATTGACAAACGCACACATCTCGATGAAATTACCAGTGCAATATTCAGAATCCTGCTTGAAGAGGAGGATTCCGGTACAGTTGCAATCTATGTCAACGATACAAAAGTATTCAATGGAACCTTGGAAGAAATCGGATACAGTGATTGGAACCGTATGGGAGGTTACAACATCCCTGTCAATTATCTCCAAATCACCAAAACCGGCAGCTACAAAGTGAGGCTGGAGGTTAACAGCACTAAGGGTTATAGGGTTGTTGAACATGATATCGAATTCCAAGTCGATGGAAATGATGTCAAATTCATTGATTTGATGTATGCATATGGAGAATGGAATTTCCTTTATCAGTCACACCTTACAGTTCCGGTTCCACTTGATTCCGAATTCGTCTTATATCTCAACGGCAAGGAAGCGGGAAGAACCAAAATAACCACTAATGAATTTGGATTTGAGTTGGATGACAGTTTCTTTGATGAATTCGGATATTTAAAACCTGGTTCATATGATGCAAATATCAAATTGGTTGCTGGAGGAACTGAAACTGACTTTGCAAGCGGATCATTTAATGTTTTAACTAAAAACGGAACCGTTACAGTAAGTGTCCCGACTACCGCTACAACCACAGATGACATTTACCTTTCATTCTCCGCACCTTATCCTGATGTCCATGACATCTGGCCTGTTGCACTGGTCATTTACGTGGACCCTGTTGCAGGTGGGGACGGATTTGAATGGGACGATGAAAACATGATTGAAATCCGTGGTGAAGACTTGGAAGGATATCTCGATGGAAAAACCCATAAGTTTAATCTGGCCAAGTTGCCTGCAGGAACCCATAAGATTTATGTTTCCTATGCTTATGATGAAAATTATGAGCAATACATGAGCCACGAGTTCTTCTCAGGATTCTTCACAATTAACATCCAAAAAACAGCCACTAAACTTTACGGCAATACCGTTACTGCCACATATGATGTCAGTAAAAAGTTAGTAATCACCTTAAAGGATGCAAAAGGCAGAATACTCGATGATGTGAAATTGCAAGTTAAAGTGGGATCCATTACTAAAACTTTAACCACCAATAGTAAAGGCCAAATTTCTCTGGATGTTTCCAACTTAAAACCTGGCAAATACACAGCAACTGTCAAATATACTGGAGACGGTACCTTCATGGCTTCCAGTTCAACTGTAAAGGTAGTTGTCAACAAGGCCAAACCTAAGTTCACAACCACTAAGGTTAAAGTTAAAGCCAAGGCTAAGACCAAACAAATTAAAATAACCTTGAAACACAACAAGAAAGGCGTTAAAGGCAAACAGATTACCTTAAAAATCAACGGTAAAACCTACAAGGCAAAAACCAACAAGAAAGGTGTTGCAACTTTCAAGGTTAAAAAATTAGGTAAAGGCAAATTCACCGGAAAACTCAAGTTCAAAGGTGACAAATACTATAAAGGAATATCTGGAAAAGTAAAAGTAACTGTAAAATAAGGAGATTAAACTCTCCTTAATTTTTTCTTTTTTTTAAAATCAATCATCCAACAAGTCCGCTACCTTGTTTGCAATGAAAACACAGCAGTCGACACAAGGGGATTTGTCCTCGCCGTTATTTGTTATTTTGCCACACATTACAGTGCCGTATTCTTCTTTGAATGTGTTGAAAATCACTTTGGCGTTGTCCTTGATTGTTGGTATGTCATCATTGAGAAGGCCGTTTGCCATAAGTGCGCCGGTTACCGCACCGCAGGTTCCTTCATCAAATGTTCCGCCCATTCCGCCTGCAAAGCCGGAAGCCAGTTTGCGCATGTTTTCCTGTGAAATAGGATGCTCTGCAGTTTCACAAAGTCCCATCAATGTTGATTCAGAACAGCTTAAAAATGTTCTGTACTCCCTGATTTTTTCTTCCAACATTTCCTTGTCAAGTTTCATAATGCAATCTCCATGAATTTGTTAATTAATTATATTAATTAAGAATTTTATATAATTATTTGTTAAAAAAATTGTGAGTTGATAAAAATTATACATCCGAGACCAAGTCCGATTGCAGCAACCCTTTATACGCTGAGAGATATGAACGTTGATGTTATTATCATGCATGGACCTACCGGCTGCTGTTTTAGAACAGCAAGGCTTTTGGAAGGTGATGGAGTCCGTGTCGTAACTACTGGAATGTCTGAAAATGATTTTATATTAGGTGCCGGTGAAAAGTTGGTTGATACGCTAACTGAAGCTTATGAGTCATTCAAGCCGGAACTGATGGGAATTGCCGGAACCTGTGCGAGCATGATTATTGGTGAGGATTTAAAGGAAGCTATTGCAACTGCAGACTTGCCGTGCACTGTCATTCCTGTTGAATCCCATGGAGGATCAGGTGAAGGCGACAATACCGTTGGTGCCATAATGGCATTGGATGCGGCCGTTGAGGCTGGTGTGATTCCTCCTGAAGAGTCAGAAAGACAGATTGAAATGCTTGAAAAGGCAACTGAAGTTGAAAAGACACGAGGTATGGCACAAGGAAAATATATTAAACCTAACTTCGGCGATTCAAAGGAAAGCGTTGCAAAGACTGTTGTCAATGCCCTTAAGGATGGCAAAAAGGTTGCATTCGTTTTAAATGTCAAAAAGGAAACATCATATCTTTTTGCAGACATTGTCAATTTTGATTATGAAAAAATCAATCCCGACAACAGGCCAATCTTTGTTGCAAATCTTGATGAAAACATTGGCCTTCCAAGAATCAGGCAGCATGCGGTAAACATCAAAAGTCAGCTGGACATCGAGCCAGATTTCATAACCGGAGGTCTTGATGAGTATCCGATAACGGCTAATAAAGCGGCAGAATACTTAAAGGATAAGGACTTGGACATGATTGTCGTATTCGGTGTTCCTCATGCTTTTCCAATTGAAGAGTTTGATATGGAATCAGTTGCAGTAACCGACGGTCCTAGGTTAGTTCAACCTTTAAGGGAGTTGGGATACACTCATGTTGTTGCAGAGCTTGATGCACATTCAAAAACCTTAGGCACAGATGAAATAGTGTTTTCAGACTTTGGTGGTATGATTAGGTCAGCTATCGGGTGGTTGGACCAATGATAACTATTATTGATTATAAAAGCGGAAACCTGAAAAGCATTTCCAATGGATTTAAGAAAATCGGTGCAGAATATCAGATCACTGACGATAAGGAAATTATTGCAGACAGCGACTATCTGGTGTTGCCTGGTGTTGGAGCATTTGGAAGTGCAATGGAGAATTTGGAACCCTTTAAAGATGTTATTTATGAGCATGTTGATGCAAACAAGCCATTTTTAGGAATATGTCTTGGTCAACAGGTATTGATGGGTTCAAGTGAAGAGTCTCCGGGCGTTGAAGGTTTGAACTTGTTTAAAGGACATGTTGAAAAATTGCCGGAAGGCGTAAAAATACCTCACATGGGTTGGAATAAGTTAAAAGTCACAAATGACTCACCGATACTTGAAGGTATCGATGGGGAATATTTCTATTTTGTTCATTCTTATCATACAATTCCAGATGATGATGAAATCATTGCTGGAACTTGTGATTATGGAAGCAGTGTTGTTGCAAGCTTAAGCGAGAATAATTTGTTTTCAACACAGTTTCATCCGGAAAAGAGCAGCAAAGCAGGATTGAAAATCTTAAAAAATTTCACTAACTTGGAGATATAGACTATGGATATTGAAGGATTTGTAAGGGCTAGAATTGATGATTACTCATATGATGAATTGGCTGATATTTTAGCGGTACGTATAAGGGAATATAAAAAAATTTCAGAAGAAAATTCAGTTGAAATGGCAAAGGCCGTAATTGATGAAGTTTCAACCACTTTAAAGCTAAATGAAAGTGATGATGAATTTTTAAAGGAAATCGTTGACATCAATGCATCAGACGTGCTGATGGGTGAGATGGGAGTAGGCTCCCGTGGAGCAGGAGACTTTTTTGTCCACAGGAAAATCGCAGAAATCGTATCATCCACAAACACCGCCTCACTTGTAAATCCGTCAGAACAGGATGACGGAGGAGTTGTGAAGGCACCTGTTGCAAACGATGAAGTGTATATTACAACTGCAGTCGATGGAATCCACTCAAGATTAAGCGAATATCCATTCTTAGGAGGTTTTCATGTTACAAGAGCCACTTTAAGGGATGTATGTGTAATGGGAGCCGATCCTGTAGCTATCCTAAGTGATGTCCACCTTGCGGACGATGGTGATGTTGCAAAGATATTCGACTTTACCGCAGGTGTTGCAGCAGTTTCAGAGCTTGTTGATGTTCCGATTGTTGCCGGTTCCACATTGCGTGTGGGCGGGGACATGGTTTTAGGTGACAGGTTCGTTTCAGCAGTTGGAAGCGTGGGCGTTTCACCATATCCTCCAACAGCAAGAAAGGGTGCAACCGAAGGTGATGTAATCCTTTTGACTGAAGGTTCAGGTGGAGGAACAATAACAACCACTGCACTGTACAACGGATTTTTCGATGTAGTGTGGGATACAATGAACGTAAACTTCGTTCAGGCTTCACATGCTCTTTTTGAATCAGACCTCGTGAAGGATGTCCATGCGATGACAGATGTGACAAACGGTGGCCTTAGAGGTGATGCCCATGAAATCTCAAACACTACAGGTGTTGGTCTTGAGTTCTATGAAAAGGAAATCAGGGATATGGTTGCTCCGAATGTTTTAAACATGCTTGAGACATTAAACATTGACCCATTGGGCGTTTCAACCGATTCATTGATGCTCATTGTGCCTCCGGAAATTGTCGGAGACATCAAAAAGGCAGTAGGCAAATATGATGTTGCAATATCCGAAATCGGTGAGGTCAACAATTCAGGAGAGCCGATTCTAATCAAGGAAGACGGTTCAAATGAAAAGCTGGTCCCACTGTTCAGGGAAGCTGCATATACCAAAATCAAAAAACTGGTTGGTGATACAACCCCTGAAGACTTTGAAGAGATGAAGGAAAAAGTTCAAAAGGCTTCAGATGCTGCAATAGCTAAAAAGGATAAAGTAATTGATTATGTAAGGGGAAACTAATCTCCTTTTTTTCTATTTTTTTTCAGTGAAGTGATTTTACACAAAGGCACACTTTCGCACTTCAAAACTTTTTATAAATTTCAATATCCAATAATAGGTCATGTTGGATAACAAGGGATCTTTTTATATAATTGACGCAATTCTTGCAATATTTTTGCTTCTAATAGTATTTTTGGTTGTTAACGCAGCAATATCCATGCCGACAGCCGATTATTCATATGAAAGCAAAAGTATTCGAACTGCACAGGATGTGATGGAACTGTTGAGCGGCAAAATCGATTTCAGTGACCAGACATTTCTCGGCAAAATTTCAAATATTTTGGGGGATGGTGAAAATTCAAAGGAATCAGTAAGGGAAGTTTCAGAGATTTCCAAAAGCAGGCTGGATTCGTATAAACTTGAAAATTATCAGTTCAGCGAAAGCAATGTCTTGAAAGGAAAAGTGTTGGCTTCAAAAGGAGATTATGAGAAAGCCGATGATGTTGATGTGGCTTCAAGGACATATGGTGAGTATTCATATACATTGTCAGTATGGCAATAATTAAATAGTATAAAAATCATATAATTAATTGTTATCTTATTTTGTCCAGCCCTGGTGGTGTAGTTTGGATAACACATGGGACTGCGGATCCCATTCCCCGGGTTCAAATCCCGGCCAGGGCACTTATAATTTCCGTGATTATTATGTTAAATGCTAATACTTATGTTACTTCCCAAAAAGGAATTGGGGGAACTATTAGAAACCGATATGAAGATTTTTACGTTGAAGAAATTCCGGAAATCATCCCATCAGGCGAAGGTCCGAACATTTACATCTGGATTGAAAAGCTTGGAAGAACCACTTTGGACGTTGTTCTTGACATTTCAAGGGACTTGCATATCTCAAGAAAAAGAATGGGATTCGCCGGAATGAAAGACAAGAAGGCCCTTACCCGTCAATGGATCTGCATTGCCAATATGGATTCAGAAGAGCAGATGCAACAGGTAATGGACTTGGATATTTATAAGACTGATTTTTTAAAGGTTGTAAGGGGCCGCAAAAAGCTCAGGATGGGTCAGCTTAAAGGAAACAAGTTCAAAATATTGATTAAGGATTTGGATGATTTTCAGGAATCCGCTGACATTGCAAATGAGGTCCTAAAAGAGCTTGAAGCTAAAGGGGTTCCCAATTACTTCGGATGGCAGAGGTTTGGAAAGCCTAGAACAAACACCCATTTGGTTGGAGAGGCATTGATTGAAAATGACCTCAAAAAGGCTGTTGACAGGTATATCGGCGGTCCGTCCGAAGAGGAGCATGAGGAAAATCAGATGGCAAGACAGGCATATGATGACGGAAACCTTGAGGAATCTCTGGAATTGATGGGCAAGGGAATGAGATATGAAAAGATGATGATTCGCGAGCTGATTAAGGACTCCAAAAAAGGCGAATTGACTGATAAGTCATATAAGAATGCCCTGTACGCGCTTCCAAAGCCACTTCAGAGAATGTTTGTTCATGCTTATCAATCATACTTATTTAATGAGGCTGTAAGCAATCGTGTAGCTATGGGAATTGACAAATACATTGAAGGAGACATTATCATTGACACAGAAGAGCATATAGTTTATGATAAGACTCCCGAAGAGTATCAGGAATTAATGGATAACTTTGAGGTAAATCCGACCTGTCCATTATACGGTACCAAGGTTCCATATGCTGGAGGTATTGTTGGAGAGATGGAAGAGAACGTTTTGAAAGGTTATGACCTTACTAAAGAGGATTTTGAAGTTCCAAAAATGCCACGTTTAGGTAGTCATGGCTTAAGGAGGTCAATGAGATTCCAGGTTTGGGATGCATCCGCCAAAGCCACTGATGATGGGGTATTATGTGAATTCTCAATAAATAAAGGTTCATACGCCACTGCTGTTTTAAGAGAAATCATGAAAGTGGATGTGATATAAGATGGTAATTTGTCCAGATTGCGGAAAGGATGTCCCTGAATCAAAATTCTGTAAAAATTGTGGGGCATATATTAAAGATGTTGAGTCACCTGCAGAGCAAAATGGTAAATTTGGATTCTGTTCTAAATGTGGCCATGAGCTTGACGGCGATTATAGCTTCTGTCCTGAATGTGGAGAGGATATTTCAACTGATAATGAAGTTGACGCCATTGAGGAAGCTATTGAATCTGATGATGCAGAGGAAGTCATTCCTGTTGAGGACGTGGAAGCTGATTCATCAGTTGAGTCTGGTGATGTAGGTGAAGGAGAACTTATTGAAGAGGCTGAAGATGATGAAGACATCGAATCTGGTGATGCAGATAATGCCGATTCTGAAGAGGTTGAAGAAACAACTCATGAAGAGACTGAGGATGAAGTTTCTGCTGAATCAGAGGATGTTGAAGAAGTTATTCCTGATGAAAAAGAAGAAATCGAATCACTTCCGGTATCTGTCCAATCATCAGATAAGGTCAGCTTTTGTTTTAATTGTGGATACAAGCTTGTTGGCGATTACAAATTCTGTCCGGAATGTGGACAGGATTTAAGCGGAAAAACCATGGGAGATAATGCACAAACAGCAGATTCCCCTTCAGGCGAAAAGAACACTCTTTTGGCCGTTATTTTAAGCTTGTTCCTGCCGGGTCTTGGTCAGATCTATTTGGGCCTTGACCATAAGGGTGCCATATTCTTAATCGCTTATGTCGTATCAGCAATTTTAATTCTAATTCTTATAGGATTTTTATTATGTTTCGTAATATGGATTTGGGCATTGGTAGATACAATCATATCAGCAAATGCGTTAAATCGTGGTGACGAAGTTCAAGATAAATTATTATAGTGATTTTATGATCAAATGTAGAAATATTGCAAAAGGAAAAGGTAAAGGGGAATTGATTGTCTCATCAGAACCTATCAGTTTTTTAGGTGGGGTAAATCCTGAAAATGGTGAAATAATCGACCCTAACCATGAATTAAAAGGAGAAATCATTAAGGATAAGGTTCTGTTCATTCCTGGTGGAAAAGGTTCCACTGTAGGGTCTTATGTGATTTTTCAAATGATGAAAAACAACACTGCTCCAAAGGCAATCATCTGCTTGAATGCAGAGCCTATTATAGCTACCGGTGCCATCATGTCCGACATTCCAATGGTTGACTCACCTGAAGAGGTCAAGGATTTGACTAATGGAACATTGGTTGAGGTTGATGGTGATAACGGAACAATAGAAATATTGTGATGTGATAATATGCAAACTCTAATTGAAAATGTAAATATTGTAAACCCGTTTGAGGAAATTTTAACCCATCAGAACGTTTTGATTGAAGATGGAGTTATTAAAGAGATTACATCTGGCAAAATCAAAGCTGATAATGTCATTGATGGTGAGGACAATTATCTGCTTTCAGGGTTTATTGACTGTCACACCCATATCTTTGCAAAGGGTTTTCACAAAGAGGAAAACATGGCAAATCCATTGGGTCTTCATTTCTACAATGCGGTGCCTCATGCATTGCAGACAGTCAATACTGGTGTTACAACAATTAGGGATTGCGGATCTGCCGATTTGAGTTTTAAATTGGCACAGCAAAGGAAACTGTTCACAGCTCCAAAGATTCACCTCTCAATAACTCCTTTGGTAATGACTGGAGGTCATTTTGACCTGTTATTGCCTTCCGGTTGGGATATGGAGATTATATATCCCGGATTTCCAAAGGGAAGATGTGATGGTGTGGAAGAGGTTCTGAAAAAGACTCGTGAAGTTAGAAGAGCAGGTGCAGATTTCATTAAAGTAATGGCAAGTGGTGGAGTATTGACAACAAACACTTCACCGGAATTCGCTCAATTCAATAAAAAGGAACTCAAAACAATCGTTAATGAAGCCAAAGCAACAAACATGAAAGTATCGGCCCATTGTCATAGTTTAAAAGGAATGAATAATTGTATTGATGCAGGTTTTTCATCAATTGAACATGGAACATTCATTGACAGGAAAACCTCTCAAAAGATGGTTGAAAAGAATGTCAGTCTTGTTGCGACATTACTGGTTCACCAGTTTTTAGCCAAGAACGGCTTTCCTGCATGGGACAGCTATGCAGCCGAAAAGACAGCCAAGTTGAAGGAAATTGTCAAGGTTCACAAGGAAAACATATCCGTTGCATATGAAGAGGGCGTTAACATTCTGATGGGTACGGATAGTGGTGTGATTCCTCATGGACACAATTTGGAGGAGTTAATCCATCTAACAGACATTGGAATGTCTTCCGATGAGGCAATTGCTGCAGGAACTGTTCGTGCAGCCGAATTTTTAGGTTTTGACAATTTGGGTTTAGTCAAAGAAAACTATGCTGCAGATTTGATTCTGGTCAATTCAAATCCTCTGGATGACGTAAGTGTCTTAAGCAACAATGACAATATCTTAAAAGTTATCCAGGACGGATTTGTGGTAAAATGAAATTAATGATTGATGTTGAGGAATGCATTGGATGCGGACAGTGCAAATCAGTCTGCATCAGGGACAATATTGAAATTGATGAAGTGGCTTATGAAACAGGAAGCAATTGCTTTGAATGTGGGCACTGCATGGCGATATGCCCTACAAAGGCGATAACCCTTAAGGTATTCAAGGGCCGTGAGAACAGGATTGTGGAATATAATCCTAATGAGATTCCGGTCGGTTATGATGATTTACTAAATTTTTTAAAGCAAAGAAGATCTATGCGATGGTTTAAAAAGAAAAAAATAGATAAGGATACTTTCAATAAGCTGATTGAAGGTGCATACTATTCTCCATCAGCACAAAACCAGCAGGATGTTGAATTTGTTATTTTGGACAAGAGATTGAATGATTTCATGAAGCATGTCTACGACATTATTAAGGTCGAAGAGGAAGAATTTTTTAGAATCAAGGAATTTGGAGATTATTTGAGGGACAATTCAACCAAGGAATATCATCCTCTCTTGTGGTCAGGCCATCAGTTAATTCTGACATTTGCAACTGACAAGACAAGTGCTGTAATAGCGAACACCCGTTTGGAACTATTGGCATATTCTTTAGGGCTTGGAGGATTCTATTCACTGTTTATCCTGAAGGCGGATGAAATTGACCATGAAAAGCTAATGGAATTTTTCCCAAAAATCGACAAGGATAAGCACATGTATTCAGCTTTCATAATAGGATATCCTAAAAAGAGATTCAGGCGGACAATCCCTCACAAGGAAATTAAAGTTAATTATATGTAACTTCCGATGAATTTAGTTTAACCTAAACTTTATTAAATATCAAAAATAAAAATAGTCTTATAATCAAAATGGTTGTGATAGCATGGTAAAGCATAAACATATGGACTTGCCGATAGAAGGAATGCACTGTGCTTCCTGTGTTTTAAGCGTTAACAAGACTTTTGGAAAAATTGAAGGTGTAGAGGAGGTTGATGCGGACCTTGCAGCTAATAAGCTCCACATCACTGTAGATACTAAGAAGATTTCCTATGAGGAAATGGAAAGGCTGGTGAAAAACCTCGGATTTGAGCTTCACACAGATGAAATGACCATCAGGATTCAGGGCATGCATTGCGCTTCATGTACAATGAACGTCGAGAATTTCCTTATCAGGCTGGATGGGATTTTCGATGTAAAGGCGGATTTGACTTCACAGTCCGCAAGAATACGATATGATTCTTCAAAGGTGACCCTTGACGAGATTGATGAGGTAATCACCTCTTTGGGTTTCGAGCTTTTGGGCGTTGAGGGCCAGACAGAAATTGATGAAGAAGAGATATACCAGCAGGATTTAAAGGAAAAGCGCAATAGGATAATTGTAGGTCTATTTTTCTCAGTCATTTTAATGATTTTAATGTTTAGCGGATGGGATCCTCTTATGGGAATTGTTCATTCAATCAACCATTCAACCGGTTTGAACATCTCATCAATGGGACTGCTGTCATTGATTGTGAGTATCGCACCATTTTTATATGTGTCCTTGCCAATTTTAAAGGCTGGAATCAACGGTTTGATGCATAAGAACCTGAATATGGATGTAATGTATTCCATGGGTATTTTGGTTGCATATATCTCAAGTATTTTCGGAACATTTGGAATCGTATTGGACCACACTTTCATGTTTTATGACTCCGCAGTTATGCTTCCTTCCTTTTTAATGATTGGAAGATATCTTGAGGCAAGAGCCAAAAAGAGAACCTCCGATTCAATAAGGGAATTGATAGGTCTTCAGCCGACCGTTGCAACTGCCATAGAAGTTGATGAGAATGGGGAAATCATATCTCAAAAGGAAGTCTCCATTGCAGATATTGTAATTGATGATTTGCTCTTGGTAAAACCGGGTGAAAAGATTCCTGTGGATGGTGATGTTGTCGGCGGGGAGTCTTATGTTGATGAATCAATGATTAACGGTGAACCGATTCCTAAAGTTAAAAATGATGGTGAAGAGGTATTTGCCGGAACAATCAATCAGGACGGAGTCTTACAGATTAAAGCCAAAAAAATCGGAAAGGAAACCGTTTTGTCAAACATTATCCGTTTGGTTGAAAAGGCACAGTCTTCAAGGCCTCCCGTACAGAAATTCGCCAATACCATTGTCAGCTATTTCATTCCGGTCATCCTAACGATTGCAATAGTTGTATTCCTGATATGGTATTTTGTACTTGGGGGAACATTGCTCTTCTCATTGACCTGTCTGATTTCAATATTGGTCGTTGCCTGTCCATGTGCATTAGGTCTTGCAACTCCAACTGCCGTCACTGTCGGTGTTGGAAGGGCTGCCGAGTATGGAATTCTAATCAAGAACGGGGATACTCTGGAAAATGCCGGACAAATTGATGTGGCCGCTTTTGACAAGACAGGTACAATAACTGAAGGAAAGCCGGAAGTCGATGACATTATTCCCTATGGAATTGCAGATGCGGAATTAATCAGGCTTGCGGCAAGCGTCGAGCAGAATTCGACCCACCCTATAGCGAAAGCCATTGTAAACAAGTCAAAGGAATATGGTTTGGAACTTAACCAGACAAGCGAATTTGAAAATATAACTGGTAAAGGACTTAAAGCCATATTGAACGATAATGAAATTATTGCAGGCAATTTGGCTTTGATGCAGTCTTATGATGTGGATGTGGGCACCGAAATCATCGACAAATATCATGAACTTGAAGCATTGAGCAAAACCATTATTCTGATTGCTGAGGATAAATCCGTAAAGGGTATTTTAAGCCTGTCCGATAAGATCAAGGCCAATTCAAAAAGGGCAATCGATGAGTTGCATAAGATGGGCGTTAAAACCTATATGCTGACTGGAGACAACGAATCCACTGCATTGAACGTTGCCCGTGAAGTTGGAATCGACAATGTTGAAGCGGGCGTTCTTCCTGAAAACAAATTGGACATAGTCAAATCCACTCAAGCAAACAATACCAAAAAGGTCCTGTTCGTTGGGGACGGAATCAATGATGCTCCGGCACTTACACAGGCAGATATCGGTGTTGCCATGGGCAATGGTACAGATATTGCAATGGAAAGCGGAGATATTGTCGTTATGGAAGGTGATTTGGAAAATGTCGTTGCTGCGGTTCAGTTTTCCAAAAAGGTCATGCGCAGAATCAAGGAAAACATTTTCTGGGCATTTGCATATAACACAATATTGATTCCAATCGCAGCCGGTGTATTGTATCCGACATTCGGAATCACATTTGAACCTGCTCTTGCAGGTCTTGCAATGGCAATGAGTTCAGTAACAGTTATCACATTATCTCTAATGCTTAAGAGATATGTTCCTGAAATAAAAAGAGTTAAAAATTAATTGGTTAAACCAATTAATTCTATTTTTTTAATTTTAAAACCAACTTTTGGATTCTTCAAGCAATTCATCAATGATTGTTGGTATAGATCCGGTGTATGTGTGAGGATCCATGATTTTTTCAACATCGTCTTCTGTTAAGTATTTTTGGACTTCTTCATCCTCTAGGATTAACTCACCTAATAACAGTTTTTCCTTATTAGCTTTAATTGCATTTTTCCTTACAATTCCGTAAGCGGTTTGTTTTCCCATTCCTGCACGGGTGAGTTCAGCCATTAATCTTTCGGCCATGATTAGTCCGTTAGTCAAGTTAAGGTTTCTTTCGATGTTTTCATCATAGAATACCAGGTTGTTCATCAATTTGATGGTAAGGTTTAAGATGTAATCGGTTAAGATGCAGCTTTCCGGAAACATTATCCTTTCACATGATGAATTGGTAAGATCCCTTTCATGCCAGAGAGGGTTATTGTCGAGTGCGGCATTTACAAATGATTTTACGATTCTTGCAACACCACAGATTCTTTCAGCAGTAATCGGATTCATTTTGTGTGGCATTGTGCTGCTTCCAACTTGTTTTTCAGGATCGAAATATTCTCCAACTTCCATTATTTCGGTTCTTTGGAGGCTTCTGATTTCGAGTCCTATTTTATCCAAGGTGGATGCTATGTTTGCCAAAACGCTTATGAATTCAACATGGTTGTCCCTTTGAACAACTTGGTTTGTGATTCTGGCGGCAGGCAATCCTAAGATTTCCGCAACGGTTTTGTGGATTTCCCAACCTTGTTCGCCTAAAGCGGCGGTTGTACCGACAGCGCCGTCCATCATTCCGACACACACGTTTGCTCTTGCATTTTCTAATCTTACATATTGTCTGTGGAGCTCATCGGCCCAGATACCGAACTTCATTCCGTAGGTGGTTGGAAGTGCGTGCTGGCCGTGTGTACGTCCAATGCATACTTTCATCTTATTTTCTTCTGCTAATTTAAGCATTATTTTGGTTAGTCTTTCTAATTTTTCTTCAAGCACATCAATGGAGTCACGGATGAGCAGGGAATTGGAACTGTCTACAATATCATTGGATGTAGCGCCAAAGTGGACATATTCTCCCGCACCGTTTTCACATACTTCGGTGATTGATTTTGATAATGCTGCAATGTCGTGATTGGTTTCGGCTTCAATTTCTTTCATTCTTTCTAATTTTACGTATTTTGTATTTGCTTTTGCAGCGATTTCGTCTGCAACTTCTTGTGGTATTATTCCTAGTTTTCCTTCAGCCAAAGCCAATGCAGCTTCTACATCAAGCATTCTTTGTAATTTATTTTCTTCTTCCCAAATATTTTTCATTTCAGGAGTACCATACCTAAATTCAATTGGGTGTATAGCCATTTTTTATCATCTCACTTAAAAATTATAATAGCAATAATATTTTTGTTGTTCAAACTATTAAATTTTAGCAAACATTTATATTGTTTCATATAAAGATTAATTATTACTATTATAATTCATTTATAATAGGTGATACTATGGAAACAAAAATACGCAAATTCCGCCAGGAAAAAGGTATAACTCAACAAGAGTTGGCCGATTTAGCTGGTGTCACACGTCAGACAATAAACGCTTTAGAAAATGCACGCTATAACCCTTCTTTAATATTGGCATATAAGATTACTAAAATTTTGGGTAAAAACGCAATTGAAGATGTTTTTGTGCTTACTGACGTTGAATAAATTCAGAAAATACTACTAATTAGGACTAGTAAATATGCCAAATCACCTTTTCAGATTGGAGTATCTTTAATTAATTTGATAAATTTTATTTTTGATAAGATGTCTTTATTTAATGAAAAACTTAAAAAGATTAGATTAAAGGAGTTGTTGCCTTTAATTATCATTTTATTTTTAATTCAGTATTCATTTAATTCTTTAAACATTGTTCAAATTGATTCTATTTGGATTTATATTTTGATAATTTTTTACTTTATTTTTAAACTAAGAACTCAAATTTTTTCAATTAGGCTTGATGTCATGGAGGTTTTTTCACCCAATATACTAAAAACGACTCTTGCAGTTGTGATTTTGAACATATTCTTCTCATATGGAATGTTATATTTTTCAAATTTTATTTTAGGTATTGTTCCATCATTTAATTTATTTAATTCCGTATTTGCAGGCAGTCTGATTGCAACAATACTGATTTCACCAATCTCTGAGGAATTAATCTTTAGGGGGGTCTTTTTAAACAGGCTGCAATTTATTGTTCCGGCTGTTTTTGCTGTATTGATTTCCTCATTGCTCTTTGCTGCCCTTCACAGCTTCGGATCCATATTTTCAGCATTTATCTTTGGAATATGCATTGCAATATTGTATCTGAAAACAGATAATATTTTTGTTGCGATATTTGCTCACTTTCTGAATAACCTGTTTGCCGAGATAATTGTTTTCCTTGACCCGAATAAGATTTTGTTCACAAACAATTCGGTCATGATGATAATGTCTATTTTGGCTATAGTTTCATTTGCCCTCATTTTAGTTTTCATCGTTGACAATCTGAAAAAATTAAATAGTAATGATTTATAAAAATCTTATCATGGATATAAGAAAAATCGGAATTGTTTTAATTCTTGTCGGAATTGTCGTTACTGTAGTCTTCATTGACAATCAGCAGATTTTTGTTCCTGCACTGACCGTGACCATGTTGGGATTCTTCATCACCATCGTTGGTTTTGTCAATGAAATCAGGAAAAGGAAAATCATAAATGACCGTTTGGATGAGGATATCGGAACAATTCTTCAGCCTCTGATTACAAAGTATTCCAATCTGAACAAACAGTACAGGAATGAGTTTGAAGGTGATGAATACGTTGAAAAGAGATTGCAGTTAAATAAGGATTTGGAACGTGAAATCACTGAAAATCTTCCTTATTTGGAAAGCAGGGAAATCAAAAAGATTGTAATTGCATTTAGTAAGGAACAGGACAAAATGTAATATTTTTTTTAAATTTTCTTTCAATGTACATTTTAATACAACAAGGTTTTAAATAGTACATTATACTAATTAATTATTAGTGATAAAATGTTTTCCCCTGATTTAAAAGAAGCAAAAGAAATATGTAAAGATGAAGAGTATAGGAGAATACCTATATCTTATGAACTGTTTTCAGATATAGCGACACCGATAGAAGTTTTAAGAATTCTAAAAGGCATAAGCAAACATACATACATGCTGGAAAGTGTAGATGATTCAAAAAAATGGGGAAGATACACATTTTTAGGCTTCGATCCTCTTTTGGAATTCACTTGCCAGGATGGCATTGTTAATATTAAGGGTGATAAGGACTTCAATGAATTGAATGATGATGTGAAGGTCATCGAAACTGAGAATCCCCGTGAAATCATCAAGGATTTGATTGAAAAGAACAAATCTCCAAAATTGAAAAATCTGCCGCCATTTACCGGCGGTTTTGTGGGATATTTTGCATATGACTACATCAAATATGCTGAACCAACCTTGAATTTGGATGCCGAAAACCAGGACTGCTTCAAGGACATCGATTTGATGCTTTTTGATAAGGTCATCGCATTCGACAACTTCAGGCAAAAGATAATTCTCATAATCAACATCAAGACAGACGATTTGGAAAACAACTACAAAAAGGCATGTGACGAACTCCTCGAAATGGCCGATTTGTTGAAAAACGGTAAAAAATCAGAAATTGTTCCGTTAAAATTAAAATCAGATTTCAAACCTGCTTTTTCACGCGAAAAGTATTGTGAAATGGTGGAAAAGGCAAAAAATTACATTTATGAAGGAGACATTTTCCAGGTTGTGCTTTCAAACAGGATAGAGGCAGAAATTTCAGGAAGCCTGCTTGACACATACAGGGTTCTGAGGACTACAAATCCCTCTCCTTACATGTTTTACTTCTCAAGCGATGACATTGAAATTGCAGGCGCCTCTCCCGAAACCCTGGTCAAATTAAACAACAATAAGCTTTACACTTTCCCCCTTGCCGGAACAAGGCCTCGTGGAAAAACCGATGAAGAGGACCACGAGCTGGAACATGATTTGCTTGCTGATGAAAAGGAGCTTGCAGAGCACAATATGCTTGTTGACCTTGGAAGAAACGACATCGGAAGGATCTCTGAAATCGGCTCTGTAAAAGTTGAAAAGTACTTGTCTATTGAGAGGTTCTCACATGTGATGCACATTGGCTCTACAGTCACAGGAGACTTGAGAAGCGATTTGGATTCTCTTGCGGCAATAGACTCAATCCTGCCTGCAGGAACGTTATCAGGCGCCCCAAAGATAAGGGCCTGTGAAATAATAAACGAGCTTGAAGACAATAAGCGCGGAATCTACGGTGGAGCTATCGGTTATGTTGATTTGAGCGGAAACATCGACACATGCATTTCAATCAGAATCGCATTTGCGAGAAACAATAAGGTCTTCATACGGTCCGGTGCAGGAATTGTGGCGGACAGTGTTCCGGAAAAGGAATTTGAGGAATGTTTAAATAAGGCGGCTGCAGTAATCGATGCCTTAAAGACTGCTGATGGGGGATTGCAATGATTCTTTTGATAGACAATTATGACAGTTTTTCATATAACCTGTACCAATTGGTTGGTCAGGTCAATTCAGACATTAAAGTTTCAAGAAATGACAAGATAACTATTGATGAGATAAGAGGCCTAAATCCTGAGGCGATCATATTGTCCCCTGGACCTGGAAAACCTGAGGACGCAGGAATCTGCATGGATTTGGTAAAGGAATTCCATGATAAGATACCTATTTTAGGGGTTTGCCTGGGCCATCAGGCAATTTGCGCCGCACTTGGAGGCGAGGTCTCACATGCAAAAAGGCTGATGCATGGAAAGTCATCAAAAATTTCCCTTGACTATGATTTTATCTTTAAGGGGCTTCCCTCAGAAATAACTGTCGGAAGGTACCATTCCCTTAGTCTTGTTGAGAATACTCTTCCGGATTGTCTGGAAATCATCTCAAAGGCACGGGATGACAGGGAAGTCATGGCGGTAAAGCACAGGGAGTTTAATGTTTACGGACTGCAGTTCCATCCTGAGTCAATTTTGACACCTGACGGATTAACTATTATTGAAAATTTCATAGAGAAAGTTGAAAGAGGCATATTATGATTAAAGAAGCAATTTTAAAAGTATACAAGCATGAAGATTTAACTTATGATGAAGCTTATAAAACAATGGACGAAATCATGAGCGGTGAAGCAAGTGAAGTTCAAATGAGCGCCTATCTGACTGCCATGGCAATGAAAGGTGAAACTATCGAGGAAATCACCGCATCAGCCGAGGCGATGAGGGCTCATTGTTTGAGGCTCCTGAATGACGAAAAGGTTTTGGAGATTGTCGGTACCGGGGGTGACGGTTCAAACACCTTCAATATTTCAACCACCTCTTCAATCGTCATTTCAGCTGCTGGAATTCCTGTTGCAAAGCATGGTAACCGATCAGCATCAAGCAAATGCGGTGCGGCTGACGTATTGGAGGAATTGGGTGTCAACATTCATATTAGTCCAAGCAGAAGCCTGAGATGCCTGAAGGAGAATAACATATGCTTCCTGTTTGCTCAGAATTATCATTTGTCCATGAAATATGTGGCTCCTGTAAGAAAGGAACTCTCAATCAGGACAATATTTAATATTTTAGGTCCTCTGACAAATCCTGCCGGTGCTTCCATGCAGGTTTTGGGGGTTTATGAAAAGGAGCTTGTTGAACCGCTGATGGAGGTATTGAAAAACCTTGGTGTCGAATCTGCAGTTTCAGTTTATGGAATGGACGGAATGGATGAGATTTCGGTCAGTGACAAAACTTTTGTATGTGAACTTAAAGATGGTAAAACAATGTCTTATGAAATTTCACCTGAATACTTCGGAATGGAAGTATGTTCCAAAGAGGATCTGGTAGGTGGAGACGCCAAAGAAAATGCAAAAATTACCTTATCAATCTTAAATGGTGAAAAAGGACCAAAAAGAAATGCCGTTCTATTGAATTCCGCTGCAGGATTGTATGTTGCCGGTAAAGTCGAATCCTTAAGGGAAGGTGTTGAACTTGCAGCCGAAATCATCGATTCCGGAAAGGCATTAAGACAACTTGAAAACTTTATTGAATTTACAAATGCTGATTAAAATGTTGGATGAAATCGTTGAAAAAACAAAAGAAAGAGTTGAGATGGCTAAAAGCATATTGCCATTGGAAGATATTAAAAAACAGGTTTCCCTATTGGAAATTTCAGATGAATTTCCTTTTAAAAAGGCATTAAGCGGGGATGATATTTCCATAATCGCCGAAATCAAAAAGGCTTCTCCATCAAAGGGCCTGATTGCAGAGGACTTTGACTATCTGGCTATTGCAAAGGAATACGAGGCTGCAGGAGCCAGTGCAATTTCCGTATTGACAGAACCATATTTTTTCCAGGGGTCTGATGAATATCTCGAGGAAATTGCAAAAGAGGTCAGCATACCTGTTTTGAGAAAGGATTTTGTCGTTGATGAGTATATGATTTGGGAAGCCAAGATGTTGGGAGCTTCCGCCGTTTTATTGATAGTTTCCATTCTGGATGTTGTTCAGCTGAAGAAATATCTGGATTTGGCACATGACCTGGGCCTTTCAGCAATTGTTGAGACTCATGACGGTGATGAAATCTTTAGGGCCATGACTGTCGGTGCTGAAATTATCGGCGTCAACAACAGAAACCTGCAGGATTTTACAGTAGACATTGAAAATAGTATCAGTCTACGTAGATGTGTCAGTGGAGATGTTATATTTATTTCAGAAAGCGGCATTAAAACACATGAAGATATCATCAGATTGAAAGAAAATGATGTCGATGCTGTTTTAATAGGCGAAACTTTAATGAAAAGTGATGATAAAAAGGCCATGATTTCGGAGCTGAAAAATGGTTAAAATTAAAATCTGTGGAATCAAAAGATTGGAAGATATTGAAATGGTAAACAGATATAAGCCCGATTATATCGGATTTGTATTTGCAGATTCAAAAAGAAAGGTTTCACATGATTTGGCTAAAGAATTGAAGGACAATCTCGATTCGGATATAATTTCAGTTGGTGTTTTTGTAGATTCTCCCCAGGAGGAAATATTGGAACTGTTCGAAGATGAGATAATTGAAGTCGCCCAGCTTCACGGAAGCGAAAGCGAACAATATATATTAGACTTAAAGAAGAAAACTAATGGTGAATTAAAAATCATTAATGCAATTGAAATGACACAGGAAGTCGATTTGTTGGAATACAATGATTCTAATTCTGATTACTTATTGCTTGACAGTGGCAAAGGCAGCGGAAAAACATTTGATTGGGGTCTGATTAGAAAAGACATAAAAAAAGAATTTTTCCTGGCTGGAGGATTGAATAGTGAAAATGTAACTCATGCTGTTGAGGAATTCAATCCCTATGCGGTTGATTTAAGTTCAAGCCTTGAAACTGATGATGTTAAAGATGAAAATAAGATTAAAGAGATAATGGAGGTTATAAATTGAGTAGAGGAAGGTATGGCGAATATGGCGGCCAATACATATCTGAAACCTTGATGAATGAACTGCTTTACTTGGAAGAGCAGTACAATCATTACATTAATGATCCGGATTTTGTTGAAGAGCTCAATACATTGTTAAAGGAATATGCCGGAAGACCCTCTTTGTTATATTATGCTAAAAGAATGACCGAGGACCTTGGCGGAGCTAAAATCTATTTGAAACGTGAAGATTTGAATCACACCGGCGCTCACAAGATCAACAATGTCCTGGGTCAGGTATTGCTTGCTAAAAAGATGGGAAAAACCAGAGTGATTGCCGAAACAGGTGCAGGTCAACACGGTGTGGCAACAGCAACAGCGGCTGCATTGCTTGACATGGAATGTGAAGTCTTCATGGGAGAAGTTGATACAAAAAGGCAAGCTTTAAATGTTTATAGGATGGAATTGCTGGGAGCAAAAGTCCATTCAGTCAAATCAGGAACTCAAACCCTTAAGGATGCAGTAAACGATGCATTCAGAGATTGGATTGCAAGAGTTCATGATACAAATTATGTAATCGGTTCCACAATGGGACCACATCCGTTCCCGATGATTGTTCGTGATTTCCAGGCAGTCATCAGTGCTGAAGCCAAAGAGCAATTCATGGAAAAGGAAGGAAGGCTTCCTGATGCCGTGATTGCATGTGTCGGTGGTGGAAGCAATGCAATGGGAGCGTTCTATAATTTCATTGAAGATGAAGATGTTAAATTAATAGGTTGTGAAGCCGGTGGAAAAGGAATAGACACACCATATAATGCGGCTGCACTTACAAACGGTAAAATTGGAATATTCCACGGAATGAAATCAATATTCAATCAGGGAGATTACGGTCAGATTGCACCTGTATATTCAGTCTCAGCAGGTCTTGATTATCCTGGCGTAGGTCCGGAACATGCATATTTGAGGGATACCGGCAGAGCGGAATATGTTCCCGTCACTGATGAGGAGGCAGTAGAGGCATTCGAATACTTATCAAAAATGGAAGGGATAATTCCCGCTATTGAAAGTGCGCATGCAGTTGCATACGCCATGAAGATAGCTCCTGAAATGGATAAGGACGAGACAATTATGATATGTCTTTCAGGAAGAGGAGATAAGGATGTCAGATCAATTGCAGAATACAGAGGAGTTGATTTAAATGAGTAAAATACCTGATGCATTTAAAAACGGCACAGCCTTCATCGGATTTTTAACAGCAGGGGACCCGACAATAGATAAAACAGTCGAATACATTCTTGCAATGGAAGAGGCCGGATGTGATTTGGTGGAAATAGGCATTCCATTTTCAGATCCTATGGCAGAAGGTGTTGTAATTCAGGATGCAAATGTTAGGGCTTTAAAGCATAATACAACTACCGATGATGTTTTCGATATCGTCAGACGCGTTCGCGAAAAAACTGATATTCCTTTGGTCTTTTTGACTTATATTAATCCTGTTTTCTTTTACGGTTATGAAAAGTTCTTTAAGAGATGTGCAGAATTGGGCATTGATGGAATAATCTCTCCTGACTTGCCATATGAGGAAAAGGGTGAAATAAAAGACATTGCCCTTTCAAATGGTGTTGATGTCATTTCATTGATTGCTCCTACATCAAAACAGAGAATACAGAAGATAGCATCTGATGCAACCGGTTTCATTTATGTTGTTTCATCTTTGGGAGTTACTGGAATGCGTTCAGAAATCAAAACTGATTTGAATGCAATTTTATCCGACATTCGTGAAGTTACTGATTTGCCTTTGGCTGTCGGTTTTGGAATCAATACTCCTGAACAAGCTAGTGAAATCGGTAAAATTGCTGATGGGGTCATTGTCGGCAGTGCAATTGTAAAAATCATTGAAGAATATGGCGAGAATGCAGCAGAACCTCTAAAGGAATATGTTTCAAGCATGAAAAAAGCATCAAATGAATAATTTTCAGTGACTGTTAAAGAGATAACATTTTGACAGTCCCAATTTTCCCTGATTAGATAAACTTATAATATATAAAAAACAAATATAATTACATTATTTATAAGAGGATTATTTATGTTTAAAGCAGAATTAAGTGATTCTAGTATATTAAAAACCAGTTTTGACGCTATTTCATCAATCGTTGATGAAGTACAGATTCAAACTGACAGTGAGGGCATGAGATTAGATGCCTTAGACCGTAGTCACATAACTTTCGTACATTTAGAACTTAAAGCAAGTTTGTTCGATGAATACATTTGTGATGTGCCTGAAAAGATTAACATTGACACTGATGAATTCATGAGAGTGCTCAAACGTGCAAAATCTCAAGACAGAGTCTTGATGTCTGTGGATGAAGGTAATTTCATCATTACTTTTGAAGGGGACGCAACAAGAACATTCAAAATCAGATTGATTGATATTGAATATGATAACCCAACTCCACCTCAAATTTCACATCCAACAACATTCAAAGTACGTTTCTCAATCTTAAAAGATTCAATCAACGATATTGATATATTTTCAGATAAAATCGCATTGCAGGTTGATGAAGACTACTTTATTGCATCAGCCGACGGTGAATTTGGTGATGCTAGCATCAAATATCTTCACGGAGAAAATATTCAAGAACATGCAAAATCTTTATTCTCTTTAGATAAGATTAGAGAAATGCTCAAAGCAGATAAATTTTCAGAGGAAGCGGAAATCAGTTTAGGTACCGACATGCCATTGAGTCTGACTCTCAATATGGTAACCGGTGACGGTAAACTCAGTTTCTTACTTGCTCCTAGATTAGAACAAGATGATTAATTTCATCAGTTCATCTTTTTTTTATTTTTAAAAGTCAATTTTAGAGATGGTCTTAAGTGGATAAATTTTATCAAGAGTTACGTCAAATTCAGAAAAAAGAACGGAATAATGGTACATTGGCTCGTGTAGAGGAGGATTTCTACAGTCAACTTCAGGAGTATATGGATGTGCTAAAGCAGGAAGCGATGAGCGATCCGTTTTCCAAAGCTGTATCCTTGCTTAAGCAATCCCAGATCATTGCAACAGAAATTTGTGAAAGGCGTGAAAAGAAAATTTCAGAAGCTGCCGTTATAAATATCCACAGGTCATATCATTTATTCACAGGCAAACCTCAGTTCGATTTGGTGGACACAACTCCGCTGAACTTAACTCCGGAAGAGGAGCAATTCTACTATTCCCTAATCGATACCCTGAAAAACCATAGGGGAAACATCTCTCTTGAAAAGTTGTCTGACGATGATGAAACGCCTAAAAAACCGATCATCAAACCTAAGGAGACTCAAAAAACCACTTTAACTCCCCAGGTAGATGTCGAAAAAACAGAGCCAAAACCGGTCATTAAGGAAAAGCCGGAACCTAAATCATCTCCGATTGTTAAAAAACCGGATGTGAAACCTCAAGTCAAGCCGAAACCTGTTGAGGATATTGAAGACAATCCCAATGCTTTTGACGCTCAGGATGAATTTTATGATTTCGAATCAAAAAAGGTAGCTAAGGACACAGAATTGGTTACAATGCTTGTTTTTGATGAAGTCGGAGCTATCGTTGGTGTTGATGAGAAAACCTATGGGCCTTTCAGACCACAGGATATAGTGACCCTGCCGATGGTCAATGCAAAAATATTTTTCAAAAATCGAAAAGGCCGTCAGGTCAAAATTTAACTAATTTTCCATTACATTTAAATAACTTAAAATATAGATATACTAATCGTATCTATTTGTGATAATAAAAAATTATATTTTATATAATTTGGATTTCTGCTGTATGTAGACTTGATGCGTTACAATGCAGTTTTGATCTCTAACGTTTTTTGATATAAATTGAATTTAGATAAATTCATAGATAGATTTACAATGATTTATTAATTTACGGTGAAATAATGAAAATACCAAAAGAAAAAAGAACATACTGTCCTCATTGCAGAAGACACACTGTACATGAAGTGCACACTGCAAAAAGGAGAAAAGCTAGTGAGTTAACCTGGGGACAAAGACAATTCAGACGTGTGACTGCTGGTTATAGAGGTTACCCAAGGCCTTTACCTGCTGGAAATAAACCAGTTAAAAAATTAGACTTAAGACTTAAATGTAAAGAATGTGGTAAATCTCACATCAAACAATCTTTCAGAACAGGTAAACCTGAATTCGTAGCTAAATAAGGTGGTTAACATGGTTAGTAAAGGTAGAGGAAACTTTTTAAAAGTTAAATGTTTAGATTGTGACAATGAACAAGTAATATTCGACCGTGCTGCATCTGACGTTAAATGTATCATTTGCGGTAAAACTCTTGTCAAATCTCGCGGTGCTAAAGCTAAAATCACCGCACACATTGAAAAAGTTTTAAACTAGATTTCTAGTTTTTAACTTATTTTTTTACTATTTTTTATAATTTTTATTTGATGTTGGTGAGAATATGGTAAGAAAAAGTCAAGAATGGCCTGATGAAGGAGAACTTATTGTAGGTACCGTTTATAAAGTTCTTAATTATGGGGCTTTTGCTAAATTAGAAGAATATCAGGGCAAAGAAGCTTTTATTCATATTTCTGAAGTATCTTCTGGTTGGGTTAAAAACATCAGAGACCACGTAAGGGAAAATCAAAAAATCGTTTGCCGTGTTTTGAGGGTTAACCCTAAAAAAGGACATGTCGATGCTTCCTTAAAAAGAATCCGTGAAGATCAAAGAACTAAAAAAATCCAACATTGGAAAATTGAACAAAAAGCTGAAAAATTCTTGGAATTGTCTGCTAAATCATTGGATAAGACTCTTGATGAGGCCTATGATGAAGTGGGTTATGAGTTGATGGACATCTTTGGTGATGTCTATGGCGCTTTTGAAACCGCTTCTGATGAAGGTGCAGAATCATTAACCGAGGAAGGCATCCCTCAAGATTGGGCTGATGCCATTACTGAAGTGGCTAAAAAGAATATCACTCCTCCTGAAGTTCACATCAATGGTTATGTAGATATCGAAACTTTTGTGCCTGATGGTGTAGACATCATTATTTCAGCCCTCAAGGCTGCTGAAGATAATGGGGACGAAGAGGAAGAAATCAGAGTCCAATGTGTTGGTGCACCAAGATACAGGATTACTGTAAAATCTACAGATTACATTTTAGCAGAAAAAACTCTCAAAGCTGCTGCTGAAAGATGCATTGCAGTCGTTGAAGAATCAGGCGGTAACGGTTCATTCTTAAGGGAGTTAGAAAATTAGATTTATATGAATATGAAAATGAATAAATGTCCGGAATGCGGAATTTATACTTTAAAAGATGCTTGCCCTAATTGTGGAGGACCGCTTAAAGTAATTTATCCTCCTAAATTTTCTGTTGAGGATAAATATGGTAAATATAGGCGTATATTAAAAAAAGAGGCAATGAATAAGGAGTAATACTATGAACACTATAGAACTTACTGTTTTAGAAGAAGTGGAATTGAACAATCCTATTTTTATAGAAGCTTTACCTGGTCTAGGACATGTAGGTAAATTGGCTGCAGATCATATGATTGATGAATTAGGAGCTACCAAGTTTGCTGAAATTTACTCTCCAACCTTCCCTCCTCAAGTTCTTGTAAAGGAAGAGGGCATTATCGAGAACATGTTCAACGAGCTTTACTACTTGAAGGATGTCGGTGAGGACAATCTGGATTTGATCATTCTAGTCGGAAATACTCAAGCCCTGTCTCCTGAAGGACAATACCTTGTTTGCAAGGAGATTCTGGATTTTGTTTGTGAATTTGATATTGACAGAATTTTCACATTGGGAGGAATGGTTACATCTCCTCAGCCTGTAGAAAATCCTAAAGTGTTTGGAGCTGCAACTTGCGAAGCTAATGTTGAACTGTTAAGGGAAGCTGAAGTTGAAATAAGGTCTAACGATGGTGGAATCGTTGGGGCTTCTGGACTGTTCCTGGGCTTAGGTGTCCGTAGAGGAATCGAAGGATCTTGCCTCATGGGTGAAACTCCAGGTTATTTCATAGATGCTGAAGCGGCTGAAGCTTTACTGTTAAAGTTATCCCATTTGCTTAATTTTGAAATCAACACTGAAAAACTTGATGAAAGAGCTGAAGAAACCAGACAGATGATTGCTAAAGCTCAACAGATGGAACAGGATTTAATCAATAAGGCAAATGCTGGAAACGCAGACGACTTAAGATATATTGGATAGACATCCAATATTTATTTACTTTTTTTTATGAATGTCATTGTCATTCCCGATACTTCGATGATTGTCATTCCATTGATTGAAAAGAATGGACACACTTACTTATCCCCTAGCAATTTCTCCCGCTATGACAATATGGACATTTGCGAAGGCAACCTGACCTTTGATAACTTGATTACGAAATATTCCTCAAGTGAACTTCCGTCAGGCGTTAAATCAAGATTATTTTTGTTTTCTAAAGTGATTGACCAGGCAGATGCCGCAATCATCATTGGAAAGCGTCCCAGAAAATATAAAAAAATTTACAGTCCATTGAATGATTTGATACTTTTCGGCGGAAATGCCTGCAACAATGCGCACAGCCTATTTGTCAAGATTGTCAATGATTTGGATATTCCGACCTTGAGGCTTGCCTTTCCAACAACTCAGGAAGAGATTATTGACCTGATTGATAAGACAAACTCCTTTTTGCAGAATTTAAGTGCAGATGATGAAATCGGTGTTGATTTAGTGCCCAAAAAAGAAAAATATTCCGTTTCTGAGGTTAAAAAAATATTAAATAATAATAATTTCTAACTATTAATCATGTTAGTAAATGCCGATTTTCACATTCACAGCTGTTTTTCAATGGCATCCTCAAAGGATATGCTGATTAGGAATATGGCTCCCAAATCAAAATTAAAAGGTTTGCAGCTTTTGGGAACCGGTGATGGACTCCATCCGAAGTGGCTGGATATCATTGAGGAAAGCACCACTTATTCAGGAGACGGAATCTACACAAACGATGATATGGATTTCATTTTGACAACGGAAGTTGAAGGAAAAAACAGAATTCATCACCTGATTATCATTCCCGATTTGGACATTGCCCGTGAAATGTCAGAGAAATTGCCATCAAAAAACAAGGATGTTGATGGAAGGCCTAAAACAAAACTTGGAGGAGCAGAGTTATTGGATTTTGCTCATGAATATGACTGCTTGATTGGTCCGGCGCATGCATTCACTCCATGGACGGGAATGTATAAGTCTCATGACAGCATATATGACTGTTACCAAAAGGCTCCTGATTTTGTTGAATTGGGCCTGTCAGCAGACACTTCAATGGCCGACAGGATTTCAGAACTCAAGGATTTTGTGTTTTTGACAAACTCAGATGCCCACTCCCCATGGCCACACAGGTTAGGTCGTGAATTCAATCGGATAGAATTGGAAGACATTTCCTATTCTTCAATCAAAAAGGCTTTTAGGAAAAGGGATGTCAAGGCAAATTACGGTCTCGTGCCCAATTTGGGAAAATATCACATGACTGCATGCACCAAGTGCCATAAATTGGTTGATCCTATTGCCGCTCAAGAAAATCGGATGAAATGTTCATGCGGAGGCACAATCAAAAAGGGTGTTGACTTCAGAATATCGGAAATTGCGGATTTCGACAAGCCGGTCCATCCTGATTTAAGACCGAAATATGTTCATCTGATGCCTTTGGCTGAGATAATCTCTTCTGTTCATGATAAGGGTGTTACCACAAAGTTCGTGCAGGGAATCTGGCAGAAATTGATTGACAGTTTCGGCACAGAAATCAATGTTTTGATTGACGCGCCGTTGGATGAAATCAAAAGAATCGATGGAAATGTTTCATTGGCCATTGAATCTTTTAGAAATGATTCTATTGATGTTGTTCCTGGCGGCGGTGGCAAGTATGGTCAGATATTGTTTAAAAAAGAAGAAAAGATGCCTAAAGTTGTCACTTTAGACAGTTTTTAAAAACGGACTTGGAGGGATTTGAACCCTCGATCTTAAGATTAGGAGTCTTACGCCCTTCCAGACTAGGCTACAAGCCCAAAATATTATTAAGTCACTAAAATTAACTTTTACAAAAAAAAGAAATTATAAGGACGGACCCGCCGGGATTTGAACCCGGGGTCTTCGGATTAGAAGTCCGACGCCCTATCCAGCTAGGCTACGGGCCCTTACATATAGCAATAATAATTTTATTTTTCTTGTTATATATACTTAACTATTTTTTTAAAAATAAAAAAAGAAAGGATTAAAAATAAATTTTATCCTCTTCCAGTACTTCCGCTAGCGTCATCAACGCTGATGGTGTCTACAAGATTTCCATCTTGGTCATAGATATTGAAATACCATACTCCATCGGAATAGTAACCGTCACCAACGTAGCATCCATCTTCTAATACAGAGTCAGCTGCAATAGCTTGTGCATCTGAATAGGACATTTGTGTGCTTGTGCTTCCGCTATCATCACTATTTGAGTCTCCACTGTCGCTGCTTGAAGGTGCTGGACTGCTTGATGAACTTGAGGAAGAACTACCTGAATCACTACTTGATGAACCAGATCCACTTCCGGAACTACTGGAACTTCCAGCAGTGGTTGCTACGGAAGAAGAATGATTTCCTAAAGTGGTATTATTTCCAATTCCATTTCCAGCGTCATTTGCTCCCATACTAGATAAATTAGAGAATATTGGGTTTTCAGTATTGGTTATGCCGTATGCAGTAACTGCTGCTGCGATACATAATACAATAATTATTGAAATGATTATATTTGCTTTATCCAATTTTTTCCCTCCTATCAATCGTATTTAATCATAATAAGTAAAATTAGTTTCTCATCTTTTATATATATTTCGATTTATAATTTTTGAAATGCTTATTAATAATGACAGACATATATACTTAATGTTAGTTTCTAATTTATAATTGAGGTGACATATTTGAAAGATAGAGTAGTTATATCCCCTACAACTCGTCAAGAGGGCCATGCCGAACTTGTCATGGAAGTAGACGACGAAGGGATTGTTACAAAAGGTATGTATTTAAGTATAACTCCTGTAAGGGGTTTAGAAAAGATGGTTCTTAACAAAGCACCTGAAACCGCTCCTGTTTTATGTCAAAGGATTTGTGGAGTATGTCCTATTCCACACACTTTAGCATCCGCAGAAGCTATGGATATGGCTTTAGGTATCGAAATTCCTAAAGCAGCTAAATTGTTAAGAAAAGCTGTTGCAGCAGCACACGGAATTAACAGTGCAGCAATTCACCACTTCTTAGTTGCACCTGACGTTGTCCCAGCGGACAAATTCGCAGATGCAGTTAACAGCGTAAGTGAAGTAAGAAAACATGTTCAATATGTTGTAGACATGATTGCTGGTGAAGGTATCCACCCATCCGATATTAGGGTTGGAGGAATGGCTAGAAACATTACACCATTCACCAAAGAAAGATTAATCGAAAGAATGACAGCATTAAAACCAATACTTGACGCACACGTTGAATTTATTGCAAACTGTGTTCAAGAAGCTGGTTTACCTGCAGATTTAGGTGTTGTTAACCAACCGTTAATGGCAATGGATGCAACTTACGGTACCAATGACTTTGATATGGACAAATTCTCAGAAGTATTACCTGAAGCATGGTATGATGACCCAGAAATCGGTAAAAAAGCATGTTCAGTAATTCCATTATGGGAAGGTGTAAATGTTGAAACCGGTCCAAGAGCAAGAATGGAAAAATTCTCAGGCTTCAAAGACAAAGGTGTAGTTGCTCAACATCTCGCTCGTGCTCAAGAAATGTTGAAAAATTACGACGCTTGTATGGAAGCATTAGATGCAATTGATACTGCAGCACCTGCAAACGTATCTTACGATAAGAGAGGAACTGGTGAACTTGGATTTGGTGTTATTGAAGGTCCTAGAGGAACTGACGTACACATGGCTCAAGTTAAAGAAGGAAAAACCCAATTCTACTCTGCAATTGTACCAACTACTTGGAACATTCCAACAATGGGTCCTGCAACCGAAGGATTCCACCATGAGTTAGGTCCACATGTAATCAGAGCTTACGATCCATGTTTATCCTGTGCTACTCATGTAATGGTAGTTGACGATGAAGACAAATCCATTCTCAAAAATGAAATGGTGAGAATCTAAGTAGTGGAGGAAATTTTAAATGCCTTATGATTCGGAGATTATTGTCATAGGATGCGGGAATGTATTATTTAAGGATGACGGATTCGGTCCTGTTATCATAAACATATTGCAAAAATACTGCAACGATAAGAATGATTACTATGACCCGGCTGTCACAGCTTATGTTGAAGATGAATTCGACAAAGATGTTCTGGCTGAAATCCAGGAAAAATTTGAAGGAATAACATTACCTGAAAGTATCCAGTTCATTGACGGTGGTACTGCAGCTCCAACAAACTTTTTCCCATTGTACGAGGAATACGATTGGAAAAAACTGATTGTTATTGATGTTGTTGAATTTGATGCAGAACCTGGAACCGTTGATGTATTCGATCCGAATATAATGAAAATAGGAAAATATGACAATCCTCACGGAATGACTGTTGAAGAACCGCTTCAGAAAATATCTGAAAAATGTGAAGTGGTTGTAGTGGGTTGCAAACCTGCTTTAATTCCAACTCCGGATGTGGATTTGGGTTTAACAGAACCCGTAATCAAGGCTGTTCCTAAAACTATTGATATTATTTTAAAAGAAATTGGGGTAAAATAATGTTTGATAAATTGAAAAAAGCTTTTGGCGGTTCCAAAGAAGAAAAAATCGAACCAAAAGTAGAGGAAAAAGTTGAAGCTGCTCCTGAAAAACCTGTTGAAGCTGCTCCTGCAGAAGAAACAAAAGCTGCAGCTAAACCACGTATCGGTTACATTCACTTAAGTGGTTGTACTGGAGATGCAATGTCTTTAACCGAAAACTACGACATTTTATCTACTGTATTAACCGATATGATTGATATTGTTTACGGACAAACTTTAGTAGACAAATGGGTTCACGGTACTTACGCTGAAGAAATGCCTGAAATGGACTTATGTTTAATTGAAGGATCCGTATGTTTACAAGATGAACACAGTGTACAAGAATTATTAATGGCAAGAGAAAAATCTGGCTTAATCTGTGCATTCGGTTCCTGTGCTATGACCGGTTGTTTCACAACCTTCGCACGCGGAGGCCAACAAGCACAACCTAAACACGAATCTTTTGCACCAATCAGTTCTTTAGTTAAAGTTGACTGCGCACTTCCTGGTTGTCCTGTAGCTCCTGAAATGATTGCAAAAACAGTTGTTGCATTATGTAACGGAGACATGGAATACTTACAACCTGCTATTGATAAAGCTGCTTGTAACGCTGGATGTGGCTGTGACGTATTAACCAACGTAATCCGTAACGGATTATGTACTGGATGTGGAACTTGTGCTCTAGCTTGTCCTACAAGAGCTATGGGCTTTTCTGAAGGTAGACCTAGCTGTGATAGAGACAGATGTATTAAATGTGGATCTTGTTATGCAATGTGTCCAAGAGCATGGTTACCTATAAAAAGAATTAAAGAGGAAACTGGATTATAGGAGGAATGAACATGCCATTAGGAACTTATAAAGAAGCATTATCTGCAAGAGCTACTGATAGCAAAATTACTGATGTATCACAAGACGGAGGAATCGTTTCAGCATTACTCTGTTACGCAATTGATGAAGGAATCATTGAAGGTGCAGTTGTAGCTGGAACTCCTGATGAAGATTGGAGACCTATTCCTACTGTAGTAACTTCCGCTGATGAAGTTATCGCAGCAGCAGGTACCAAATACTCAATGTCCCCAACCTTATCCGCTGTAAAAGAAGCTACCCGTCAATATGGTTTAGAAAAAGTCGGTGTTGTAGCAACTCCATGTCAAACCCAAGGTTTAAGAAAAGCACAAGCTTATCCATTTGCAAGATTTGTTGCTGATAAAATCAAATTAATCATAGGTATCTACTGTATGGAAAACTTCCCTATGGCTTCCCTTGATACTTTCGCAACCGCAAAATTAGGATTTGACTCATTACAAGATGCTACCAAAATGGACATCGGTAAAGGTAAATTCTGGTTAACCAAAGACGGCGAAGACTCTGGTTTAGCTATTAAAGAAACCCACGGATACGAACAAGCTGGATGTAACATCTGTATGGATTACGTATGTGAATGGGCTGACGTATCAACCGGTTCTGTAGGATCTCCTGACGGATGGTCCACTGTTTTAACCAGAACCGATGACGGTGAATCAATCTTTAAAGCTGCTGTTGACGCTGGTTTAATTGAAACAAAACCAATGGACGATGTAAAACCTGGTCTTCCTTTACTTGAAAAATTAGCTAAAGGTAAAAAGGACAAAAACGGCAAAGAACGTGAAAGAAGAGCAAAAATGGGATTACCACTTCCTGTGGAATACTAATTCCACTTCTTTCTTTTTTTTATTTTTTTTAATTGACTTTTATTGGTCGCATTTTTTTTAAAACTAATCTAATACTATTTTTTCATATGAAATTGTTGTAAAAAAAGTGATTTCATTATATATTGTAAATATAATGTTAATGAAGAGAGCGCTCTCTTCATCTTATTTAAATGGTTGTAACGGTACAGCCGTCCTTTTCAATAATTAATGTGTGTTCTTTTTGGCTTACAAAGCAATCCTGTTTTTCACGCAGTGGAGCATATGCATAGACTGCCATCGCATCTGACAATTGCTTTAATGCAATGTTTCCTTTTCTCTCACCGAATTCACTGGTAATCCATCTTCCTGAAAATGGAACAAACCGGTGGTTGTTTTGAATATATTTCAGGACTCTTTGTGTGCTTTTCATTCTGAACGGTCTGTTTTTCATGTATGAGAATATGTAATGTCCCGGAGCATCGTTTACAATCCCCTCTCCGTTTGTTGCAAAGGGTTCGATTGCTACCGCCTGACCTTCATCCAGGATGTAGTGATCATGATTATCGTAGTTTGGGATTGAAATTCCCGCATGCAGGTTATTCTGTTCCAGGCTATGGCCGGTTAAATTGAATATTGGGTTTAATTTGTACTCGGAAATTGCTTCATGAACCGCTTCACCGATTTTTGAGACTTCAATTCCAGCCCTTGCGGTTGCGATTGCCGCTTCAAGGCCGGCTTCGGATGCTTCAACTATCTCCTCATGAAGATTGATCTCGTCTTGGGTATAGTTTTCATCAATGTTTCCATCAGCGATAACAGTGATGGCGGTATCTGCAATATATCCATCAACCATTGCTCCCAAGTCTAGTTTCACCATGTCTCCCGCTTTAATTACGGTTTTGTCATTTGCAGGAGAGGTATAATGTGCAGCCACTTCATTCAATGATACGTTGCAAGGAAATGCAATTTGGGCACCTGATTTTAATATTTCGCTTTCCACATATTCAACTAGGTCAATGACCAATGTTCCTTCTTTTATCATTTTTGAAGCTTCGTCACGTATTTTGGAAGCTATTTTTCCTGATTGTATATAAGATTCCATCATAAGTTTTTACCTTCTGTGTTAATCAATTAAATATTTAATTGATAAAGTTTATATATTAATTTATTAGTATACATTATATATTAATTGGAGGTTAAAAAATGGATATTCCTACAATACCTGACCAAATGTTTTTATTACTTGTATTGGTTATCATAGCTATTGTATTAATTATCATTGTTTTCCAATGGAGAAGTATCGCTCAATCCAAAAATTCAATTGCAATTCTTGAAAAAGAGATTGAGCTTAAGAAAATGTCCATGGTTGAAAAAGACATAGAATCCAAAAGATTAATGGATAATCCTATTCCATTACCGCAGGATCAGCAAGATCGTCTTTCTGAAATAAGACAATCTACCACCGAAGCAAGAAGTCGTGTTGGGTTCCTTCATTCTGAAATCAATGAAAGATTAGCAAGATTGGAAGCTGAAACCGAACAGAGAAAACTTGAAAAAATGCTTACAGAAATTGAAGAAAAAGAGAAGAAACTTAAAGGAATGAAATAGGTGAGAATATGGATGCTATGGAAGTAGTTGCAGTCATTATCCTAATTATTGCAATTGCAGTTTTAGTTTATTATTATTTATTGAATAGTCCTGCCACCATGGATAAATTACGTTCTTATATTCCACAAAGTGCTGATGCGCACATGGATGAAGTTTTAAGTAATTCTTCAGATTATGCTGATTTATCTAAAGATGAACCTTCCGCAGAGAAAGGCAATTCCATGGGTAAAAGAATCAAAGTTAAATTAAGTGACATTGACATGTCCGCTTTGAACACAGATGCTTTTTCTAACAAAATCGATGCATTTTTGGATGCTAAAAGTGAAGAATTGATTAAGGACTGGTCTTTAGCCACTACTGAAGATTTAGAAGATCTTCAATCTAAATTTTCAGAGACAACTGCTAACGTGGATAATTTGGAGAAAGATTTTAATGAATTCAAGAAATCTTCCGAAGAATTCCAAAAATCCACTGAAGAAAAGTTAAACGACTTGGATAAAAGAATCGAATCATTAGAAAATAACTGATGTTATTTTCTTTGATTTCTTCCAATTTAACGAAAACTTTATATATTATATGAATCATATTTAGTAGTGTTACTGATTTTCATATAGCAGGGTGGGGTAGTCTGGTGAACCCGCAGGGCTCATAACCCTGAGATCCCTAGTTCAAATCTAGGCCCTGCTAATTTTAATTAATATTTTTTGGCAAGTTAAAGACAGCTGCTGGTATTTTAACTAAGGAAACTCCGCACATCAAACAAAACTATGGCGTTGAAAGACGTATACTGAGAAGTATGACTCTGGAGCAGAAACGACACGACTTTTAATGGTAGACGATGATATTTAATTGAGGACATTAAAAGAAGCGGTGAAACGGCCATTCCATAGGATGCAAGAGCAAAGGTGCCGATAATCATTTGTTGTAGGCAAGGTAGTTCGCTAAGATGAATGCTGTACAAACAGAATGTGGGTTACTCTTAACATGCCAAAATATTAATTACACATTGCTTATTTTCATAGTTAAACTTTCATAATTTAAAAAGAAGGTAAAATCACTCATATTTTACTATTCAGTTAGTATCAAGGTTAATCATCGATAAAAACGACTTTTATATACTTGGCTATTAATATAATTGCAACTATTACCATTGGAAAATAGAACCACCAGTGGTTTGGTGTGAATATAAGATTTATTAAAAATAATACTACAGTAACGAGGATAAATCTTAATATATGTTCTTTAAAATTGATTTTTTTATCTGACTTGTCGGCCATTTCATCACCTGAGATTTTTATAATCTTACTATATTATTAATATTATTTAAGCATACCCTGATTGTTTATATAATGGGTTATCTATTTAAAATGAAATGTCAGAAATGAAAGTAGTTTTTGCCTATATTTCATAGGTAACCCACACGATTTTATATGGGTTACTCTTAACATGCCAAAATATTAATTATTTTTTTTTAAAATTTTTCAAGATAAATGGAAAGATTCATGGAATTATTATAACTGTCATCGTTTCATTACGGATTTTTTAAGTGATTATCTACTAGAATTGAATGGTAGGTAAACGATGTTTATTAATTTTTTGCAAATAGGGGCATTGAATGTAAGAAAAAGTTTTATATTTAAAAATGTATATCTAATATTATGTTTCAGTTAACAAAAAGGGAATTCATTGAATCAATAATTGCATTTATTGTACTTTCTATTTGTTTTGCTATATCGAATGTCAAATTTGATGTTCAGGGATTCATTTCAATTTTGCCTATTGTCCTGATCGGTGCCGGAATCGGATCTGTATCTCATGAGTTTGGGCACAAATTCATGGCCATGAGATATGGTTACAAGGCTGAATTTAGATTATGGCCTATAGGGTTGCTGATTGCATTTGTCACATCATTTTTTGGAATTGTAATCGCATTGCCCGGTGAAGCCCGCATCTATGCTGAAGATATGTCTGATGAGATAGTTGGGAGAATTGCAGTTGCGGGGCCAATGCTCAATATTGCATTTGGATTAATTTTCATTGTAATTGCCGTTTTGATATATCCTCTTACACCATATTCCGATATTCTTTATTACATATTTCTGATTGATGCTATAGGATTCTCTGTTAATAGCTTTTTGGCTGCATTTAACATGCTTCCTTTTTATACACTGGATGGGATTAAAGTTTTTAAGTGGAACATTAAAATTTGGTTTGTCATATTCGCAATTTCAGCAATGTTGATGTTGGTGTCTATAATGATTGGGCCTGAAAATCTGGTTAAAATGTTTTTAAAAATATAATCTATTTTTTTGCATGCAACATTCTTTCTTGCAAACACTAATTTGACATAATTAATTGATTTTTGTTGGCCCATATAGATTTCACAAATTAAACTTTTTGCTTTGGTTTTGTAATTTAATTTAATGGCAACAACGATTATTTAAATCAAATAGAAAATCTGAATGATATAATTTAAATAAGTGTACAATCAATAATTCGATTGGAAAAAATAGACGTGTTTAAAAAAATAATTAAAGTAAATGTTTAAACATTTACTCTACAACTTTAAATTTTTTCTTAGCAATAACCTTTCCGGAAAATGCTTTATATGTCGCTTTAATGGTTACTTTTTTGCTGACTTTAAGAGTGTCAAGCACGGATTTTTTAATGATTACTTTAGCAACGCCTTTCTTATTGGTTTTTGCCTTGTAGTATTTGCCTCTGAACTTGAATATAACTTTTTTACCTTTAACAGCTTTCTTAGCTTTTTTCAAAGTAGCTTTCAGCACAAGCTTTTTGGCGGATTTTTTTATGGTGGCCTTTTTCAATGTTAACTTATAGTAAAGGAATTTGCATTTTGAAGCGGTTCCACCGTATACATCCCTTCCTTTCTTTGCTTTATTCTCATCAAAGGTACATTTCACCGCTTTGGCGCCATGCTTTTTATCGGTATCATTATATTTGAATCCGTATATTGCTCCGCCATTTTTGGCAACATTTCTTTTGAATGTTGAGGATTCGATTAAACAGGTGTAGTAATTAATGTCACTAACCCATTTGCCATCATTATAGTGGCCAGTAAGTGAATGGCATCTGAAGTAAACAGCACCGCCCCTTTTTTTCACTGTGTTGTAGCTGAATTTGGAATTTTTTATGACAATGTTTTTATTTGCAAATACAGCACCACCACTTTCATTAGCTTTATTTGATTTGAATGTGCAGGAATTGATGTCAATATGGGAAAATGCATAGACTGCTCCTCCTCCACGACCCTTAGCTTGGTTTTCGGTGAATACACAGTTGGATATTGTGTCTTTACCAGGTTCAAGAACTGCTTGCATTAAAGTAAACATAATGTTTTGATCCTCTGTGGCATTGCGACCTTCAAAATACTGGTAATAGAATCCTGCACCTTTTTTCAATGTTAGTGAAAAGACTGCACCTGCATCTCCACCAGCAGTATTCTTGTAAAATTTAGAATTTTTTAAGGTTAATGCGCCTAAAGAATTAATAGCTCCACCTGCAGTGCCCGCCTTATTGCTTGTGAAGGTACAGTGGTCAACTGCCAATTCTCCAAAGTTTAATATTGCACCGCCGTAAATCTTGGCGTTGCCGTTTTTGAAATTGATGTTCTTCAATGTGACCTTATTAAACTTTAATCCATTGCCGTAATTGATATTAAAAATTCTAGATTGACCCATTCCGTCGATGCTATGTCCGTTTCCGTTGATGGTTATATCCTTATTGATGAAAACTCCGGTAGTGAGTTTAAAGCCGCTGTTGTACTTATAATCGTTGTATAAGTTAATTGTGCTTCCCGCATCTGCATTAGAGACTTTCAATTGCAGTGCTGTGAAGGTACCGTCGTCTTTATTCTCTGTGCTGCTTTCCTCTAAGGGATGGTCTTCAGCATTGCTGGACACTTCCATATCGTCGATGTCACTTTCGACAGCAAAATCATTGTTGTCAATGGATATGGCTGTATCATTCGCATCGCTAGTTAATGTCACATCATCAACGTCACCGGCTACAACGCCTGAAACACTAAAAAGAATACCAGCAACCAATAAAATTATCAGTAAACTCTTTTTTCTCATTGTTTTCTCCCTTTCAAAAAATTATTAGAAGTTATTGAAATAACTCCTAAAATAATCCACTTTCTTCTAAACGTTCTTCAAAGTATTTTGAAGCCTTGTCCGCTTTTTCTTTAACAAATATTGAACAGATAATGGCCACGAGCCCAATTGCTATAAGAATGGCCAATGCAAAGAAGTAATTCGACCAGACCACTCCAAGCTGCGCCTCACGCAATAGGTTAATTGCATATGTCATTGGCATGTATGGATGTATGAATTGGAAGAATTTGCCCATGATTTCGATAGGATAAATTCCGCCTGTTGCAGATATCTGGAATACTAAAAGAAGCACTATGGCTGCTTTTCCAACAGTTCCGATAGCCGTTATGACAGAATATATCAATAACATGAACACTACCGATACCAGTATCGCTGAGAAGTAGAACAACGGATAATTATCTACATGGATTCCAAGGATGTATGACCCAATCAGGGTTACACAAGCCTGCAGGATACTCATTATCACATAGATTGTTTGTTTGCCCACATACATTTCGAATGGGGAATACTTGGTTCCCACACTTGATTTAGGTTCTATCATTACACATGTAATTAATGCTCCAACCCACATTGACAATGCAATATAAAATGGTGCTACGCTAGATCCATAATCAGGCACTGAGAACACTTCAGTTGTTTCCAGTTTGACCGGTGAGAAGAAATAGTCTCCGAGAAGTGTCTCATTGATTCCTGTAATGCTTGAAAGTGCATCTGCAGATGAGAAAAGGCCTGCTGATGCTGAGAATAATGCTTGTGCAGCAGCATTTGAAAGCATTTCCGCTCCTGCTGCAAGAGTCACTGAACCTTCGGCCAATTCAGCTGAACCTCCCGCTAATTCTCCGGATTTTTCAGCTAAAAATACACTACCGTTAGTGATTTGTTTTGAACCCTCTGCCAATTGGACTGAACCTTTTGCCAGTTCGCTAGAACCTTCTGCAATTTGCCCACTTCCGTCTGCAACTTGAGAAACTCCATCAGCATATTCTTTAACAGGGCCTTCAGGTATTAAGGATGGATCAACACTGGATTCAACTTCCTCAGCACCTTTTTGAAGTTCATCTGATTTTTCTTGAAGGAAATTGTTATTTGATTCAATAAGCTTTTCACCTTCATCTATTTTTCCAGACTTTTCTTGTAGTAATTCTGATCCTGCCTGTATTTGCTCGGATCCCTCTTGAACTTGTGAGGCTCCATCTTCAACTTGGGCCGCACCTGAAGAAACTTCTCCTGCACCCTCTTGAAGCAGAGCTCCTCCTTCAGACAACTGTTGAGCTCCGGAAGCAAGACCTTCCTGCAATTCTCCAAGCTTGCCGTATGCCGCAAGATTTATAAATTCAACAATCTTTGCATTTAGATTGGAATAAACAGTATTGGCTGCGGTATTGGTTAGTTTGGCAGCCACTGGGTTGGCTTTAACGTTTACGACGTATTCCAATTTTGCCTGTTCAGGGTTATCTGTGGTAATCGAAACGATGTTCTCACTCAGGTTTTTGGGCACCACTATGCCTGCATAATAGTCTCCCTTATGAACCCCGTCCCGCAGCTCATCCTCCGTGACAAATGTCCATTTGAATTTGGTATTGTTCTTCAAGTCCTTAACAAGCTCATTTCCAACATTTATTTTAGTTCCTTCAAAGGATGTGCCGTTATCAAGGTTTGCAATTGCAAATTCCACTTCATCAGTGTTTCCGTAAGGGTCCCAACATGCATATATGTTTATAAGTGCATAAAGGGAAGGCAGAATAATTATTCCAATCAGCACTATTGTTACGATAGGATTTGAAAATGCTGATTTGATATCGTTTCTCATTATCTCTAGAATATTGCCTATGTCCTTTCTACCCATTTTACACCTCGTCTTGTTTATTCATGATGTTGCAGGATTGTTTATAAGAATCCCATTGCCTCAAGCATGGACTGCAAACCTAAAATGACAATGGCCAATCCGCCGATTATTTCGATGTAATCTGCATATTTGATTGCTATTTTTGTTCCGTAGGTTCCCAGAAGCAGCCAGATGATTACGGCAATGATACTTAATACACTTAGGATTATAGGGTTTACATGCGCTACAGCACCCTGTGAAGCTAAAATGAGGTTTTCGATGTTTCCAAAAATTAGCAGTCCAGTAAATGGAGCATAATCTTTTAAATTTACCATTATTATTCACCTCTTTTTGCTTTTCTAATGTTTATTACAGCATCTTTAATTGAAATAAGACCTAAAATGAATATTGCAAGGCCACCAATGAATGTGATGTAATTGGCATATTGTATTGCAACATCTGTTGCTACAAATCCGATTACTAGCCAGACAATAACTGCAAAGATACTTAACATCCCTAAAACCTTAGGATTCACACCTTGAACCACTCCTTGAGAGGATAGTATAAGGTTCTCTATATTTCCAAAAATTATTAATCCCACAAAAGGTAAATATTCTTCTAACATTAAATTCACCAATAATATTTATCATTATGTATATATAAAAGAGTTTCTATTGAATTAACAAAAAATAAATATGATTTACATATAATTGATAAATAATTAGTTTAAGGCACATTGAATTAAAAGGTGTAAATATGAAAGAAAAAATTACATATGAAGATTTAAAAGAACATGAACATCTTTTTTTGCTAGCCCCAGCATTTATATTGAATGGAATGGCAAAAAGGAATTCAAATCTTGTAATTAAGTTCAAATCAGCAATCGAATCTCATTTGAACGCTTTAAATGACGAGGAAAGATCTAAATTGCATGCCATATTGAACAGTGATGTTGACGAGTTGCAGAGGCTGTTGAGGCAGGCTTATATTCAGACAAAAATAAAGCAATATGAGATACTGTCCAATCCTAAAAATAGGGAGTTCATCGAGATGAATCTCAGAGAATTGAGAAAACTGATTTAAAAAATGAAATTAATGGATTATTCAGTTGAATAACCCATCTAATAATCCTTTTGCATCACTGGCATTGGTATCGTTCAAGACATCTGAAACTTCGTTTTGATAGTTGTTGATGTCGCCCTGCACGTTTTGAATTTGTTCAATGCTTGTTGCAAGGTTTTCGATGTCGCTGTCTGTAATGTTTATGTTGTTTATGACTGTGTAGTTGTTGATGATGTTCACGATGGTTGTGTGGTCTGTAACATTATTCTCTTGAACTTCCTCTTTCACGTCATCAACCATTTTGGACAGATCATCTGCATTTACATCTGAGTTCTTAACTATTTCAGCTTGAGTGTAGATTTCATTGTTTGCGGCTTCTTTTACAGGTTCCGGAATTTCAACCTCTGTCACCACTTCGTATGAGTTCATGATTCCTGCAAGGGCGGATTCACCGGTCGCTTCAACAGGGCTTGTCACGTAAACGTGTCCGGCTGTGATTCCCGCTGATTTAAGTGCGGAAAGGTACATGTCTCCTGTGATTGTTGTAATTTTGGATTTGTCAACACTCACTTCCAGATTGTCATTTTCGTTCAAATCCACGAGTGCGGATGAAAATACCTGATCTGAGGAGTAGGTCTTGCCTGTTATTGAACTTGAAATCTTGTTCACGTCTGAAGCTGTGATAATTTTTGAGTCCACGTTTTTCAAATCGATGCCTGCATTGTTTACAAAAAATCCGTCTACAGTATTTTTATAATTTGCGTTGTTGTAGGTTGTCTCACCATAGGTTATTACCACTTGGGTGTCACTTGTTGAAAATCCCACTGGAATGAGCATTCCAACAATGATTATCGCTAGTAAAATCATTATCTTGCGCATTAGTATCACCTCTTAAAATATTGGTAAATTTTGTTTAGTCATTTAAGTATTTAAATGTATCTTTTTTGTGTATACAATTTTTGAGTCCGGGATAACTTTAATTAAGTTTAGTTAATTTTATATGTTTTCAAATCAAATTTAAACTTATAGTAAATATTATATTTTGCTATGTTTCAATTGGGCATGAAGGAGGTGAAAAAACGAAAACGGATAAAAGATTATTATTTGCATTAATTATTTCAATATTACTTGTATTTTCTGTAAGCTGCGTATTTGCAGGAGATAATGAAACAATATCTGATGTGGTGAGTGCTCCAAGCGAGTTAGAAGAGATAACGCAAGTTCCAGATGTTCCGGATGTTCAGTCTTCTCAATCAGATGAGGGAATCCTTGAAGCAGGGAATAATGTAATTAATGTTCACGTTTATGATTCTTTCAATGAAACAGGCAAAACATGGACGGAAGATGGAATTGAACTTAAGGGAGCTACCGTAAAGTTGTATGAAAATTCTACAAATAAGTTGATTTCAACTCAGACAACCAATAATAATGGTATTGCAACATTCACAGGATTAGGTTCTCAAATATATAATTTGGAGTTTACCTACCTGACATACAATCCGATTTATCTCAAAGGTATTGATTTTACTAAAAACAGCGGTACATTGGACATTAAGGATGTGATGTTTGTTCCAGACATGCTATTATTGGTGGATTACGCTTCTCACAACGAAAAGGTTGACCTGCTGATGAACATGTCAAGGCGTGTTGCATACATCAGTACCACTAACTTCGACGAGTCAAGGGCATGGTTGGCGGAATATGCAAACTACATCCACATTGACATGTTTGCTGAAAACTCAGCTTATAACAAGTTTACAGCAGCATATCTAAAGCAATTGTTGAAGAACTCTCCGGCTAACAATAAATATAAGGTCGCATACACTTTCGGAGTTTACTCACAAGAGATATTGAATACAACTGGTATGCATATCATTGGAGCCAATCCAAGCAATAATATCTATGATACTATTGAAAATACTTACATCGGATCCTATTTCCAGGCGGAAGATATCAAGGACTCAACCGTTCTGGTTAAGAACATGGAAAATTACTTTAATTACGTTCGTTATCTAATCGAACCTGAAAAATATTCCAATCCTACATTGACCGATGACGGAATTCCTATGATGAGTCCAGAATGTGGTTTTTACCATCCTGATTTGGGAATGTATACTCTTGTTCCTGAAGCAAATCTGATTCATGAGTGGATTACAACAAATCCGGGTTATTCCAAAACCCCTGACGGCAGCCTCAACTGGATGAATGAGAACTATCAAAATTGGGTTGAACGCGAATTAAATCCCAAATCTTTATTCAGCGATTTTGAAAACGATTACGAAGCCAAATTTTCTCCGGATAAAAAGCTCATAGCTATCGCTACTTACTATGGTGGTGGAGATGTTGTGGATGCTTTGATTAGAAGTTATGCCGCAAGCGGCAGGCCTGCCTTTAATGTATTCAAGACAAGCACTGCCCCTTCAATGTCTTCTATATTAAAAGGCATCACAAATTCCTCAAGATTGGGAATTTCACTGATCACTTCACTATATAGTTGGTCTTTAAGTTATGCCAATGGTTCAGCAGAACCTGATTTATCTGAAATAGACTTGGCTGTTCTCAAAGGTGTTAATGAAATATCTGAATACAGTTTTAATTCCGAACTGGGTCCTCAAATCGAATGGACCTATGCTGTAACCTACCCAAGTTTTGAAGGTGTCTACGGACCGGTTATCCTGTCATATGTTGACGATGCAGGTGATACTCATGTAATCCAGACCGGTGTGGATAAGATGGTTAAGCTGAGCTGTGGCTGGGCTGATTTGAAGGATTTGGAAAATCACGATAAGACCATAGCTATTGTACTTTACAACTATCCTCCGGGCAAGGCTGAAATCGGTGCTTCATATCTCAATGTAACCCAATCAACTTATGATCTGATTGTCAAGTTATATGAGCAGGGTTATGATACCGGAGGGGACATCCGTGAAAGGATGACTCCACAGGAACTTGAGGACCGCATTTTCAAAATGGGTAACAAGGGTTCATGGGCTTACGGTCTTTTGAGACAGTACGTCGAGGAAAACTATAATGAACTTGTCAAACACAATCAGCTGATTTCAACAAGGGACTTCCGTAATCTGATCAGGGACATTCCAGCCGACCTCATAAAGAACATGACCGATTACTGGGGTTCAGGTTTGGGTCCGTCAATGGTATATAACGGCACAGATGAGCAGTACATGATCGTTCCGGGAATGTGGTTCGGTAAGGTATTTGTCACATTCCAGCCAAGTAGAGGTTGGGAAGAGCTCAAAACGGTTGAAAATTACCACGACTTGACTTTGCCTCCGACACAGTACTATGTGTCATTCTACAAATGGCTGGACAAGACCGCAAAGGTAAACGCAATCGTCAATATGGGAACCCACGGAACCCTCGAATGGCTCCCGGGCACTAACTTGGGTGCTGTTGCAGGTGACTGGACTTTCGAGCTGACATTGAATCCGACACTATATCCTTATATCGTATCCAACCCTGGTGAGGCCATGGTTGCAAGGGACAGGATTGCAGCATTGCTGATCACTCACATGACCCCGGCAATGGTGACATCCGGTTTATATGGTAACTACACCGTATTAAATAATTATATTACATACTATAAGGACCAGGTGGCTCTCGATGTATCATCAAACGCTGAAGAATATAAGGCAAAAATCATCAAACTGGCTCCAACATTAGGTTTCAGAAACTTTACAGAAGCTGAAACATTTGACCAGTGGTTGGATGACCTTCACTTGTATTTGGAAGCGATGAGTGATGATTTCATAAGTTACGGTTTGCATACATTGGGTAAAATATTGACAGGTGAGGAGCTTGTGGAAGAGGTCATTACAATCACAACTTCCCAAACCAAGATTTACACATACATCATGGAATTCCTGTATCCTGAACTCAAGGGAATGAATTTCTACGAGGACATTTCAGGAAATCTCAATTATCTGGTTCAAGCCAGTGCAATCAAGCAGTTCCTAAGAGATTATGTGACCGATTTGGTAAACGGCTCTTCAATAAGTGATTTGGCACAGAAATATAACATTCCGGTCGGATCTTCATTATACAACTCAACATTGTATGCCGAACAGGTCATTGTCAATATCCAAAACAACAACGAATGGAATGCTATATTGACCGCTCTTGAAGGAGGATATGTGAAATCAGGACTCTTTGCAGACCCTTCCTATGGTGATTCAATTCCTACTGGTTATGACGGTTATGCATCAGACCCTACAAGAATGCCTTCAGAGTCAGCTTATGAATCAGCAATCAAAATCGTTGATTTGTTGCTCTCTGAATATTATGAAAAACACGGCAAATGGCCGGAATTGACTTCATTGATCTTATGGGGTACTGAAATATCAAGAACTGAAGGTATTGGCGTAGCAGAATTCCTTTATTTCCTTGGATGTAAGCCAGTATGGGCAGACAACGGAAAAGTAATTGGTGTTGAAATGCTTCCTTTGGATAAGTTAACCGTTAAATTAACCAATGGCAGTGTTGTAAACAGACCAAGGATTGACGTGTTTGCAAGTATCGTTACAAGCAATAAGGACTGGCTATCATGGATGTTGAAGGCGGTAAAATTAGCAGCATTTGCTGAAGGCGAAAACGCCACCAACAACTACGTGAAAAAGCATTATGCTGAAAACCCTTCACTTGACAGGCTGTTCGGTCTTCCAGGCAATGTCCTTGAAGGAACAGGTATGTCAACACTTATTCCGAACACAGCCGATTGGGATATAAACACCGTCAACGAGTTCGCAATGGACGTGTATCTCTCAAGGGTATCCTACTCCTGGACAATAGACGATAACGGCAATATTGTAATAACAAATCAAAAGGACAACTTCATATATCTGCTCAACAAGACTGATTTGATTACTCAGAACTTTGACAGTACATGGAGACTGTTCGATTCAGATGATTACTATGACTGGTTTGGCGGATTGTACAATGCTGCTAATATATTGAAGGAAAGGTCAGGTCAGGAAAGGCCAGACACTTCATTTGTAGATATAAGAAGCAAAAACAATTATATTGCAAGAACCTATGAAGAGGAAATCGATTTTGAAATAAGAACAATGCTTTTGAACCCTAAATATTACATGCCGCTCATTACCGGCGGTGGTGCCGGAATGAACTCCTATGCGGCTAGAATCCAGAACATGTTTGGAGGTTTGACAGTAAGTGGAAACAATCTTGATACCCAATTGGGTAATCAATTGGCCAATGAGCTGTTGGGCATGGACGGATATGTCAACAGTGCAACAACAGCATCAGGTTATCAGACTTCACTTGCTTGGATGATTTACCTTGCAGACCAGGGGACCTGGCATACAGACATGAAGACATATAAGGAGCTGGTTGACAAGTATATAGATAACGTAAACAAATATGGTGTAGCATGTTGTCACCACACATGTAAAAACCTTGCTTTCAACGCACAGCTTATCCAAATGAGTTCATTAACTCCTGCTGAAAAACAGAAATTTGCAGAGATACTTGCACAGGCAACAAATACTGATCCTTTATATCAGATGCCTGAAGAGGAAAACCAGGCCTCCAACTCACAGCAACAAGGCGGTTCAAGCAATGGTGATTCAAACTCCGGAAATCAAAACTCCAATGCGCAGCAATTGGTAAACGGAACATCAAACGACAGGTCCAGTAGCAGCGACGGAGGAAGAACTGCCGTTGGTGCAGACGGTTCAGAAAGTGGAGATGCAAGATCTGCCAGTGAACTTTCAAGCTCTTCAAGTTCCGCTTCCGATAGCGGTTCCGGAGAGTCAGGCGCAAAAGCATATGAATTGTCAGAAAACTCAGCGGCCAAATCTGCAAGTGCAACTGAATCAAGCATGCCGATATTTGTTATCATTGCAATAATTGTTCTGATTGCAATATTCCTTGTCGGATATGTAAGAAATGATGAAGACGAATATGATGATTATTAATTAATCATCAACTTTTTTTTATTTTTTTCAAATTTAGTAATTTTTAAATATACTTTATTTCAATACATAATAATAGTATAGATTATTTATGTAAAAGAGGTATATCATGATTAAAAAAATTAATATTTTATTAGTTTTATTATTACTTTTAGTGTCTATCGGCGCTGTGAGTGCTGCCGATGATTTGAATGACACTATCTCAAGTGATGATGGAACTGTTTTGGAGGAAGTTGCATCTGAGGATGTTGTGGCTTCTGATAGTGAGGATATTGTATCTGCTAATTCCCACACGGTTAATAAATCAAATTATTATAATTATTTTGATGCATCTACAGGGGAATTAAAGGATTCTTCCGCAAGTGAAGGAGATACAATTAATCTTGAAGGCGATTTTTCAAATTTAAAGTTTGTTTTTAAAAAGTCAGTAAATGTTGTTGGAAAAGACAATGTCAGATTATCCAATTGCATGTTTACATTTTCTGATGGAGCTTCCGGAAGCTCTATTTCAAAATTGAACATTTTCAATACAAAAGAAACAACATATGGTATTTTCTTAAATGGAGTAAGTTATTGTACCATTCAGGATTGTTTTATTAACAATACTGGGGCTTCATCTTATGCGGTTTGTATTGCAAATAGTGCAAATTATAATAATGTCACTCATAACAATTTAAATGCATATGGAATTACTTACGGTCATGGAACTCGTTCAACTCCTCCATTGCTTATAAGTGGAGCTCATTACAATTATATAGCAAATAATCTAATCGGTTGTGATGATGCAAATGCAATTTACTTATCAAGCTACTCTGGAGGTCCTTTGAAAGGAGGAAACTCCAATTTTAATTTGATTTACAATAACACTATAAAATATCACGTTCTTCCTACTTCCTGGAGTTATGGAATTCAATTAATGGGTGCAAATAACACAGTTGACTCAAATAGGATTATTGGAGCATATCGTGGTGTGTCATCCCAGGCATCAGGCAATATTATTATTAATAATTGGATAATTAATATGACTGGTGCGGATTATAATCACCCTAATATTGAAGTAGGTGGAGATATAGGAATTGTTGGAGGCACTTATTCAACTATTGCAAATAATACAATTTTAAATGCAAGAATATTATCCAGCGGTGCGGGAATTTCAGTGTTGGACCATTCTACTGTAGAAAACAATATTGTCCAGATAGCTTATAGAGGTACTGGAATACACCCGCAGGGTTCTGATATAATAATTAAAAACAATAATATTTCAACACTTTCAGGTGTGGGAATTTTATATAATTCTTATTCTTATAACCTAACAGTCATAGGTAATAACATTACAAGCCAATCCGGTGTCGGTGTTCTAATCCAAAAATTAAGTTCAAAAAGAATGCCTGGAAACATTACTATCGTAAATAACTATATATTCACAGGCAACACTTATGCTATTGATGCAAGGGACGCTGATGCTAATTCGGAAAATGTGATAGGTCCGAACAATATTCCAAAAAATGGAGGTAAGGTTTTAACTCCTGAAGGTGAATATGATCCATCAGTTCCGGTTTACAATTTTAATGGAACAACCTACACAGTAACTCCTTCCAATTTAAATACTACTTTCTTGGAAGACAATGGAGCATTCAAATCAGATATTAAAGATGGGGATATATTAAATTTTGAAGGAGAATTCCACAATCTAAGAATCCTTGTCAATAGAGGTGTCAAAATCAATGGTCAAAATGCAATCTTCTACAACACTACTTTCCAAGTATCTTCTGACGGTGCATGGCTCGAGAATTTAGTGATTAGAAACAATGATGCCGGAGGATCAAATTGTTGGGGAGTAGTTGCCTATAGGGTATTCGGAGCAACAATTAAAAATTGTGATATTGAAGTTTTCGACCTAAATTCAGCCTATGCAATTTATGTGGTGGAATCAAGCAATGTTGATGTATTGAACAACAGGCTATTCTCCAGCGGCAGTTATTTAACTTACACACTCCTCGCCCACACAGTTGAGGACTGTAATTTTATCAACAACACCATTAAAACTGAAGGTACAGGTAACATTTATGCCCTTTCCGGTGGTGAAACTTGTATTGACGGTAACTGCATTGACGGCAATTGCTTGGATGGTAATTGTTTAGACGGAAACTGTTTGGATGGTAATTGCTTGGATGGTAATTGTTTAGACGGTAATTGTCTGGATGGTAACTGTTTGGATGGTAATTGTTTAGACGGTAATTGTCTGGATGGTAATTGTTTAGATGGAAGTTGCCTTGACGGTAGTTGCTTTGACGGAAATCATTATGTCACAGGAATTTTCAGAACTTACGGAATTTTAATGATTTATGCTTCCGGAAACAACGTTTCTGGAAATAGGGTTAATGTCACTTCTAAATTAAATAGGACAGTTGGCACCAATCAATCCACTAACTCCCTTGTAGGTATTGACTTGTATTATAATAGTCATGATAACACTTTCTCATCAAATAATATCTATGTATACGGTAATGATAATTATATCTATGGAATGGGAGTTTTAGGATATACTGAGGGACATAATGCTCCTGAAGGTCAAGGTGCAACAAATACTCGCTTTATTAACAATCAAATCCTATTGGAAGGAACATATTTCGTTGAAGGATTTGTGATTGGGCAGGAATCTACCGATACAATAATTACTTCAAATATTGTTAATATGCAATCTGATTGTGTAGCTTATGGTATTAATTTGGAAAAGCCACAAAATTCCATTATCAATAAAAATACATTCGTAATAAATTCCGATGTTGTATATGGAATTGAAGCTTTCAATTCAAATAATAATAAAATTAGCGAAAATAATTTTGAAATCAATGCAAAACTAGCTTATGGATTTGCACTTGCCAATTCTGTTAATAATGAAATTGTTGAAAATGAAATAATCGCTAATGGAACTGGTGAAGCGATTTCATTTAACAATCATGATGTAATCTCTGAAGGAAATGCTGGAATTTATCTTGATTCTAATTCAACTAATAATAATATTACAAACAATGAAATCACTTCTAATAAAGGTTATGCAATACTCTTAGATGAAGATGCAATTAATAATGTCATCGAAGACAATTATCTGGTTTCAGAATTGGGAATAGGTGATGATGGAGTAAATGATGCGTCAAATAATGTTGTAAGGAACAATTATAAGTATTTGGTTAATGGTATTCTTCAAGATATCAATATCAATTACTTGGAAAATGGAACATTTGTTTTCACAACTGAAGATAATGCTTTGGAAGGTGCAACAGTCAAATTTATGGATTTAGACGGTAATGTCATTAGTGAGGCCATTATAACAAATGGTGAAGCAAAATCCGAATATAGTTTTGTTGACTACACTCCAGCTTCATATACCATTTCAGCATTAGTAAATAAAAAATACTTCAGGTTAACCGAATTCTCCGCTCTTTTAAGTGTTGAAGATGGAGACTTGGATGTAGTTTTATACAATACAACTGGTGCAATGCATAGGAACGCTGAATTCATAGCTGTAATTAAAAACATTTTAGGCATTGGCGTTGAGGGAATAACTGTCGAATTTTACGTCAACGATGAGGGTTATGAAAGTTATGTTGGTAAGGCTGTCAGTGATGTCAATGGTATAGCTTCTCTCATGGGAGAAATACCTGAAATATATGATGCTTCTCCATTAATCATTGCAAAAATTATTAATCCGGATTATTTCAAATCAACTTCTGCAAATGCTAATTTAACTGCTTATAAATTACTAAGCACAAAACTCACAATCAATACAAATGTTTATCCTGGTGGTGTTTTAGCCATTTTGAAAGATGCAAAAGGTAATTTGTTACCTAATAAGTTGGTTTCAGTGAAAATCGGTTCAAAAACTTATGATATTTCAACCAATTCCAAAGGAGAAATAATCATGCCGGTTATTTCCAAAGGCAGCTATTCAGTTTCTGTTTCATTTGCAGGTGATGCACAGTATTATGATTCTAAAAATACTGCAAAAATAACTGTTTTGCCTTCAATTGTTGAAAGCAAAAGTTATACTGTCTATTATGGAAACACAATAACCTATAAAGTGCGTGTAAAAGGATCTGACGGAAGTTATGGTGCTGGAAATGTCGTAACCATTAAAGTAAACGGTCAAACTTACAAAGTCCAGACAGATAAAAACGGTTATGCCACCAAAGTACTCAAACTTAAAGCCGGAACCTACACAATCACTTCAGAGTTTAAAGGCGATAAAGTTTCAAACAAGCTAACTTTCAAGCCTACCCTGACTGCAAAAAATATCGTAGCGAAAAAAGCTAAAAAGATTAAATTTTCAGTAAAAGTGGTTGATAAGAATGGTAAAGCAGTGAAAAAGAAAAAGGTTACTTTTAAAATCAAAGGTAAAAAATACACTGCCAGAACAAATAAAAAAGGCGTAGCTACTGCATCCATTAAGAATTTGAAAGTAGGTAAATATTCTATCAGTTCAAGTTTTGGCGGATGCACAATTAAAAATACAATCAAAATCAAAAAGTAAAGGTTATTAACCTTTATTTTACTTTTTTTTCAAATAACCTTTAATAACATTTAAATATATTTAATTACTATTTTTTAATATAGTCAATCTATAATTTTTATTCATCAAATTTATTAGACTATACTTTAATTTAATAATAATAAAGAGGTGTAAATATTAAACAAAAAGCCCTGATTATTTCATTGCTTCTACTTTTTTTAATGGTTTTATCAGTTAGTGCAACTTTTGCGGCTGATGAAAATGTAACATTATCAGAAGTGGATGATGAAGTAACCATTGATCAAGATGTTCTAAGCGTTCAAGAAGATAATGCACCGCTTAGTGTTGAGGATGAAGGTGTTGTTGAAGCTGATGACGGCTTTGATGATGTTTTGAAAGCGGAAAATGTTGTAACAAATAATACGTTCCACAATTACTTTGATGATTCAGGTAATTTGTTGGATACCGTAACAGATGATGAATTAATTTTTGAAGGGGACTTTTCCGGAATTGATGTAAATTACATTACCATTGATCGAGAAATTAAGTTCACTGGAAAAAATGCAATATTTAACGGAGTATCCTTTGTAATTTCTTCAGATGATGTTGAAATAAATGGTTTTGATTTAACAGGTTCAGATTATGCATTAATCACTATGTCTGAAGTTTCTAATGTAATAATTTCTGACTGTAAAATAAATTTCACTGCTGTTGAAGATTCTGATAGTTATGCAATTTATGCATTTTCTGTCGATACTTTGAAAATTATTAACAACAATATAACTTATGTTGGATGCACAAACGGAACTTACATAAATAATGCTATTCGTATTGAAGGGGATGAGGAAGAAGAAATATCTTCAGACGAGATTATAATTCAAAAAAACAATTTTGATATTACACTTCCTTCAGTTGCTATAAAACATCCTGACATGTATTCACTTGAAAATACTAAAATATTCTCTGCAGGTATTGATTTATTTTATTGTTACGATGTAAATATCATCGACAATGAAATGAATATTAAATATAATAATCATTATGGTAAATTAGATTCAATAGTAGGTATTTCTGTTAGGGGAAATCCAATGAATCTCATTTCAGAGGATCCTATTGTTTCTGAAGAAGTTTTAATTAAAAACAATGTAATTAAAGCAACAGGTTACAATTATATTTATGGTATTTTGATTGCAGGAAACGATTTTGAAGTTTCAGACAATCAATTAACAATTTCCTCTGATAATTATTATGCAAACGCTATTGAAGTCGAAGGACCTTCTGAAGAGGGTATTGTAAAAAATAACACAATTTCACTTAAAGCACCTGGCGCAACTTATGGTATTATTAGTGGTGTTTTAACTATGGGTATTATTGATGGTGTTAATTATGTTGATAACACTATTGATGTTGAATCCTACTTTGCCTGTGGTATAGAGTTATCACAATGGGATTCTGAAATTACTAACAATAATATTTCAGTAAAAGGTAATTACACAGTCGGAATTTGTGACAGTGCTAAAAATGGTGAATCTACTATTTCTAAAAATACAATTGAGTGTTTTGGTACAAATATTGGTGATGACCCTACCGGTGACACTATTTTAGGTAAAGAAAGTATTGCTATTGCTGTTTTAGGTGATGTAACTATTGAAAATAATAATATCTCCTCTACTAATGTAGGTATTGAAGCAGTTGAAGAAGGCACTGTTGTTATCAGAAAAAATGATATTAATGTGATTGCTAACACTGGTAAAATTGATAATTTTGCTATTGTTGCTAGTGAGATTGATGATTTAACTATTATTAATAACAATGTAACATACGCAGGTATGGTTGATTACCAATTCGTAACCATTGGCTATGATGATTGGGGTTATCCTATTTATGATACCAGCAATAACACTCACGCCTATGGTGTTTTCATTAAAAATAGTGATGTTAAGATTGCGGATAATAATTTTGATATTGCCATTCCTACCTTTGCTGTAAACTGGGGTGCTGCCCGTGAATCTTTCAGTGAAGGTATTGTTTTAGCAGGTTGTGATGATGCGGTATTAAGCAACAATAATATTACAATAAGTGCTAATGGCGGTAATAGTTGGGATACTATTTACGGTATTGATATTTTGAATTCCGCTAATCCAACCGTTGTAGTTAACGATATAGTTCTTAATGGTGCAGGTTATTCCTATGGTATCATTATCAATGATGAACTTTTCAAAATATATACTAATAACATTACTGTAACCTCTGACGAATATGCATGTGGCATTGATGTTGAAGGTGCAGCTAAAGGTGAGATTGAGAACAATATTGTCACTGCTACTGCAACCAATTCCGCTTATCCGATTTACACTGGTATGGTAGCAGGTCAGGACGTAGTGGTTTCCATAAATAACAATGAAATTAAAGGTGAAGCTTACTATGTTGTTGGTTTAGAGATTGCTGCTTCAGAAGCTCATATTTATGAAAATGTTATTTATGTAGATGGTAATCATACTATTGGTATTGGAACTAAAGTTTCCAAGGTTGAAATAAAGGACAATATTATTAATGCTTTTGCTTCAAATGTTGGAGATAATCCTGTTTGGGATAGTATGAAAACTGATAACTGTGGTATTAAAGTAATTAGTGGTAATGCAATCATAACTGATAATAAAATCGCTTCTAATGCCATAGGAATCAATGCTGATTCAACAAATGATATTGTGAAAATTATAGATAATGATATTGTTGTTAATGCTAATAGTGGTAAAGTTAATAATTATGCTATTGTTGCTGAAGAAGTTAACTTAACTATTGTTGATAACAATGTAACATTCAATGGTATGGTTGATAACCAATTCGTAATCATTGGCTATGATGATTGGGGTTACCCAATTTATGACTCATCCAATAATACCAGATCATATGCTGTTTTCGTTAAAAATAGTGATCTTGTAATTAGAGATAATGATTTTGACATTGCTATTCCTACCTTTGCTGTTAACTGGGGCGCTACCCGTGAATCTTTCAGTGAAGGTATTGTTATAGTGGGTTGTGATGATGCGATATTAAACAACAATAATATTACTATAAGCACTAATGGAGGCACTAGCTGGGATACTATTTATGGTATTGATATTTTGAATTCCGCTAATGCAAAAGTTGTTTCTAACGATATACTTGTTAATGGTGCAGGTTATACCTATGCTATCATTATTAATGACGAGTATTTTGTTATTTCAGACAACAATATTGTTGTAACATCTGACGAATATGCATGTGGCATTGATGTTGAAGGCACTGCTGAAGGAATAATCGTTTCAAATAATATAGACACTACTGCTGCTAACTCTGCTTACCCGATTTACTCTGGAATGAATTACATGCCGGTCACCATTACTATTCAAAAGAATAACATAACCGGTGAAGCTTATTATGTTGTAGGTATTGAAGTAGGTGGAACCGAAGCAGAAATAATTGAAAATGATATTAAAGTAAGTGGTAATCATACTATAGGTATTGGTGCTTATATTGATGAAATAACCATTGATAACAACAATATTACTTCCAATGCTTCAAAAGTAGGCGATAAATCTATTTGGGATCAAATGGGAATCGCTGATACTGGTGTTGTAATCAAAAAAGGTAATTTCACTATTACAAACAATGAGATTGAAACAACCGGAGATTATGCGGCTAAATTAGGTGACAATAATGGTACTATTGCCGATAACAAAATGACCAGTAATGAAGGTGAAGGTGATATGACTATTTATGGAACAGGTAATATAACTGAATCTGGAAACACAGGTGTTCCTACCGATAAGCTCAAAGTTGTTGTTGCTGCTGTTGAGTTTACCAAAGTTTACGGCACTGATGATCTCTTTACAGTTAAACTTTTAGATGAATACGGTCGTCCAGTGTCTAATAAAACAGTTACTGTATCTCTTGCAGGTCAAACATTCGCTAACGTTACTGATATGAACGGTAAAGCCACATTCAATATTAATGTGGTTCCTGAAGAATATCTTGCTTTGATTAAATTTGAGGGCGATAATAACTACCTTTATAAATCTGTTTATAATTATGTCGCCATTACCAAAGCACCATCAGCAATTACCGCTCCAGACAAATCACTTTTAGTAACCGCCACTAAATCTGGTGTAAATTACCAAATTGTCTTAAAAGACAACTCAGGTAAGGTTTTAGCAAATCAAAAAGTAACTATCAACGGTAAAGAATATACCACTGATGATAAAGGTGTAGTTAATTACAAAATCACTGCTTCTAAAGCTGGAACTCAAAAGTTAACAGTTAAGTTTGCTGGAGATGCATATTATGCAGAATCCACCAAGACTGCAACTATCAAAATCAGCAAAGAAGCAGCCAAATTGACTGCTAAAAAGAAAACTTTCAAAGCTAAAGTCAAAACCAAAAAATACACTGTAACCTTAAAAGACAGTAAAGGTAAAGCAATCAAAAAAGCTAAAGTAACCTTAAAAGTTAAAGGTAAAACCTACAAAGCAACCACCAACGCTAAAGGTAAAGCTACCTTTAAAGTTAAAAACTTAAAGAAAAAAGGCAAATACACTGCTAAAGTTAACTTTGCTGGAAACAACCTTTACAATAAAGTTGCAAAATCAGTTAAAATTACTGTTAAAAAATAGGGATTTTTAATCTCTATTACTTTTTTTATTTTTTCATATAGATTACTCAATTTATAATTACTGTTTTTAAAATGTCACTTAATTATATTCGATAACCTATAATTTATTGTATATGATTTCATTACAAAATAACATTTAATGTATCGTTGCTTCAATATTTGTGGCACTTATTTTTGCCTTGAAAATCGGTAATAAAAAATAGTAAAAAAAGTAAATTAGTGTTGACTAATCTACTCCATTGCATCCTTGACCCTGTCGAAGAGTCCTTTTTTGACCTGCTTGATTTCATCTCCGCTGATTTCGGCGAACTGCTTGAGCAAGTCTTTTTGTTTTGAATTTAATTTTTTAGGAACTACAACAGTAACGGTAACGTACATGTTTCCTCTACCTTTGTGCCTGACGGAGTTCATTCCTTGGCCTCTTAGTTTGAATACAGTACCGCTTTGTGTTCCAGGAGCAATCTTGAATTCAACCTCTTTCCCCTCAATGGTAGGAATGCTTAAAACATCACCCAATGCCGCTTGCGGGAAACTCACTTGCTGTTCCATGTACAGGTGGTCGCCTTCACGGGTGAATTTCTTGTCCCTTTTGATGTGGATAGTTACAATCAAGTCCCCTTCGAGACCTGCTTTTTCGCCGCAGTTTCCTTCACCTGAAACCCTTAAGTGATTGCCTTCGTCGACTCCTTCAGGAATTTCGATTTTGATTGTTTTTGTTTTTCTTTTGCTTCCCTTACCGTGGCAGTCTTCACATGGATCTGTAATTATCTTACCTGTTCCGCCACAGTCTCTGCACGCCCTTACGTTAACCATCTGGCCTAGGAAAGTGTTGCTGACTTCCTTGATTTGGCCTGTTCCTCCACAGGTTGTACAGGTTTCAGGGTCGGATCCAGGCTTTGATTTGGAACCGTGGCATGTTGGACACAATTCGCTTCTTGTGATTTTGATTTCCTTTTCACAGCCTTGGAATGCCTCTTCAAGAGTTATTGGAACTTCAGTATATATGTCTGAACCTCTTTGAGGGCCTGCATTCCTTCCTCTGGAGCGGGCACCTCCTCCTCCGAAGAACATATCGAATATGTTTCCTATATCGAATCCCTGGAAAATGTCGTCGAAGTTCACGTTTTGATAGAAATCTTCAGCTGTAAATCCATCCATTCCTGCATGACCGAATTGGTCATACCTTTGACGTTTTTCATCGTCAGACAAGACAGCGTAAGCTTCACTTACTTCTTTAAACTTATCTTCTGCATCTGGTTCATCACAAACGTCCGGATGGTATTGTCTGGCTAATTTACGATAAGCTTTTTTAATTGTTTTCTCATCGGCGTTTTTGTCAACGCCTAAAACTTCATAATAATCTCGCTTGTCTGCCATTTGTTCACCTTAAAAAATAATAAATAGAATAAATAATAGTTTTATTTTAATTGTTAGTTTAACTATTTTTTTGATTCTGATTCTGATTTTGTCTTAACCTAACAATCCAATAAAACTGTATTATTTAATCTAATCGTCTTTTACTTCATAGTCTGCATCTATTGTGTCATCATCGCTGTTGTCGCCAGCACCTGCATTAGGGTCAGCTCCTGCTTGTTGTTGAGCTTGTGCTTCTGCCTGTGCTTGTTGGTAGATTTTTGCACCAATTTCTTGAATTACGTTGGATAATTCATCAGACTTTGCTTTAATGGCATCAACGTCATCGCCAGCTATAAGTTCTCTTAATTCAGCTACAAGTCCTTCGACTTTAGTCTTTTCATCTTCAGATACTTGATCTTTAAGTTCATCTAAAGTTTTTTCTGAAGTGTAAATTAATGAGTCTGCATTGTTTCTGATTTCGATTTCTTCTTGTCTTTTCTTATCTGCTTCAGCATTCATTTCCGCTTCTTTGATTTTTTGTTCGATTTCCTCATCGGACAGTTTGGTGGAAGAGGTAATTGTGATTGCTTGTTCTTTGCCTGTTCCTTTGTCTTTAGCGGTTACATTGATAATACCGTTTGCGTCAATATCAAAGGTTACTTCAATTTGAGGAACGCCTCTTGGTGCAGGTGGGATTCCCACAAGTTGGAAACGTCCGAGTGAAGTGTTGTCTGCTGCCATTTTCCTTTCACCTTGAAGTACGTTGATGTCTACTGAAGGCTGATTGTCGGCAGCTGTGGAGAATACTTGGCTTTTCTTGGTAGGGATTGTTGTGTTCCTTTCGATTAAAGTGGTTGAAACTCCACCTAAGGTTTCGATACCTAAGGATAATGGAGTAACGTCTAACAATACGATGTCTTTAATTTCACCGGCTAATACTCCTCCTTGAATAGCAGCACCCATGGATACACATTCCATTGGGTCAATACCACGTTCGACTGGTTTTCCTATGAATTTTTCTACGAATTTCTGTACGATTGGCATTCTGGTAGGTCCACCGACTAAGATGATTTTGTCAATTTCTGATTTGCTCATTTTAGCGTCATCTAATGCTTGTTGCATTGGTTTGCCTGATTTTTCGACAATTGAATCGACGAGCTCTTCTAATTTTGCTCTTGTAAGTGAAATGATTAGGTTTTTAGGGGTTCCGTCAGTTCCCATTGCAATGAAAGGCAAGTTGACTTCGGTAGTTGTGGTAGTGGACAATTCGATTTTTGCTTTTTCTGCAGCTTCTCTTAACCTTTGTACAGCTTGGTCGTTGTCCATCAGGTCAACGCCTTCTTGTGCTTTGAACTCATCAGCTAAGTATTTGATTAATACGTTATCCATATCGGTACCACCGAGTTGGGTGTCTCCGCTGGTGGATCTTACTTCAAATACTCCTCCACCGAATTCCATGATGGTTACGTCCAGGGTACCTCCACCTAAATCGTATACCATGATGTTCATGTCATCTTCTTCAGCTTTGTCAAGACCGTATGCGAGGCTTGCTGCGGTTGGTTCGTTTACGAGCCTTACAACGTCCAGTCCTGCGATTGTTCCTGCATCTTTTGTTGCGGTCCTTTGGTTGTCGTCAAAGTATGCAGGTACGGTAATTACAGCTTTTTGGATAGGTTCTCCGAGGAAGGTTTCTGCATCTTTTTTGATTTTTTGTAAGATAAATGCGGAAATCTCTTGTGGAGAGTATTGTTTTCCGTTCACGGTAACTTTGTGATCGGTACCCATGCTTCTTTTGATTGCTGAAATGGTATTTTCAGGGTTTGTTACTGCTTGTCTTCTTGCTGGTTCACCGACTAGCATTTGACCGTCTTCGGTAAATGCAACGTAACTTGGAAATGATTTACCGTATTGGCTTGCACCTTCTGCGGAAGGGATTGTGGTTGGTTTTCCTCCCACAAGCACAGATGCAGCTGAGTTACTTGTACCTAAATCAATTCCAATAATTTTTTCTTTTTTAGTATCAGACATAATTATCACCTTATTTTTTTAATATATTATTATTTAATAAACGTTATTTTTTACAAACTATAACTTTTGAGTATTTGAGGACTTTGTCCTTGTACATGTATCCTTTCATCAACTCTTCAATAATGTATCCGTTTTCGACATCAGGAGAATCTTGAACCATCAATGCTTCATGCTTGTTCAAATCGAATTTTTCTCCTTTTGCAGGAATTTCGCTTACTCCTTCTTTTGCCAGCACATCACTAAACTTATTGTAGATCAATTCAATACCTTTTCTTAAATCTTCATCATTTTCGGTTTCTAAAGCTCTGCCGAAGTCTTCATAACAGTCTAGGAAATCTTTTATAACATTTTCATTAGCGAATTTTACTAGCTCCTGATTTCTCTTGTCAGTTATCTTTTTGAAATTTTCGAAATCAGCTTGAAGTCTTTGTGATAGTGAGATGTATTCCTGGGTTTCACTTTCGGATTTTTCAAGATCTTTTTGAAGCTTTTCAATCTCCTGATTTTTTTCTTCAAGAAGAGCTTCATATTTCTCTTCCAAATCTTGAGTTTCTACTTCAGTTTCGCTTTTATTTTCATCAGTCATAGTTACACCTTTTTTAGGTTATTTGAAAAACCTATGTAATAACTCTATACCGAGAATTTTCCTTTTTGCTCTTTAATATTCAGTTTTTGGGAATTTATGGACATATAGGAAAATGGTTCATCATTTAAGAGTTATTACTTTAAGTTTTTCTGAACCAAATATTAAAGTAACAAAAAGTTATCTTTCTCTTACATTATTATAGTAACAAAAAGTTATATAAAGGTTTCGATACATAAGGTATATACATGACTAATACAAACGACATTGAGAAAAACGAAAGACCTCGCAGAAATGTCAATAAACCTCAAGGTCACATTGAATTGAGAACCAACTACAATGGACCTTCAGACGACATTGATGTAGAGGATATACTTGATGTAATGGGTTGTAAGACTAGAAGAGACATTATAAATCTTTTAAGGGAAGAACCTATGTTTGTAAGTGAAATTTCCAATGAACTTGACATTGGACAAAAAGCCATTATCGCACACTTGCGTGCAATGGAAGATATAGGTATCCTAAATTCTTCTTATAAAAAGATTTTAAGAGGCCGTCCGCGTAAATACTACGATTTGCAGAACGAAGTCAACATACACATTACAATCAACAGAAATAACTTTGATGTGCAGTTTACAGACGACATGCTCAATACATTGCAGCTGCCATCAGGAGACGAATGGTCCAAACTATTGGATATCGAAAAGAGAATCGACGATGGACAACTCGAAGCAATCGATGAGTTGAGAAATCAAATCAGATTATATGGTAACCTTTTGGAGAGAGCAGAATATATCCTTGAAAGGACCATGAAAAATAGATAGATTGTTTGAATTAATTTTCAAACACTTTTTTTACTTTTTTATATCATATTTTTAAGAACTACATACTTAATATCAAATATCAATGATTGGGATTATGAAATTGCTCAATTCATCAAAGGAATTGAGTTAATATTGGCTGATAAATTCGTTAAAAGTGATTCAATTAAAAAAACAGTAGTAAATCTATTAGGTGGTAATATGAAAATCGTTGAAGATTATGCTCAAAGAATTGCTAATGATAAAGTTGAAGAAAGTATGAAACAAACAGTTTTGAACATGTTTGAAAATGGTTGCAGTGTTAAAAATATTGTTAATTTAACTGGTTATAACTTAGATTTTGTTAAAAAAGTATTGTCCAATTAATACTTTTCAAATCTTTTTTGCAACAATACTTTGACCAAGAGAAACAGAACCATCCCCTGCACAGGTATTTAAGTGTTGTATGAAATTATAACTGTTTTCCTCAACATAATTCTTGACACATTCGGTTATGGCTTCATTATAGAATACTCCTCCGGTTGCACCAATGTCACTAACCTGTTTTTTATCTGCCGCTTGAATTGCAAGTTCACTCAATCCGATTGCAACTGCAATCTGGCCGGCGGCTGCAACATCTGCCTTTTTCTCGCCATTCTGGTATAGCCTTACGACCTCTCTCAGGATTTCGGTGGTGTTCAGCTGATTGCCTTCTATGACTGCAGGAATTTCCAGCTCTTTTGTAGCATAATATGCTGCTGATTCAAGCTTCATTGAGCATTCGCCTTCATATGTACGCTCATGGCAGATTTCAAGAGCAACAGCCATTGAGTCAAGGACTCTGCCTGTACTTGTGGTTATTCCAACATTTATGCCCGCATCAATCTGCTTTTTGATATTTTTAATTTCAATTTCACCATATTTGAAGTAATCAATATAGTTTCCAATCAAATCGTCATCCTTAAGGATGCTTGCAAGCATTCTTGCAGGATATCTTGTTGCAACATCTCCTCCCGGCATCAGTTGAGGTTCAAGATGAGCCATCCTTTCAAATGAATTGATGTCTGTGTATAGGATTTCTCCGCCCCAGCTTGTTCCGTCGCTTCCATAGCCCACTCCATCGGCTGAAATGCTGATCATCTCATCGATGCCATGGTCATTTGCAAGTGCCACGGTGTGCGCATGATGATGCTGAACCGGCAGGACTTCCGCACCATACTTTTCAGCCAGTTCATGTGCCAGGCGGGTTGTAAAGAAATGGGGGTGCATGTCACAGGCAATTACATCGAACTCATTGATTTTTGTAATCCTTTCCATGTTTTCAATGGCATTCCTTAAAAACATCAATGTTTTGGGCTTGTTGGTATTTCCGATGTGCTGTGAAGGGTATACCTTGTCTCCCTTTGCTATTGAGAATGTCACGTCAAGCTCGGGTCCCAATGCCAATACGTTGAGGTTATTGACATCATATCTGATTGTATACGGTTCGGGAGTGTATCCCCGTGACCGTCTGATGAATGAAAGCTCGTTGTTTCTGAATCTGATGACCGAATCGTCGCACCTGTTCAGTATCCTTCGGTTGTGAACCAGGGAATAGTCATTGACGCCGTTTATGATTTCACCGTTTTCAATCATCATCGGTTCGCCCGGAATGTTGGCGGAGGTCATGACATACGTGTCGATGTCGCTTTCATCAAACAATAAATAATGCATCGGAGAGTATGGAAGCATCACTCCAATGTTGTGAAGGCCTGGAGATAGGCTTTCAGGGAATCTGTATCCTTCATTTTTCTTTAGGATTACAATTGGCCTTTTGTTGGAGGTTATTGTTTCTATTTCCTTCTCGCTTAAAAGGGCATATTTTTCAAGGCTTTCCAAATCCCTGCACATTACTGCAAATGCCTGATTGGGCCTGTTGAGCCTTGACCTCAGCTCTTTGATTGCATCATCATTGTATGCATCAACGACGAGGTGTGTTCCTCCTATTCCCTTGATTGCAAGGATTTTCCCATCCTTCAGAATCTCAGCACCTTTTTTGATTGGGTTTTCCACATCCAATTTAACGTTCCCTTCATATATCTCCATTTGGGGTCCGCAGTCGCTGCAGCAGATCGCCTCTCCATGATAACGCCTGTCCAATGGCTGTTTGTACTCGACAAGGCAGTCATCACATAACGGGAAATCCTCCATTGAAGTTCTAATGCGGTCATAAGGAACGCTTTCAATGACTGTAAATCTTGGTCCGCAGTCGGTACATGCATTGAACGGATATTTATAGCGTCTGTCTTGAGGATTTCTGATTTCTTCAAGGCATTTGTCGCATATTGCAATGTCCGGTGGAATCACGCTGACCCCGGAGTAGGTGTCTCCGCTTTCAATTATTTCAAAATCGGTGCGGTTTTCAATTTCGATTTCACTGACTTCCATGGAATCTATTTTGGCTATCGGAGGCAATTCCTTAGGTAGTCTATCAACAAAATCAGAGGTTTTTTCTCCTTCAATAATGATTTCAACAACATTTCCAAGATTTCTGACATATCCTTTGAGGTCTAAATCTACAGCTAGCCTATAGACATATGGTCTGAATCCCACGCCTTGGACAATTCCTTGAGTTAAAATCATTAAAGCCTTCATTAAATTATAATATTGTAAGTTAAATTTTATATAATTTTATCCTATATATTATATTATGAAAGATATTCTTGAAAGATTGCTAAGTGGGGAGCTCAATATAGATGAAGCCGAAAGACTTCTCAAGGCTGATAATATATTGGAGTTCGATGATGTTGTCCAATTTGACATTAAGAGAACAGAAAGGACCGGCTTTCCCGAAGCTGTATTTTCACCAAGCAAGGACTATGAGGACTTGATTATAATCATCAGAAATTATCTTGAAAACAGCAGTCAGGATTTGATAATAACAAAATTGTCTCAAGAGCGCTATGAAAGAATCATTGAAGATTTGGGTAAGAACTCATATATCTTTGATTATAACAGAAGGGCTCAAATACTGATTATACGGCATGAAATCACTAAAAAAGACCCAATTGCAAAAATCGGAATTATAACTGCAGGAACTTCAGACATCAATATCGCAGAAGAGGCACGAGTCATAGTTGAAGAAGGAGGATGCGAAGCGATAACCTCCTATGATATAGGGGTTGCCGGAATTCACAGGCTCTTTCCTCAAATAGCCCATATGGTAGGCGAAGGAGTCCGTGCATTTATAGTATGTGCGGGAATGGAAGGCGCTCTGCCGTCAGTTGTCGCAGGCCTTGTGGACGTGCCTGTAATTGCAGTTCCAACATCTGTAGGCTATGGTGTTGGAGAAGGAGGAAGGGTGGCGCTTGATGCAATGCTTCAATCATGCGCTCCGGGAATTGCCGTTGTAAATATAGATAACGGATTTGGAGCGGGAGTGTTTGCCCTAACAATTGTAAATAGTGATTAAATGAGATATGAAACCTTTGATCCCGATAAACATGATTTGAATAAGGTTGCCAAATTGGTCTACGATGTGGACTACAGAACATTTGACATGCTTTTTAAAGATGAGAAAAGCGCCGTCAAGACCATTGCTAAGGATTTGCCTAAAAGGGAACTGGGACATTTTTTCAAGGTCATTTTGGATGATGACGGCGAAATAATAGGAGTATTGATGATTTATGATTCAGAGCTTTCACACAAGTTCTATCTAAAATCACCAAGGCTGCTGATAGTGGATATTTTGGACCATTTTGCATTGGCCGACATCGAAGATGATGATTTGTATCTTGCTGAAATAGCCATCGATTCCAGATTGAGAGGTCAGGGAATCGGAAGAAAGGTTGTTTGCGACGTGATAGAATATGCCAAATCCAAAAACTACAAGAGAGTAACCATTGATGCTGATTTTAGAAATTCCGGTGCAAAAAAGCTTTATGAGCGTATAGGATTTAAAGAATTCAATAAAAAGAGTGTCAAAATCGGAAGTTTTGAAAGGGGAATGTATAATATGGAGCTAATCCTTTAATGGGATTTTTTTAATGGCCTCATAGACCCTTTTGCAATTGTTCTTGTCGGTAAATAGATAGAAATCTTTAATCCTGTTGTAATATTCCTCTTTAATTTTACAGTCGTTTTCCATATATTCGACAATCAAATCAATCAGGCAGTCCTCATCATTTGCGATTTCTCCCAATCCCATTGTTTTATAATCAAAGAAGCTGTGTTCCGCATCAAAATGATAGTCATCGCTGTAATGGTAATATATCACAGGTTTGTAGAGATAGGCAAAATCAAATGCCACGGATGAGTAATCGGTAATGAGAAGCGATCCGCTATTGAACAGTGTCTGATATCTTATTCGGTCATAATCTATCTTAACGTAATCGTTTTCATCAAACATGTCAATAAAGGCATAGACTTTCGGATGAGGTCTGAATATTATTTCATAGTTGTATTCACGGGCCTTTTCAATCAATCTTTCACTGTTAATCAATGAATTGAATCTTTTGAAATATTCGCTTTCCTTAATGTAATCATGGGATTTCCTGTCAAGATTTCGTCTCCATGAAGGCATTATGACAATCTGTTTTTTGTCCTTCTGGTTTTCAAGGTTGTCATATCTTGGAAGGCCCAGCAATTGGACCACATTTTCATCGTAATTATATGGATATTTGAATATTGATTCATATTCCAGCTTTGCGCTTGTAAGGAAGAATGACAGGTTCATATTGGTCTTGTTTAGCCATGATGAAATGTCTTCCTTGATTATACCATGCTGCAGGAATACGTTGTTGGATTTTAAGAGGCCTGCAAAGTATGGATATCTTCCCCAGAAGGGATAAATTATTTCATTGTCCGGATGTGAAGTTACTATGTTTTCGGCAAACATTCCAAGATATCTGTGTTTCATGGATTTAAATCCGATGACATTCCCAATCTTTTTCATTCTGTCGAAATCCTTGCTGTCCTTTCTTATTATGAAATATTTTTTTATATTCGGATCCTTGTCGACGGCATATTTGAAGAGATGCTCTCCGTTGTCGTCAGACACTTCCGGCCTGTCCATATAAAACCATATATGCTTGTTTCTCAGGAAGGGATAACCTAACATGTAAGCTATTCTGAATGGGACTCCAACATGGAATCCTGCTTCCCTTTTTTTAAGCATTCTAGCTATTGTCTTGATTTCATGCTTTATCCATTTTAATGTTGTCTTTTTCTCGATAATGATTTTATTTTCCTTTAAAATGCTCAGGTAGTCTTTGGTTTTTGCATAGCCCACAACCCTTGAAAAGTTGCACGGCCTTGAAAAGTCAATATCTAAAGTGTCATTGTTCTGTCGGAATTCGATTTCAAAGTCTTTTTCTTTGCTTAAAGGCAGTCTGAACTCAAATGAGTGGTCCTTAGAATATATTGAATCGATGCAGTATTTGTTTCTTTGAGGGAATCTGACATTTCGGGTTTCTATTTTCTGATTGTTGACATACACGTCAATTTCCCTGTCATAAATGTTTGAGACATTGGCCAGAACATATAACTCATTGTCTATTATGTCATAAACGTCAATGAACACGGTGTTCATGTCAAATTGATTTACAATTTCAGCAGACAGTTTTCCGTATTTGGCAAAAAGGCATTTCAGCTTGGCATCATCATCCATCAGGTCATATTCCATGATGCTGTCTTCATCGATAAATGACAAAACATCCTTAAGGGAGTTTTTAAAATCGTTCATTTCATTGGAATCCAGAATTTCAGGGATGTTTTCAACCTCAAGCATCCAGCGTATATCATATAGGATGACATTCTGAATGAACTTGGCGACTTTTCCATATTTGTCCAGGCTTTTATCAATCAGGTGTTTAAAATAATTATTGCATCTGTCTGCGTAATATCCTTTTTTAAGCTGGGAATTATCGATTATTGATGATTTGTCTTTTCTTTTTCTGTAATTGTATCTTCCGGTTTTGCATAGGCCGATATTCGGGTTATTGATTAAAACTTCATTAACAAAAACAACATCTTCTGAAGTGATTATGTCCGGAAATCTTATATTTCCTACCGCATCCTTTCGAATAAAGCTGCTGGGACCTGATAACTGGTAATATTCGGGATGTTCAAGCAGATTGACGACACGGGTTTCGTCAAACTTGTAGTTCAGATAATGTTCCCCATCCATAGCTTCAAAAAAATAAATCGGGACGGAAACAAGATCCACATCCGAATGATTGTTAAAAATAGCTAAAACGTCTTTTAAAGTGTTTTTTGAAAGATTATCATCACTGTCTAAAAAATTAATATATTGTCCTGTTGCATGCTCAAGGCCAATGTTTCTTGAAAATGAGGGACCTCTATTTTCAGAATTTCGAATATACTTGAAGTTATTCGGATATCTGGATACATAATCTTGGCATATTGATTTTGTACTGTCGTTGCTTGCATCATCAACAATAATGACTTCAATATTATTCTCAAAATCCAAATCCTGTTTAATCAATGAATCCATTGATTCATTAAGCCATTTTTCTGAGTTGTATGCTGCTATGATTACTGAAAATATCAATTTCATCACTAATCTTAAGACCTTACATCATTCATATCGACACTTAATTCGGATTGCTTTTCCTGAGGGTCCTGAGGTTTTTTATAGTCAGGCTGTATTGAATCACTGATAAAAATTATTTTTTCATCTAAATTGCCAATATCATCGAATCCAGTCAATTTTGTATAGAATGTATGGTCATATGTGTAATAGTAAGCAATGGACTGGTTCTTTAGGGATTCCTTATCTGAATCCGTATAATGTGCAATGTACAGTTTTAGGCCATTTGGAGTGTTTATAGTTTTATTGTCTATAATTTTGACAGTATCAGATTCGGAAATCTCTTTCAATTTGCTTTTGAAGCTTTTTTTTGCAGTGTCTTTAGGCCCTAAATCTTCAATGAATATTTTTTCTTTTGTATTTCTATTTTCCAGTTCCAGGTTGGTGTCATCTGATGAGCCTACTGAAAAACCGTAAGGTTGGGATACTGTACTTTTGCTGACATCTGCAATGGCATGTCCTATGGTTGTTGAATGTTGTGCAATGAAAAATCCGCATCCCACGCCTATAATCAAAATTATTAATATTGCTATCCATCTTCTATCCATTCTAACACCTATTTCTTTCCGGCTTCTGCACTTCTTACGTATGCATCACAAACTTCATTGGCTTCCCCTTCCATAATTAAGCGTCCATCTTCAATCCAGATGCACTTGTCGCAAATTTCTCTGATTTGTCCGATTGAATGTGAAACGAGAAGCACGGTCACTCCTTCACTCATCATTGATTTAATCTTTTCAGAACTTTTCTTTCTGAATTTAATGTCCCCAACGGACAATATTTCGTCAACAATAAGAATGTCAGGTTCGACCAGTGTAGCTATGGAAAAACCGAGTTTTGCCCTCATACCTGATGAATAATTTTTGACGGGATAATTGATATATTCTCCCAGTTCTGAAAACTCCAGAATTTCATCATATTTAGCATTGATGAAATCTTCATCCATACTTAAGAATGCGCCATTCAGGTAAATGTTATTTTTGCCGGTGTAATTTTTATCGAAACCTGCTCCCAGTTCCAGCAGCGGCGCAATTTTGCCGTTTATGCTTATGCTTCCATGGGTAGGTTCATAGATTCCGGCCAATATTTTTAAAAGGGTACTTTTTCCTGCACCATTGAATCCAAGAATTCCAACACGGTCTCCCTTATAAACATCGAAAGTTATGTCATTTAAAACCCTAACTTTTTCCTTTTCCTTTTTATTTCGTTTAATAGTTCTGATAACATACTCTTTAAGAGTATCGATCTTATCTTTTGTGATTTTGAATTCCATTGTTAAATGATTAACCCTAATGGCGACTTCCTTATCTCCGCCATTGTTCGGAATCATTTTATTTTCATTTTGTATGAATCCACTTCTGATTTTTTCTATTAAACCCATAATAAAAACCTGATTATAATTCTAATGTTAATTTTTTCTCATAAATACTAAATAATATTATTCCAATGAATAGAGTTGTCAGGGAAAACACTGCAAGGTATCCGAGGGAGGTTATATTAGGTATGACTCCATATACAACGCAATCCCTAAAGCAGGAGATTGCTACATAAACCGGATTTAAGGAGAATATTATTTGAACCTTTGCAGGAACGATTTCCATAGGGTAGAACAATGCTGATGCATACATCAGTACCAATAGGAATACGTTGTACAGATAACCGATATCTGAAAAGTAAGTGTTACATACTGCCAATACCAATCCTGCACCGAATATTAACAGGAACAATAGGAATATTGGAACTATTGCAAACAATGCGGTGAGATGGAATGATGCACCGGTAATCAGCATTACTCCAAAAAGGATTACAAAGGATATAAGGAAATTTATGAATTCATAACAAACTGCACTTACAGAAAACATATATTTTGGAATGAATATCTTTTTTAAGAGGTTTCCGTTTTTTCTGATTGAATTCATTGCCCCTTTTGTTGCAGCATTATAAAAATCATAAATCACTCTTCCTGATAAAAAATAAACTGGGAAATTGTCAATGCTTCTACCGAAAAGCATTGAGAAAATTGCGGTGAAAACCAGCATGATTAATAGTGGATTGAAAAAACTCCAGAGTATACCTAATGCGGAGTCCTTATATTTTGAGGTCAAATCCCTTTTAACCAGTTGTTTCAGCAAGAATTTTCTTTCAGAACGTGTATCGAACATAATAACCAATATTTTTTATTTACTTATTATTAATTACTCATTTCCGCCTTCTTGCAAATTCTTCAAATATTTCATCAATTTCCACTCCCTTGTAAACCAGAAGCAATAATGTATGAAATATTAAGTCGACGGATTCATATACAAGATTTTCATCGTTTTTAGAAGCAATCAATACTTCTCCCGCTTCTTCAGCTATCTTTTCAAGTATTTTGTCTTCAGCCTTCTTATCGCTGTCTTTCATGATGTTGGAAGTGTAGGAATCAATGGGATTGTCCCTTCTTGACTCCAGGACTTCATAAACTTCTCTTATGATTTTGTCATTGTCCATTAATCGTCACCTTTGGATTCTTGGTCTTGCATACTTTCGGTAAGTGCAATCAATGGATGTTTATCGTCATCAATGATTTCAATGTCATCAAAGGTGTAGATTCCTGCCTTGTCTGCAGTTTTCTCCATACCTAATTTGATGTCTTTGCCTAAATCAACCACATATGAATCAACAGTTTCATAGCCCCTTTGAGCTGAAGCCACAGCTCTGTGGTGACCGTCAACTAAAATCCACCTGTCTCCGGTTTTCACAACAATTGCAGGTTCGGCAAGCCCTTTTTCTAATTCATACGCCCTTCCTTCAAGTTCATCGGCATAAACTCTGTCTTGGGTTGGCCTTAACTTGTTGGTTTCAACGCGCATATGTTTCAATGTTGTTTTGATTCCATAAAGTTGTTCCATTGTCTTTTTGAAGTATTCAACTTTATTTGGAGTTGATCTTTCGATGTGTGAACGGACCATATCTGTATTTGTGATAATTCCCACTAATGTTCCGTCGACATCTACGACTGGCATTCTGGATATGCCTCTTCTGAACATGACTCTTGAGGCATCGTTAATTGATAAATTCTGATTAGCGACAACTAATTTTGTACTCATTATTCCAGCAACGGTATCTGATTCTTCTTTAGCTACAATATCGAATGCGGTTACCATTCCGACCAGTTTTCCGTCTTTTACTACAGGGTAACTGTTGTGATGACTTTTCTGCATTAACTTAATAATGTCAGTGGTTTTTGTATCTGGAGAAACGCTTATAACATCTTTGGTCATATAGTCTTTAACAAAAGATTTTTTTCCCATTCGGTTTCCTCCTATTCGATATTCTCTCTTAAAAGTTTAACAGTCTCTCCTGGGTCTGCTTTTCCACGGGTCAATCTCATTACTTGACCAACCAAGAAGTTCAATGAAGCTTTTTGTCCTGCTAAATAATCATCAACCGCTTTTGGATTTTCTTCAATAGCCTGTTTTACGGCTGCTAAAACTTCATCCTCATTAACAACACCAAGCAAACCTAAATCTTCAGCGATTTGTTTTGGAGATTTATCATTATTCGGCATTTGCTCGATAATTTTGTGGCCCGCTTTTGCGGTAATCTCTTTGTTTTGAAGCATATTTAAGAATTCAATTAAATCTTGAGAGGTGATTCCACTGTCCGCAAAGTCTAATTTGTTGTATGACAATACCCTTTTGAGTTCGTCTCTCATCACTTTTGCGGCAAATTTAGGGTCGACTTCTTTTGCAACTTCCTCATATGCAATGGCTAAATCTAATTCTGAAGTCAATACTTTTGCTGATTCCTCATCAATGTCATAATCTTTAACAAATCTTTTAACCTTGTTGTGTGGAGCTTCAGGCATGGTGTCTAAAATCCTTTGAATGGTCTCATCGGATATTTTCATTGGTGGAAGGTCAGGGTCTGTGATGAATCTGTAATCATCAGCGTCTTCCTTCATCCTCATACCTACAGTAATCATTTGGGATTCTAGGTAAGCACGGGTTTCCTGTTTGACTTCAACTCCTCTTTTCTCAAGGTTCTTTTGCCTTATTAGTTCAAATTTCAATGCTTTGTATGCACCTTTGATGGAGTTGATGTTTTTCATTTCAACCCTGTTTCCGCCGTTGATGGAGATGTTTACGTCCGCTCTCATGGTACCTTCGCCACGGCCTCCTCCACTATATTGTATAACACGGATTAACTCTTTTAAAAAGTTCCTTGCTTCCTCTGGAGATTTTATGTCCGGTTCGGTTACGATTTCAACCAATGGTATTCCTGAACGGTTGAAGTTTACGGTACCTCTGTCAGGTTTGAATTGACCTGGGTCTTCTTCAGCGTGAATTTCTCTGATTCTGACACCGTTTAGTTCACCATTGATTCCGATAGGAACGGAAGTTCTCTGATAACCGGATGGCAAGTCAGGATAATCGTAATGTTTTCTCATGAAATAGATTACGTCTTGATCGATTTCACAGTTGAGCATTAAAGCAATCATCAATGCGTTTTCAAGAGCTTTTTCATTTGTAGGATGTGGTTTTGCACCTGGTTGATTAAGACAAACTGGACAGATGTTTGTGTTAATAGGTGCGTCCTGATAGTTTGTAGGACAATCACAGAATAATTTTGATTCGGTTTCTAATTGTACGTGGATTTCAAGTCCACACATCATGTCAACATCGTCACTAATAATAATTCCTCCATTAGGATAATTTTTTATATTATCATTATATTTGTTTATATCAATTTATAAATATTGTTGAAAATAGGGGGTTTTTTTGAGTTTTGAAAAATTAAAAAAAGAAATAATGATTAATGAATTAATTTTCAAATTCATCAATTAATTTTTGGGCTTGTTTCCAATCGTTATGGTCATCAATTTCGGTCCATTTAAGTCCGTTTGTCAAAACATAATCGATTTCAGTGATTTTGCTCAATTTTTTAAATGCAAAATCGTAATAGTTCTGTTCATCTTCATCAATCAAATCTTCAAGGATTTCGTTGAATTTCGCCAGGTCTTCTTTGCATACCCTTGAAACGCCAATAAATTCTCCTGTGGAACTGTCAATATCAATTCCTTTGCCTATTTCTGCTATTGTTCCGTTGGCTATTGTCTCATCATCGTTGAGGCTTTCGTTTTCAATGATTAATTTGAATGACTCTTCATTCAGATTCTTGAAGTTGTCCACAATCAGACTGGTGTTTTGCCTTTCGGCTATCCTTGTGATGATTTCGGGATCGACCACATTGTCCCCATTAATCAGGATGAAGTCGTCCGGATGATTTTCTTCAATGTATTTGCTTGCGATATGTGTTGAAACTGAAGTATTTGTAACGTCATATCTTTCGTTTTCAAGGATTTTAATGTCAATTGAATATTTCTCTTCTAATTTGGGGGTCAAATCCATGACCTTTTGCCTATTGTATCCGACAATCACAATGAATTTATCAATGTTTTCATTCATCAGGTTCCTCAACATCCGCTCAAGAAGTGTCATTCCATTGATTTCAAGCAGAGGCTTTGGAATGTCTTTTGTGAGGGGCATCAATCTTGTACCCATTCCCGCTGATAAAATTACTCCAATCATATTTTCAACTCCAGTGTTACAGTGCAAGAATGCTTATTTCTATTCAATCTTTTGCCATAATATGTCAAATGCCTTGAAGGGGTTCATTTTTTCAATCATCACATCGTAAACGAAATCTACAATGGGGCTGTTGATATTTTCATTTGTACAGATGTCCCTGATGGATCTAATCGAATTTTTTCCTTCAAACACGATTCCGCTTGCAGTTTCATCTATAATGAGCCTTTGACCATATAAAATTCCAAGGGTATGGTTTCTGCTTTCGGTTGAAGTGGAAGTCAGAATCAGATCTCCAAATCCGCAATATTCATATGCGGTTTCACGGACTCCTCCAAAGGCTTCGATAATGCGCATGGTATCTTCAAATCCTTTAGTCATAATTCCATATCTTGCGTTTTCGTTAATTTTCATTCCTTCGCAGATTCCATTGGCTATCGCATTGATATTCTTCAGTATGCCGCAAAGCTCAATTCCCCTTATGTCATCAATGATTTTTACTTTGAATTGTTTGGTGCAAAGCACTTCCTTGACAATTTTTGAGTTTTCAGGTTTTCTTGATGCTATATTTGTGAGGGTAGGTTGCCTTGCCATTATCTCGGATGCAAAATTCGGTCCTGATAATGCAACATAATTCTCGTCAAAATATTCGGATATCAAATCTCCCATTGTTTTTAGGGAAGGATATTCGATTCCTTTTGCGGTTGTAACAAGTATGGCATCCTTTGAAATGATTTCCTTTAAATTTTTTAATGTTTCTCTAAAAGCAGATGACGGGATTGCCAGGAATATGACATTACATCCCCTTAAGTCTTTCAAATCAGTGGTTGCCTTGATATTGTCATTCAATTTGTGGTTGGGGTAGTAATGGGTATTATATCCGATATTATTAATTTCATCGCACACTTCCTCTCTTCTGGCGTGTAATAATATCTGGTCAACATTTTCACTTGCAGTTTGTGAAAGCGCAGTACCTAGAGAACCTGCCCCTATAACACCTACTTTTAATGTCATCATTGCACCTTTTGTTAATATTATAGTTAATATTTATTCTTTAAGGACTCCTTTACATATCTTTTTATGAATCTGTCAAGGTCAGGTGAAACTTCACTTTTCTCAGGCCCTAACTGTGTCTTGTCGGTAAATGTTCCTTTCAATTTTCTTCCTGCCCATTTGACTTCCTCTTCAACCCTTTTTCCGTATTTGGTTCCAAACATTTTGAACAGTGGAAACTTTGTAATTCCATTGGCTCCGCTCAGAATCAGTATTCCAATATTGGCCAGATTGTCAATCCAAGTTCCGCAGATTATTTCAATATCCGGAAATGCCAGCCTTACTTGAGCAACAACTTGCGCATAGTAAAGGGAAGCAGGCTGGGAGGAATTTGCGTAAACAGTTTCTTTGTGTGGGTTGAGGGAGTAAAAGATTACCCTGTCAATTTTATGGTCTTTAATATAATCTATGATGTAGTCGACATCATCCAATGTTTCTCCCAATCCCAGGATTATTGTAATTGCCTTTTTAAATCCCAAATCATCGGCTACGTCCAGCATATTGCTGATGTCCTCTAACTTTTTTGACGGGCAGACTCTGTTGTGTATTGTGGGATTGGCAACTTCCACGGCACCGGTTATGCCTTTAATTTCTGATCCGAATTCAGCTAAATCATCAGTGATTCCAGTATTCAACCAAACACCATCTCCAGTTATGTCTTTTATGGTTGTTGCAATCTCCTTGATTTCCTGTGTGGTGAATGATTCGTACCCTCCTGATAAAAACTCGATATTCCAGTCGAGGCGTCTGCACATCTCTGCCTCTGCATAGATGTTTGAAACGTTTCTTCTTGCCTTTTTTGGATCTTTTATCTTGTTTTTTTGGGTGGACATATAGCAAAATGCACAATCTCCCTTATCGCACCACCAGGATAGGAATACTGCTCGCTCAAGAGTGATTAAATCACCGTGGTTTTTTAAAGTGATTTCATTAGCTTTTTTAATTAGATCAAAAATGTTAGAGTCCATGGTAGTATATTTGTCCTTAAAGTTTATATAATAGTAAGAATTAAAATTAATGTTGTACTTCAATTTCTATAAAAAAAATTGAAATAATCAAAACCTTTATATACTATGTCTTGCATAGTTATTATTACTGTTTAAAGTCTTTTGATTTTTAATCATGGGCAATATTTGGTTAAGATAGATGGGTGTCTCATGCCATCGTAGCTCAGTAGGTAGAGCGTTCGGCTGTTAACCGATTGGTCACAGGTTCGAGCCCTGTCGATGGCGCTTTTGGGCCCATAGCTTAGCCAGGTAGAGCGTCCGGCTCATAACCGGAAGGTCATGGGTTCGAACCCCATTGGGCCCATGTTACTAAATTTCATATGTGTATTTGCTCCGGTGGTGTAGTCCGGCCAATCATTTCGGCCTTTCGAGCCGAAGACTCGGGTTCGAATCCCGGCCGGAGCATTCAAAAAAAATTTGTTAAGATTTTTAATGGTTTCTACGTATCCTTACTTTTATAAGCGGGGGTGCCCGAGAGGCCAAAGGGGACAGGCTTAGGACCTGTTGACGCAGGTCTACCAGGGTTCAAATCCCTGCTCCCGCACTTTAACAATTTTTTTATATAATTTATCATAAATGCCGGGGTAGGGTAGGCGGTCATCCTCCGGGACTGTGGATCCCGGGACTCGGGTTCGAATCTCGGCTCCGGCCCCATTTATAAAAACTATTTTTTTCAATATTACTTTTCAAATGCTCTCTCATTTAGTTTATATAGGGTTAGTTTTAGATAATTAATTGAGTGTTATTATGGCAAAAAAAGGTTCTGCTGAAGAAAGGGATTTGGTACATAAATTATGGGAGAGGAATTTTGCTGCAATGAGAGCTCCCGCTTCTGGTGGTGCGACCAAAAGGCCTTTACCTGATGTTTTAGCTGGAAATGGTAAAATTTATTTGGCTATTGAGGTAAAGACAACCACCAAGGAAAAGATCTACATTGAAGAAGAGCAAATCACTGCCCTTTGTGAATTTTCAAAAATTTTTGGCGCTAAGCCTTATATTGGAGTCAGATTTAAATATACAAAATGGCTATTTTTGGAACCTCAAAATACTCCTAGAACTAGGAACGGAAATTATAGGGTTGAAAAGGATTATGCGCTTGAAAAGGGCTTTGAAATAGATGAAATAGCGGGTATTGACAAGCAAATGAAATTTGAATAATTGCAAATATTTATATATTATTAAAATGTAATCTATTACTGTATGTTATGTGGGGTTATGGTGTAACCTGGCAGCATCGGGGACTCCAGTTGTCTTTGAAGAAAATATACGCGTAACTGAACAGTACCTGTTGTGATGAACAATTGGAGTACTGAGGCAAGAGACATCCCCGGATTGGGGTTCAAATCCCTATGACCCCATTTTTATACAAAACTTTTTTTTCAAAACTTTTAATTACTTTCTTGATTATATTATCTTTCATGAGTTCAATTGTTTTTATAATAGGTTTTAACTATGATTCAAACTGCTATTTGATTAATGATAATATTTTAGTTGACACTGGCGCTGGTCAAAATAAGGATTATTTATTTTCTAAACTCCGTGAAAACGGTGTCGAACCTGAAGACATTGAATTAGTTGTGAATACCCATTGCCATTTCGATCATATAGGAGGCAATCAGTTCTTCCCAAATGCAAAGATTGCAGTTCATAGGATGGATGCAATCTCAATGAAAAACAAGGATACTTTGGGAACTTCCCTATCAGCATTCGACAATGACGGCAATTCAAGGGTTGACATTGAACTGGAAGACGGTGATAAGATTGGGGATTTTGAGGTAATTCACACTCCCGGCCATACAAGCGGCGGAATCTGTCTGTGGGATGGTGAAAATCTAATCTCAGGTGATACCATATTCGCCGGCGGTGGTGTTGGCAGAATGGATATTGGTGGAGATTACAATGATATGAAAAATAGCGTTGAAAAATTGATGGAATTAGATGTTAAAAACATCTATCCCGGTCATGGCCCAATTGTGGAGAACAATGGAAAAAATCATATTAAACTGTCTTATTCATTGCTCTAACTTTTTGGATACCTGTTTTAAGGCTCCTCTTTTTACAAGAATGGAAACTTTCTCTCCTCTGCTGATTATATTTTCAGGCTGTGGGATAACAAGTTTACCATTTTGATAAGCGGCAATAATGATGTAGTCCTTTTCCGGAGAAACATCTTTAAAGCGTTTACCGATGAGCTTATCGTTAGTTATTGTCATTTCAATGATTTCGGCATTACCCTCACCAAGGGTAGTGATTTTTGAAGCTCTAGGATTCATGACAAATTGTGCCAGGTCTCTTGCGGCACTGATTTCTGGACTTATAACCTTGTCGATTCCCACTTCTTTAAATGCTTCTTCGTGGTCAGGGTTACTTACACGTGCAACGATGGTTTCAACATCGTATTTCCTAACCAAGATGCATGATAAAAGGTTTGCTTCATCGTTTCCGGTTGTAGCAATGAAAAAATCGGCGTCTTCAATATTCGCTTCCTCAAGCAGTTTGGAACTGGTTCCGTTTCCATGAATGACCAAAGCATCGAGTTCTCCTGCAATATCATTGCATAATGTTTCGTCACTTTCGATTAATGTAATGTCTGCTCCTGTATCAATCAATAAATTTGCAAGGGCAAGTCCTACACGGCCCCCTCCCATTATTATTGCATACACAATATCGCCTCTTAAACTATTGATAATCAATATATATTTTATGACAATATAAATATTATCTTTTGAAAATCTCAAAGGCTGCCCTTAGTGTAATCAGTACAGGGTATATTTCAAGCCTTCCTGTCCACATATCGAATATGCTGACTATCTTAAGTATAGGATCTAATGTATAGTTGATTATTCCAAGCTCAAGGCCGTTGTTTCCCTGAAGGGTCATTGCTGCAAACAGACTCTTGAACGGATCATAACCGAACAGACAGAACAGTGCCCATGTAAACATTATGAACATCATATAAAGTGTTATGTAGCTTCCTGCCTGTGCGATTGCCTTTTCGGGAATGGTGTGTCCATGCAATCTGACGGGAACCACTCTTCCTTCAGGAGACATTATCTCTCTGATGTGGCGATATATTCCTTTAAAGTATGTAATCATACGGACAAGCTTGATTGCACCTACTGTTGAGCCGTTGGATCCTCCGGTCAACATTAGACACATCAGACATATTATTACGAATGGCGGCCAGTTTGCCATTGTGGTAGGTGATGCCACGCTTGCTCCTGTTGTTGTAATTGCGGACACGACAGTGAATAACAGGTCGATTGGAACAATGTGTGATACAAAATAAAGCATCAGTGTGACAACTGCAATCACGGATATGATTATCTGAAACTGCAGGTCTCCAAGCAGGGATTTTCCCCTTGTCTTGATGACTTTATAATGCACCAAAAAGCTTGTGGCTCCCAAAATCATCAGAACAATTGAAATCAAATAGATGGCGTCATTATGATAGAATCCCATATTCGCATTTTTGATGCTCATTCCCCCAGTTGAAACAATGTGGAATGTATTGCAGACTGAATCGAAAAGGGGCATTCCCGCAAGCAGGTATAATATGATTCCGGCAATTGTATAGATGGCATAAATTTCAATGGTTTTTTCCATTGTTGCTTTAATACTTGGCTTGATACGGTCTTCACGAGCTTCTGAGTGATATAGCTTAGATGAAACTGAGCCCGGTTTTGTCAATACTGCTATGACCATAACCACTACTCCCAATCCACCAACCCATTGTTCGAAAGCTCTAAAAAATAAGATGCTGTGAGGTAAGATTTCCACGTCCATAAACATGGTGATTCCAGTTCCTGTCAAGGCGGACATGCTTTCAAAGACTCCGTCGATGATAGGGATATGGGTGCATAATGTAAAGACAAACCCTCCAATGAGGCTTGCCCACATCCATGCGAATGCTGATATCATCATTCCATGTTTGAAACGCATTTTTTTGCTTACTTTATCCTCGAAATATGTTAGTGCAAAAACGCCCAATAATATTGAAATCAATCCAGGAATGACAAAACTGAGAATGTCAAATTCAAAATAAATCAAATCGAAAATTAAAGGTATCAGGCACATCATGCCGATTCCTATCATCAAATATCCTGAATTTCTGGCAACAATTACTAAGTCCGTTTTTGTAATATATTTCATTAATTAAAATTAGAACAAATTTCTATATAAATTTATAAGTAATAAATAAAGAAATTATATTATATGGATAAAAAAACCGTATTCTTTTTGGGAGTCAGTTTGGTAATATTGGCAGTGATGCTCTATCTTGTAGGAATAGACCAGGTAATTGCCGCTTTAAAAATTGCCAAATTGGAATTTATCGCTATAGCTATAGCGATGCAAGTTTTCACTTATTACCTGTACACTTTGAGATGGAAAATATTGAATAATCTCGTTGACATTGATGTCGGAATAAAAAAATTGCTCCCTATGGTTTTGGTGGGTCTTGCAGTTAACAATATCACTCCTTCAGGCCGTGGCGGAGGAGAGCCGGTGAGGGCATACCTCTTGTCTCGCGAAGAGAATTATCCGATGGAAGAGACCTTCGCAACAGTTGTGGCAGATAGAGCATTGGACACATTTCCTTTTGTTGTGTTGGCGGTATTGACAATTATCGGTATGACTTTGACATTTAATTTTGACTTATGGTTGCTCATCCTGATGGTTGTTGCAGTAATTGCAATAGTTATAATCCTGATTTTAATCATTTACATGTCCATCAATCCTAACTTCGGCGCAAGAGTTGACGGTTGGATTATCGGTTTGGTCAGAAGATTCTATAAAAAGAATTCAGATGAATTGGAAGAAAAGATTCATGGAGTCATAAGAGGTTTTCAGGACACCATGAAGATGGTAATTTCAAACAAAAACGTATTGTACTATGCATTGCCGTTATCCTTTGTAATTTGGATCTTCGAAATCTTAAGGGTTTATTTCGTTTTCCTTGCATTCGGAGCATCTGTAAGTCCGGTAATCATTGGTGAAGTCTTTATTTTGGCTTCTCTTGCAGGTATGATTCCGCTTCTTCCTGGAGGTCTTGGAGCAGTTGACGGAATAATGATTATTTTCTACTCAGCAGCGGGCATAACCGCATCTATCAGTGCGGCCGCTACAGTAATCGAGAGGCTGATTTCATTCTGGATGGCCACCATTCTCGGTTTGGTTATTCTGCCATATTATGGCTCATCAGTTCTTGATAAGATTTCCTTGGGTTCTTCCGATGAAATTGAGGAACATTCTGAAAATGAGGAATAGAAGGCTATTTCATGCAAAGCACCAATTCTAAACGAATATTTTACTTTGATGCCATAAGGGCTGTTGCCATCTTATGTGTTGTGTTGCTGCATGTAACCGGGCATCTTGGAGAGATAATGAACTATAATATCTCAACCATTCATTCTGCAGATGGTCTTTTTGTGATGTTTGCAGGCAATTTCTTTAGAATAGGCATCGCTCTCTTCCTGATGCTTTCAGGTGCCCTGCTTTTAGGGCGTGATTGGGATATTAAAAGTTTTTTTTATAAGAGAATTCCCCGCATTGCAAAACCGTTTATTTTCTGGTCACTCGTATTCAGCATAATTCTGATTTCATCATCATATCTCATTCCAAACATTAATTTTGTAACTCAATTCGGTGTTTTGGATATGATTAAGGTATTTATTGATACCTTGATTTGTGTGGCGCCGGGATCTGAAGTCTACTGGTTTTTCTGGATGATGCTTGCGATGTATCTGCTGATGCCGATACTCAATAGATGGATTAATGGCACTGATATGCGTAAAGTGGAGTGTTTTCTGATAGTTTGGGCATTATATATTATAGCAGCTTATTCTTTAATGCTTCCTGTCCCTGAAATTCTGTCATTTTTCATAAGTCCGGTAGGTTTTGTTGTTCTGGGGTATTATCTGAGATACTGTGAAAGAAAAACCTTCAACAATTCAATCATTGCATCGATTTTAATTGTTGTGCCTTCAATTCTGATGTTCATTTATTCCTATGGCATTATGGGCACTGAAATGATGTTTGTTTTTCATAGATATTCGATTCCAGTCATGATGGAGGCTATTGGAGTCTTTTGCTTATTCAAAACAACTCCAAGTTTAAATAATCCTCGAAATCAGGTTAAAAGTGTGGTCTCATCAGTTGCGGTGTGCAGTTATGGGATGTATTTGATTCACAGTCAGATGATTATGGTTACCCGTAGGATATTTCACATGAATTTTGCATTTGACTTTATTGTATTTTTCATTGTCGGGTTTATTTTATCATGGCTTGTAATTTATGTTTTGGCAAAAATACCAATTATTGATGATTATATTGGAGTCAAATGACTTTTTTTCTGGTTAAATAAATAGTATTTTTCAGTAAAAATAGAAAACTTTATTTTAATATATTATCATAAATTTATTTATCACAAAAAATTAAATTTTAAAAAAATTTTGGTGAAAATATGGAAATTAATGGCGTAGAAATACAAGATACCTTTGCTGAAGGTTTTGGAATTAAAGTATCTAGATTGATTATTACTGCAGCTACTAAACATTTAGCTAAAATTGCAGCTACTGAAGCTACCGGATTTGCTACTTCAGTTATCGGATGTCCTGCAGAAGCAGGTATTGACCAATATGTTCCTCCAACTGAATCCCCAGATGGAAGACCAGGTTATGCAATTATGATTTGCCACATGTCCAAAAAAGCTTTAGGCGGACAAATCATGGACAGAATCGGACAATGTGTTTTAACCGCTCCTACTGCAGCAGCATTCAATGCTTTAGAAAGTGAAGAATCCTTCCCAACCGGAAAACAACTCAAATTCTTCGGTGACGGATTCGAAACTGAAAAAGATGTTGACGGTAAAAAAATGCACGTGATTCCTATCATGTCCGGTGAATTCTTAGTAGAAGATGAAATGGGATGCAAAGACGGAGTAGCTGGTGGAAACTTCTTCATCATGGCTGACAGTCAAATGTCTTCTATCGTTGCTGCTGAAGCTGCTGTTGATGCTATTCACGCTGTTCCTGGTGTAATCACTCCTTTCTCTGGTGGTATGGTTGCTTCCGGTTCTAAAACTGGTTCCAAATACTCTTTCATGAGCGCATCCACCAACGAAAAAGAATGTGTAACTTTAAAAGATCAAGTAGAAACTGAATTACCAGAAAACGTATTCGGTAACATGGAAATCGTTATTGACGGTGTTGACGAAGAAGCTGTCAAAGCTGCTATGAAAGCAGGTATCGAAGCTGCTTGTCAAGTACCTGGTGTTATCGAAATTGGTGCTGGTAACTACGGCGGAAGCTTAGGTCCTTACCAAATCCACTTACAAGAATTATTCTAGAGAGTTAAACTCTCTTCTTTTCTCTTTTTTTGTTTTTTTTCTCTAATTGTATAACTTCTATTTTTTTTAAACAATCAAATCAAAACTAATATAAAGTTTCATTGACAGATATAATATTAGCAGATTAAACTGAAAATTTAAACATAAACTCAGTAATTCATTAAATAATAATCAAAAAATTTCAGTTAAACAAGTAACTACGGTAATACATATGCTAAACAGAAAATATATGCTGCCATTAATGGTAATTTTAATATTTTTGACCGTTGGGATGGTTTCAGCCAATCAGAATGGCACTGATGAAATCTCCGTTGATGAGGAAATCCCTTATCAGGAAATTTCTGAAGCTCCTATTGCTGAGGAGATTGAAAGCATTGCTGACGAAAATGTAACTGTTTCTCAGGAAACCACTAAAATTGAAGCTAAAGATGTAAAAACATATTATATGGAAAAATCTGATTTGGTTGCCTATTTAAAAGATGCTGATAATCGACCAATTTCAAACAAGAAGGTTTCTATATTTATTGACAACAAGAATTATGATAAGCTCACAGATAAAGCGGGCATGGTAATTTTAAAGCTAAATCTAAAAACTGGCAAATACACTGCAAAATTTGATTTTATGGGTGATGACAGATATGCTCCAAGCAGCGCAAAGGCTATCGTCAAAGTCAATAAGGCAGATTTGCAAATCACCACTAAAAATTTCAAGACCTATTTCGAATCTGGGTTTTATTTCAAGGCAAAAGTCATTAATAAAGTCACTAAAAAACCAGTTGAAGGCGTAAAATTAGCGTTCATTGTTTATAAAAACAACAAATATAAGAAAACTTGCTGGGCCACCACCAATTCAAAGGGCATTGCAAAATTGAAGAAAAATCTTAAGGTTGGGTCTTATAAGGTAGTGACCTTCATTAAGAAGAACAAGTATTTGAAGGCTAAAAAGTCAAAAGCGAAATTGACCATCAAGCAAACTGCTGAAATGGGTTGTTCTTCAGTGTTTCTTCAGGTAAGCAAATACGAATCCGTTGCAGGATTTAGAAGGGATGCAACAAATGAGAAGTTGTTGCATATTGTGAAATATAAGCTGGAAGGCAAATCCGCAATCAAGCAATTTAAAACCGACAGTTACTTTTTCCACCTTGTTACAACCGCAGATGGATGGATGTTTGCAACAGGAGGCATTGATGATCCGGATATCAACGCAGCTATTGAAAGAATAGCGGGCAAAATAGTCAAATCAGGTAAGATTAAGCAATCATACCTTGGAGCAATTCAGGATTATGAAAGGAGATTGTCCTTGGGTCACTTTTCAATCAAGGCACCGAATGGAAACTATGGTGCTGTTTGGAGCAGCGGCATTTGGACAGGCAAATTAAACCCTGGCGAATATATTGATGTTCCGAATCTTCAGTCTTATTTCAGGTATGGAAACTGGAAGGGACTTTCCAAAAATCCGGTGAAAGCTGGAATGAAAGTTGCAGCAACAGATTCCTATGGGGTTAACAGAAGAGATATAACCATATTCCATTGGAAATCAACAACAAAAGAGGGCAAGACCTCTTCATATCTTAAGGTTTTTGCTGCAAACGATAATGGCAATATGGTTGGAAGAAGCACAGGATATCTAATTGATGACATTAGTTTTAAAGGAAAGTTTTACTCCAAATATGACTTGCCGAATCCGCCTTCAAGATTATGTCTTGGCGTTCATAAGTTTGGAAGCATTGACAAGTTGGTCAAAACACAAACCAAGGTCAAAGCTTATAAATTAACTAAAATGCGCAATGAATCTAAGATGTTAAAGATAACCGTTAAAAATAAAAAAACTAAAGAGCCAATCAAAAATCTCAAGTTAAGATTAAAGATAGGCAAAAAGGTTTATGCGGTTAAAACAAATTCAAAAGGAATTGCGAAGTTTAATCCGAAATTCCTAAAGGCGGGCACCCATAAGGTCAAAATATATTCTGCCAATTTTAAATATCATGTATCCGCCACAAGTACAATTAAAATAACTTAATTGTACTTATCTTATTTCTTTGGATGTGATTGTAGCTATTTCTTCATTGGTCAGATTAACTCCGATTATCTCTTCCTGTTTTTCCAGATCTTTTAGCAGCTTATCGAATGTTTTTTGGTCAGGACCTGAAATGCGGTGGGAATGTACGTTATTCACAGTTTTATATAAGTTTTCTAATGCATTTTTTTGGTCGTCATGGCTGTTTAGGTAATTTTGATATCTTTTGCCGTCATGCAATTTCATAGCCTTGATTTCACGGGTCAGTGGTGTTTCGATTCCTGGAATGTGGTATTCGATGTTTTCCAATGTGCAATGATGTTTTGCAAAAATCTTAAATTCGTCATATATCTCATCAGCTGAGTGTTTCACTGTAACTCTTAATATATGAGGTCTTGTGGATTCGTAGTAGAGATCTTCTCCACCTATTATTTCGGGAGACACTATCTTGTCAGCACCCGCTTTTTTAAGCCTTTTGATATTGTCAAGTTTGCTGGCCCTTGTGACGATCCATGCATCAGGATTGGTCTCCCTTACGGTCAAAACGATATAGAGGTTACTCACGTCATCTCCAGTGCAGATTATGACGCTTCTGCATTTTTCACCTGCCAATTTGGCTATAAGGTCATCCTCAATGGCATCGTCATTTATGACGACAAGGTTGTCAGTTTCTTCAATGGATTCACATTTGTCGTGGTCTTTTTCTATTACAATCACGTTCTGATTTCTCTCCAGCAGTTCCTCAAGAACCACCTTTCCAACTCGTCCTAAACCGCAAATAATATAATAATCATTCATCACTTCAATAGCTTTCATTTTTCTGGCTCCTTGTGAATATTTGCTCATCTTTTCCCGGAAATTTGTTAAAATAATGTTAAATACATAAGCAAGTAATGCGACTCCTCCGATTGACAGTGTGGTTGCGAATATCTTTTGAATTCCTGTGCATGGAATATAATCCCCGTATCCTACTGTGGTCATTGTAATGGTTGCATAGTATATCGAGTCAAGCCAATCCAAGTCCATCACATAATGAGCGCCGAAAATACCATAAACGAAGAGGGCCGCTATAAGAATCAGGCCGTTGTCTATGAACTTTGCCGGCATTTTTGATAAAATTTTAAATGTTATTTTTCGCATATGACTTTTCCTTAAATTAAGATATTAATATTTATATTGACTAGATATTTTAACTTTTCACTGTATGAATTCTCCCTATTCCACAAGATGTAATGTTAAAATTTTAATGTGATGCTTTGCATCCAATTGAAGGATTGAAAAATCTTTATTAATTTGAATTTTCATATAAAATATTGTTTTAGAGAGTAAGTGGAGGCATATTATGAAACCCATTGATATGGAGTTATGAAAAATATCCGACACTTAAAAAGTGTGGGATATTATGCATCCGACTGACATGCAGTAATCGGAAATATCCGACACTATAAATGTGTGGGATATTATGCATCCTAT
>NZ_SUTK01000024.1 GCF_015062905.1 Methanobrevibacter thaueri
CAGACATTGAACTTGGAAAACAGATGGATGCATCAATTGAAGCCCAAATCCAAACTGCCGAAATTGAAGGTGTGGACCAAAATAAAATCGATTTTGTTCGTGAAGAGATATTGTTCCCGTTAAGGCAAAGAATCATGGATATGCAACAGATGATTGTTGTAAATCAACAGGGAATCGTTTCACTAAATGTAATCAGACGTAACAATAAGGAATTGATTCGCGGAGTCAACCGTGCAAAGACTGTAACCGTATCCGCTTTAAGGACTGGTGTGATGGTCGCAAGTGCACTCTATGACCAGAAAATTGTCATGGACAAGATTACTATCTTAAACCAGACCACAGAAAACATCATAGAAACAACCTCCCACATGCTTAAGGAGCAAGGCAGTGAAATTCAAAAGCACAGTGCGGAAGCCATGATTTCACCTGATGTTTTGAAGGCAGCATTTGCAGAAGCATTGCAGGCTATTGATGATGTAAGCAACTATAAAGTTCAAGCATTGCCTCAAATGAAGGAAACAATCAATATGTTTAGCGATATGGCTGATGAAGGTCAAAAGGTTGTTGAAAAAATAGAGACCGGAAACAATAACATTTTAGAATAGATATGAATCTTACAGATAAAATTAAAAATTCATGGTGGGTAATCCTTTCGTTTGTCTTCATTTTAAACGGTGTAGGATTCATTTATATTGGATCCAAGCACAACAACCGTAATTGGATTATTGAGGGAATTATCTATGAGGTTCCATGGTTTTTCTATTTTGCATTATTTGGAATCTATGGGCTAAGCTATCCAACAAGCACACTTATCTCTCTTGGACTCATATTGATGATGATAAGTATAATACGCTCAGTGTGGGTGGCAGTCAAGCTTGGTTATGTCTATGACAACTATGAAAAGTACACCATTAAGCAGACTAACCTGAATACTTCAGCCAAAAATAATAATACTAATAATAATGCTACTAATATTAATAAAAAAGACGATAACATTTCAAGCATATGCTGTTGCATATGCATAATCGCCGTCTTCATAATATTTGCAATGTCTGCCCTATAGTCATTCTTACTATTTTTTAAAATGGGATAAATATGATGTTTAGAAAGATGAGAAGGCAAAAGCAGGAGCTTTCAAAAGAAGAATGCATCAACATATTGGTTAATGAGCCTCGAGGTGTTCTGGCTCTGATGGGAGATTATGACTATCCATATGCGCTTCCCATGTCACATGTATATGTGGACGGCAAGATCTACTTTCATGGAGCAATGAAAGGCCACAAACATGATGCCGTAGAGAAAAATGATAAAGTTTCATACTGTGTAATGGATAAGGGAGTCAAAAACGATGACGGCTGGTCATATACATTCAAAAGCATCATTGTCTTTGGCAGAATCAGGTTTTTGACAGACAAAAAAGAGAAAATTGATAAGTTAACATATTTGGGGGATAAGTTTTTCCCAACCCACGAGGAAACCGTCAATGAAATTTCAAGGCTTTTGGATAGGACGGAAGTCTTTGAGATAACTATTGAGCATATGAGCGGCAAAATAGTTCAAGAAAAATAGATGGGAATTAAAATCATGATAGGCAATGACTGGGACAGCGTTTTAGAGGATGAATTTAAAAAGGACTATTTTTTAAAGATTAAAGAATTTGTAATCGAGGAATATGAGACAAAAACAATATATCCTCCTCGTGATGAGATATTCAATGCTTTCAAGTTCACTCCATTAGAAAACGTCAAGGTTGTCATCCTGGGACAGGACCCATATCATGAAGCGGGCCAGGCTCACGGTCTTGCATTTTCAACACCCGACGGCAGACCTATTCCAAGGTCACTGAAAAACATCTTCAAGGAGATTAATGAGGAATATGATTATCCTATTCCAGAATCAGGGCGCCTTGAAAAATGGGCAGAACAGGGTGTTTTTTTGCTGAACACGGTTTTAACGGTTGAAGACGGCAATGCCAACTCACACAGCAAATGTGGTTGGCAAACATTCACAGACAATGTAATTGAAATATTGAACAATCAGAAACAGCCTATTGTATTTATGCTTTGGGGAAAACAGGCAGAAAAGAAAAAGGAACTGATTACAAATCCCAATCATCTGGTTTTAATTACCTCACACCCTTCACCTTTCTCAGCAAGGCGTGGTTTTTTCGGCTGCAACCATTTCAGGCTGGCCAATGAATTTCTAAAGAAAAATAAAAAAGAAGAAATAGATTGGAATCTGGTCCAACCCTTTTTTTAAGATTAATTCATTACTCCAAAATTGACACCATTGCTTCCAACAGATACAAATGAATGATGCCCCCTATCCTGTGTCGGATAGTCTGATCTTTGTGATTCAATTGCATTGATGAGATTATAATTTTGATATTCGTCATTCAGGATGTCATAGAATTCCTCATGGGTGAAGTTGGAGTCAGATGCTGATTTAACTACCTCTTTCACGTTTGGCGTTATTTCATTTCCCCTCCAGGCGATGTAGTAGAATTCCTCTCCTGCAGAAAACCATAGTTTTGAATTGTTTGCGTCATCATGTCTGTCAAATGATGTGAAGTGGACGGCGTCATGGCCTTCAACATTGACCTTTTTGGCCTGGTTGTGCTCTATGAAGTATCCGTACAGTTCCATTATTGCAGGATTGACGTAGCGTACAGTGAAAACATCAATGTCCTCATCGTATTCATACATATGGAAGTCGCTTTTGTAGGGATTCTTATATTCCGGAGGTATTTTGAACTCTTCATATCCAACAGTAGCAGTTGTCCAGTTAGAAGAATCTATAGCGCATACTGCACTCATGACTATAAACAATGCCAGAAGGAAAAATATGATTTTTCTAATCATGGTAATATATTATAATTATAATATTAATAAATAATTTGAAAAAAATTCGTATTTTGAATATTTCCTATAGTGGGGTGTTTAGCTAAAAAAGAGTATAGTGTTGTAATCGATTTAAATGCAAAGCCTGACATTTTAAATCGAAGATAATATTAATATTTCTAATTTGATTGGATGTCTTTTAAATTATTTGGGGGAGAATTCATATGACAATTTCAAAGTCGATTTTTCTGTTTTCCCTTCTCCTTGAGTCCATGTCGACAAAATCATATACCAAAGGGTTTCTGATTAATATTTTCCATACCTCATAGGTTTCTTTGAGAAAATCGTCCCTAAATCGGATGTGGTTTTTTATGATTGGGCATTCATATGGAAATTCGCTTGCATCCAACACCAGATGAAACTCTCCGTTTTTGGATATGTGCGGCACCAGCGGAAATGTCCTGCACTGTATCGGCCTGATGCTTCTGTCACACCTTGGTGGATTTTTGCATTTGACAAGACAGACATCGCCTTTCCATGAATGGGGGAAATCAAGCTCTTTTGCATCAATGTAATAAAGTTCAAATTCGTCGCTGTCCTCATACATCAGCTCTTCACCGGGCATGAGGAACAGTGCAAGGTCCTCATTGGGATACTCTTCACTGTCAAAGACACAGCATATTTCACCGCACAGTTTTCCGCAATCAAAATCTACAGGTGAAACCTTGTCCAATCTTTCATAAATTTTTTCAATCGATTTTTTCATTTCATCTGCTGAATTTTCCATATTTTCTTAATTGTTTTTGAGATTTAAATAGGTTATCATGGGCCAAATGCCAAAAAAATAATTAATTTGATAAAAATACTTTAATTCTTATCAAAACAAATAAATACTTGTTATTTATGATGCAATTACTGTCAAATCAATTATTTATCATAAAATAAGTATATATTATGGGTATTTTTATATTATGACTGTTCTAATTATTATTTTAAGTTTTAGATACTTTTAGTTGTTAAAATGATATTTCCTATATTTTAATCTTTTTATAATGAAATTCAATAGAATACTATTTAAAAGCTTAATATTTATTGCTTATTAATGTTATTTTTTAAAATTAAGCGATTTTAAATCGATTTAGCCAATAAAAAGCTTTATATAAGATATTTGTAATAAATATTGGTGAAGTGAGTTTAAATCTCACGGACATTGTAATAAAATTCTAGAAAGGGGGTAAAATATTTTGAACAAGAAGATATTACTCACAATGCTTTTGGCATTAATTTGCATCATGTCAATTAGTGCAGTTCAAGCAAGTGATGTTAATATAACAGATTCAAATACAATTGGTTCTAGTGATGACGCAATCCAAATTGGAAGTGAAAGTCCGGCTAGCGATGTAGAATCTGACAATTCAAATACTTTATCAACTGACAATGAAGAAAAGGTTTTAGAAGATAATAGTAAAAACCAGACAGAATTGACAGAGCCAACAAATACTGTATACTATAAGGGATCCTATGATGTGACATTGAAGGATTCCAATACAAACGGTTCATTGGCAAATAAAGTTGTTAATTTTGTAATTAATAAGGTTAATTATACTGCTAAGACAGATGATAACGGTATTGCTAGCTTAAATCTGACATTAAATCCTGGAAAATATAGTGCAATTGCATATTTCGCAGGTGATGATGCATTTGAAGCCAGCAATAATTTAACTTCAACAATTGAAGTTTTGCCAACAATCAAAGCATCAGACATCACAAAATACTACAAGGGAAGTACACAATATAGTGCTACCTTCTATGATAGTGATGGAAAGGTTTTAGCAAATAGGGATGTTACTATAACTGTAAATGGAAAGGCATACACCAGAAAGACTAATTCCAACGGTGTTGCAAGCCTTCCGATAGACTTGAATCCTGGAACCTATAAGGTCATTTCAACCAATCCGGTTAACGGATACAAGTTAACCACCACTTTTAAGATTTTACCTACCATTGATGCAAAGGGCTTTAAAAAGGCTTTAGGTGACAACTTGAATAAGTTCACCGCAAAATTCTACAAAAGCAATGGGAAGGCTTTGGCTAATAAATATGTTAAGTTAGAGCTTGACGGTAAAACTTACAAGGTAAAAACAGACTCAAAGGGTAAGGCAAAGATTTCAATCAAGAACCTTAAGAAAGGTAAGCATACCATTGTCTGTTACAATACTGATGGTTATAAAAAAACAGTTAAAATCAAGATTTATTCCAAGGTATCCACCAAGTTTATAACCAGTGATTACACTTTCCTTACAGGTGACTCTCCAAAGTATATTAAAGCCACCTTAAAGGATGATTTTGATCATGTTCCTTCTTCCGGAAAAGTTGTCAAAATCAATTTCAATGGAAAGACATACACTAAAAAAACTAATGGAAAAGGAGAATTTTCCCTTAAATTGCCGTCCGTTAAAAAAGGTCTGTATACTGTCAAGTATACATTTGATGGTAAAGATGCCTATAAGGCTTCTAAAGCATCTTATTTGGTTACAGTGCTAAGTACTAAAAATTCCAAATTGACAGTAAAAAGCACTACAACCTTCGGTTACGGTGCAGGTACTCAATTAAAAGTACAGGCTACAGCTGGAGGTGTTGCTTTAGTTAAAAGAGCATTGACCTTTAATATTGATGGTAAGAGCTACACTAAAACTACTGACAACAATGGATTTGCTTCAATTCCTATTAACTTGGATATTGGTAATTACACTGTTAAATATTCAATAAATAAGGAATCCAAACTAAATGCCAAGTCCGTTACCCTTCCAATTGTAGTGAAAGAGAGAAATGCTACAAAAATTACTTGGAAAGGTGAAACCTCATTTAGCGATTCCCCACAAACAATTAAAGTGTTATTGACAGATACCAATGGAAAGGCAATTTCAGGATTGACTGTTAAAGCAACTATAAATTCTAAAACATATTCTGCAACTACAGACTCAAAAGGATATGCGACAATTAAGGCATATGTTCCTGTAGGAAAATACAACGTTAACGTTAAGTTCAGCGGTAGTAATGATTACCTTGCTAGTTCAACATCAAATACCATTAGTGTTACAGTCTCAAATTACATCAAGGGCGTAATTGAGAAGAATACCATTAAGGATTTGACCGCTTATCTTAAATCATCTACCAACTGTCAAGTTGGAAATTCAAAAATAAAGTCTTTGGTAAATTCATTAACTAAAGATTTAACTAGTGATTATGCAAAAGCGGAAGCAATTTTCGACTATGTAAGGGATTCAATATCATATAGTTTCTATTATGATACACACTACGGAGCTGTAGGTACTTTGAATGCAGGAAGAGGTAACTGTGTTGACCAGGCTCATTTGTTAGTTGCTATGTATAGGACAGCAGGTCTTGCGGCTAGATACGTTCACGGATCATGTACATTCTCCAGTGGAAGTACATATGGTCACGTTTGGGCTCAAGTTTTAATTGGAGATACTTGGGTTTGTGCTGATCCAACTAGTACTAGAAACTCTTTTGGAAAAATAGTTAATTGGAATACACACTCTTATAGCTTGCACAGCAGATATGCAAGTCTTCCATTCTAAAATCTATTTTTTCTTTTTTCTTTATTTTAATTGATGAAGTATTTTTCTTACATTTTTTTTTTTTACATGACTCAACAAATTGTTGAAGCATCTGTTTTTGAAAATTCCAATTTTGGAAAAGAATAATAGATATGAAAAATAATTCTTGATTTCAATTGTTCAATTTTGCTGCGGGGATTTTAGAAATATTTTCGGCATTATTTAAATGAAATTAAAAAATTTTTATCGCTAACTCTAAAAACATTTTTTAAGGTTTATTTTTTAAAATAACAAATAAATCATGGCATTTTAATGGTTAAGGTATTTAAATGAATTGATTTAGAATATTATTTACTTAAAATTCTTGTTTTTATAAGTTATAATGTTTAAAATTAATATTTAAAGTACTATTTAATTAAACTGCTTAATAAATTATTTCATATGTTTTAAGCTTTTTATTGCTAAATTTAAGTAAAAATCACTTTAATGTATTATTTTCATAATGTATTAACCTTATTTTATAAAATTAAACTCATTTAATGAGATTTAGGTAATAAAAAGGTTTATATAAGATATTTGTATTATATATTACATAAGCGAGAAAAATCTCGTAGGATTAATTTTGTTATGGAGGTAAAATATTTTGAACAAAAGAATATTGCTCACTTTGGTATTTGTTCTGGCTGTTGCATTATCAGTCGGTACGATATATGCAAGTGATGCAAATGTCACGGATTCATATGCTGCTAGCTCACCTGACAATGAAATGATCATAGCTAGTGATGAGGCATCTGAGTTACAGGCAACTGAATCTGTTGTTGATAATGATTCATCAAATGATGTTTTAAAATCTGAAAATTCAAGTACTTTATCAACTAACATAGAAGACAGTAATGTCATAACAAGTGATAACAACAATAATGCCATATCAAACTCCATTGATATATCACAAACAATCACTGCAAAAGACGTTACTAAATATTATAAGGGAACTGCAAAGTATACTGCTAAATTTTTATATACTAACGGCAGTGCAGTAGCCAATGCTGATATTCAATTTATATTAAAAGGTAAACTTTATACTAAAAAGACCGATAGTAACGGTATTGCTTCCTTAGATCTTGACCTCGAACCTGGAACATATAGTGTTGTTGCTAAAAATATTTATTCTGGTTACTCTTTAACCAATACAATTAAAATTATGTCAACCATTGTTTCAGACGATTTGACAAAAGTGTATATGGACAGTAAAAAATATTCAGCCACTTTTCTTAAAAGCAATGGAAAAGTAGCGGCTAACAAGAAAGTAAGATTCCAAATCAACGGAAAAACATACAGTGTCAGAACTGACAGTAAAGGAGTAGCTAAGATATCCTTGAAAGATCTTCCTAAGGGAACTTATAAAATTGTATCATATAACAGGGATGGTTTAACACAAACTAATACTGTCAAAGTAGTTAAATCAGCAAAAACCTCATTAAAATCTTATAATTATATTTTCCTTACATCAGATAAAACTAAAAAAGTTAAGGTTAAATTACTCAATGAATTTGGTTATTCACCTGATAAGGGAAAAGTTATCATAATGAAAATTGATGGAAAAAAATACACTGGAAAAACCAGCACATACGGTAAGGTTAAATTTAAATTGCCTGCACTCAAAGCTGGTGTTTATAAAGTTAAATTCAAATTCCCAAAAACTGGTTATTATAAGGGAAGCAGTGTAAAATATAGAATTACAGTAATTCCATCTAAAGACCCTACTTATGTTGTTAAAAGCACAACCACATTTGGTGAAGGAGCAGGAACAGCATTCAAAGTAGCCTTGACATCTGGAAATGTCCCAATAGCTTACAAACAGATTAAGCTTACTGTGAATGGTCAATCATATGTCAAAACCACAAACGGCGACGGAATTGTTTCATTGCCAATTAATTTAAAGATTGGAACATACACAGTCAAATTCACTAATACGGCCAGTTCCAAAGTTAATGCAGTAACAGGGTCCACTCAGATTAAGGTTGTTAAAAGGACAGCAACTTCTCTTAGCTGGAAATCAGCAACTACCTTTTATCAGGGTACTCAATCCAGTAAATTGTTGCTTCTTGATTCCAAGAGCAAACCAATATCAGGTGCAACTGTTAAACTGACAGTCAACTCAAAAGATTATACTGGCAAAACTGATTCAAATGGTTATGTAACAATTAGTGCCAGCTTCACTCCTGGAACATATAGCGTTTCATATCAATTTGGCGGAGATAACTTAAATCTTCCAACTACTGCCTCAACAAAGCTGACTGTTAAGAAAATTGATACCATATCAATTAAGAATGTCGTTGCAGGTGCAAAAACAATCAAATCATATTTTGAGAAGAATAACAAATTGCCTACTACAGTAACTACTGGTGGAATCACATTTAAAACACCTGAATTCCTGTATGTTATGAGTGAGGCTATTGCAAACTTGGGTAGCTCCAATACTGCTAATGTTGCTATATTAACCGGAGTCAAAGCACCTACTTCACCTAGTGGAGATACTATCAATTCAGTTGAATTATATAAGAAAGATTATATAACTGTAGCTAAAAATGCGGTAACCTTTATTAAAAACAATAAACAGGCACCGAATTACGCTAACTCAGCTGTTGGAAAAATCATCTACAGTGAATTGGTCGATGCGTTCTCCAGGATTTTAGCATTTTACGGTAATAATGATAATTACTTACCAAACTACTGTGTAATTACATATGGTTCTGGATCTTCAAGTTCACAAGGGGGAACTGGTTTAAATGAGAAAAATACTGTAAAAGATACAAGTATTTATCTTAAATCTACAAGTAACTGTCAAGTTGGAAGTACAACTATTAAAAAAGCAGTAGCTAGTGCTATTGGCGACAGAACTGATGCTACCGCAAAAGCTAAGGCAATTTACAACTTTGTAAGGGATTCCATATCATACAGTTTCTATTATGATACCCATTATGGTGCTGTAGGTACCTATAACAATGGTGCAGGAAACTGTGTAGACCAAGCACACTTGCTCGTTGCAATGTACAGAACCGCAGGACTTCCTGCAAGATATGTTCACGGAACATGTACATTCTCCAGTGGAAGTACATATGGTCACGTATGGGCTCAAGTATTAATTGGTAATAATTGGCATGTTGTAGACCCAACAAGTTCAAGAAATTCATTTGGAACTATAGTTAATTGGAATACTAATTCATATTCCTTCCAAGGAACTTATGCAAGTCTTCCATTCTAGTTAACTATATTCTTTTTTTCTTTTTTTTTAAAATTAAGAATTCTTGTTAAATTTTAGTTTTAAATCAAATTTTGCAAATCTTGTTTGATTTAGGAATTTTTTCATGTCCTTATCCAATGAATAGGACAGATTGAGAACTATCTTTAGGAATTCGTCAAAGTCCTTTTTGGTCAGGGAATCAAGCCCATGGGCTAAAATGGAATAGTTTCTTTTTTTGGTTAAATCCTTGATTTTTGATTTGTTTTCAATGAAATATTTTCCCAAATCATTTCCCAGTTCATTTAAAAGTAGAAAATCTTTTTCCAGTCCGATTCTTATTTTTCCATCTTCCCTTGTTTTTTCAAGTTCCAATATGAACTCATCAGACACATTGTTCTGCTTGAGTATTGAAACGTCAATGTCTGAGCTTTTGATGTTATATTTTGTCAGTTCGATTTGTGCAATCAGTTCAAATGACCGGTATAATCGTGCTATCGCATCATCATACTTGAACTCTTCGGACCTTCTTATTGAATTATTAATCAGGCTTGCAAGAATATAGCAGTTTTTCAGATTGACTGATCTTGAGTTCATGATGTTTCCGAGGGCTTTCAGATTGAATTTGATGTCGTTTTTGATATCGCTTAGCTCAATGTGATTGGCATCAACTTTTCTTAGATTGTCATATGCCTCTTCAAAATCCATATTGTCCCATGCGTAATAGGCCTTGCAGAGATGCAGCAGTGATTCCTTATGGATGTTCAAGTCAACGATATAATTCAGCATATCAATGCATGCCATGAAACGGTTTGCATTGAAATTGTATCTGGTTCTCATAAGGACAAATTTGTCATATATCTTGTAGATGTTCTGGTAGTTGATTATTTCAGTTCCTCTTGAAACCTCTCCTGTTGACCTGTCTCCGCCCACTGAAATCAGGTCCTTTGAATAGAACATTCCGCAGCTGGCCATTGCCGCTGACATTGTTTTGGTTCCGGAAGTGTAATCCATTATTATTTTATAATCATTCTCATCATCAATGTAATCAAATTCCCATATCTTGGATTCATATGCTTCAAAACATGTATTCAAATCATCAATTGCACTTATTTCAACAATCTGATAATCCTCGCCGGCTATAAATTCATCGTTATCCATTGTGAACAATTCTTCAATATATCCAATGGTTTCCTTTGATTTGTCGGATGCAAAAAATACAACATGGATCGGACGAATCTTTTCAATGGTATAATATAATTTTCGGGCAAGAGTTTTTGAGCTCTCTTCGCTTGAATTTAAATTTGTGCCGGTTCCAACTGTCATGAACAGGACTACTTCCTTTCTTTTCATAGTATCACTTTAAATATTCTCTGCAATAAGATTGAATAATTCCTTGGTCTTTCCGGTTGCGGTGCTCTCCCAAATGTCTTCAGGTATCTCATACACGAATGTCGGATAGCCTGCCTGTGCAATAGGTTTTGAAACCAGAACGGCTGAGGTGGATTTGTATGTTTCATTGCCTGTCACTGGATAATAGTTGAAGTCGCTTCTTTCACTGATTTTTTCTGCAATGCTCACTGAGGAATCATCCATTTCTGGGGTGGCAAGGTAGAATCCTTCGCCGTAATCTGCGTTATGTGAATGGCTGATTATGACCGCATCTGCATCGGAAGCGGTTACATTCGGATTGACATAGTCATGCACCAGACTTTCTCCGTTTGCCCTTCCCTGCTCATAGTCTTCAGGGCTGTCGGTCACGGTCACCTTATAGTTGATTATCTTGACATTGTCGTTTCCGTATTCTCTCGCTGCTTGGATTTCAGGGTCCATTGACAGTGTTTCCCTTGGATGTATTCCGGTTATCAGGGCAATGCAGGTAGTTGCGTTTTCATTTCCAGCTGTTCCGACTTCCACTGTTCCGATACTTGTATTGGCAATTGTAGTGTATTGGATTTCAGGATATCTTGCGCTTTCAAAAAATACTATTCCGCCTATAACCAATAGGATCACTACGATAAATATTATCTTTGTTGACCTTTGCACATTTTCACCTTTAATAATATTTTTTTATTAATATCAATTAAAAATTTTGTGAAAATGAGAGGGTAAGGTGCAAAAATAAGATTTAAAATAAAAAAATAAGTGTATGTCCCGGCACAAAACTGCGCTCGGGACATATTATTCAGTTTATCGGTCTGTGTTGAACTTATCTGATGACCTGATTCCGACAAGTGACGCAAATACCGCCAGGATGCATGCAACGGTACAGATTAAACAGATGGTTTGTGATGCCTGTATAATCATAGCTGCATATTGAGGATCCAATTTCAGGCTGCCCATCACCCATGCGAACACCAATGTCAAAAGTCCCAAACTCATGGTCTGGCCTATTGTTCTCATTGTTGCCTGTGACGCTGATGCGGTTGGAGCATCCTTTGGAGGAACTGAACTCATGATTGCGTTCATGTTCGGACTTGAAAAGAGTCCCATTCCTATACCCTGCAATACCATTGCAAGAACGACTATATAAAGCGGGGTGTCGCCTGTAAGGAAGGTTAGAATCGCCAATGCTACAGCAGCTATTCCGATTCCCAATGCAGCCAGCTTTTGCGGATGAATCTTGTCTGAAAGCTTGCCTGCGTTAGGGGCCATAATTGCCATGATGATTGGGGTTATGATAAGTATCATTCCGGACATCTGTGCATTCCAACCCCTTACATACTGGAAGTGGTAGTTAAGGATTGTTGTCACTACCATAATTGCCAGATAGCTGCACAATGCTGCAATGTTGGATGATGTGAACTTCTTGTTTTTGAACAGGTTCATGTTGAATACCGGAGATTTTTGCCTTAGCTCGTACCATCCGAATATTATGAGCAGGATGATTCCCGCAAGTGTCAATATTTTGCCTGTTGTTGTGATTAATGTTGTAAATCCATAGATGAATGATAAAATTCCGATTCCATATAAAATGGAACCTGCAATATCGATTTTGTCTTTTTCATATGTTTTCCATTCTTGAGGTATCTTTAATATCATCAGGATGATGCACAATACCAAAAATGGAATTACAAAATAAAACATTGATCTCCATCCCAGGTTGTGGACCAGAAATCCGCAGATTACCGGTGACAGGGAAGTTGCCAGATATACTCCTGTCACTGTAAAGCCCAGTGCCTTTCCACGATTTTGCGGCTTGACCGCATGCACTACCATTGCCATTGCGGACACGTTAAGGAATGCTACGCCCGCTCCCTGAATTATCCTGAATATCAGGAATGATTCGGTTGAAAAGGATATGCATGCTCCGATTGAACCTATAAGGAACACCAGGATTCCTGCAAGCAGTGACTTTTTAACTCCGAACTTTCCTGAAATTTGTCCTGCAGGCACTGTAAATACAGCAACCACAAGGAAAAATATTGTTGGAATCCAATTCTGTATAACATTATTCATTGCAAAGTCCTGTGCTATCGCCGGAACACCTATTATTATTCCATTTGATAGAAAGACTGCAAAAAATGATGTTATGAATGATATGAATACTATATATGTTTCAAATTCTATTTTCATTTTTTCTCCCTCTTTTTAATTATCTTCAATGAGTTTCATTCCGTTTATGGCTATTTCTTTTATTCTCTTTTTTATTTCAATGTCATTGTCCGTTATTCCCACTTCTTTTTCCCATTCCCTTGATATCTTTCTGTATTCTGGAACCAGGTCTTTTCCTTTTTCTGTTGTATTCAGCATGTATTTACGTCTGTTTTCTGGATTGACCTGTCTTTTAATAAATCCATTGTCTTCCAGTTTTTTTAACGATTTGGCGATATTCCCCTTGCTTAAGCCAAACATATTTACCAAATCTTCCTGAGAACAGTCTGGATTGTCGTATATGAACATGATATATCTCACGTCATGACCCAAATCAAGTTCGTTGAATTTTGATTTCATATATTTCTGCTGGTTCAGGGATATATTATGAATCCATGCGATAAAAGGCGAAGTGTCTTTTATTGCCTGAAAACTTTCATCTTCCATATTTTTCACCTGATGATATTATGTTTTTTAAATAATATAAATGTTTCATATGAAACAGTTAAAAATGAAACAGTTATTTTCTTTCTTCAGAATCGATTATTATTTAAAACAATAACTTTATATACTATGTTTCAATGAAATCAATTTTACAAATCTACAACAATATTTTAAAGCCATTACAATTGGATTAACATTAAATAGGATAAGATAAATACTAATTATAGGAAATTTTTTCATCCATGATTTCTTGTTTGTGGCGATTAAATTGAAAAGGAAAATTATGGTGATTTGTAAAGTATCTTTATATCAATATAACGGTTATTTATTTTATGGTTATTTTAAATAAAATCAAGTTATTCAATCGACATTTGCATTAACACATATGCAATAGAATTTTAATGCAATATTTAATTGGGGATATATATCAAACACTTTAGTAATCAAATTTCATGCAATAAATGGTGGTGGCAATGAAAAATCATATTAGCGGCAGCATATACGATACATTTTACATAATGAAGGATATCAATTATCAGCTTAACAATCCACTGGATACAAAAAAAGCTCCAAAATTTGATTTGAATATCCTAAGATTCAAAAGCAAATCAAAAATCAGCAGGAATAGCAGAATCAAATTTATTTTAATCTAAAAGCTTGGCTATTACATATTCCCCAAGGAAAACGAACTGAATCTCAATTTTTTGATCATCTGCTATCATATTTCGTATGTTGCTGGCGCTTTTGACCTCATCAATTAATGTGTAATCATTATTTGCAACATAGCCAACGGTTTTGCCGTCATATACAACTGCCACCGCATCGCTGTCATGTTCGTTGTCATCATCCTTGACCAAACTCAAAACATCGCCTGTTTTAGGTGTGAAACCATAAAAGTCGCAGCCAACTACATTCACCAAAGTGTCATGGGTACTGTTCAGATATTCGCATTGCGCTTCAAATTCCTTGAGCCTGTCAAATTCCTTATAGGCAGTAAGATAGCACCTGTGGGCATCTACAAGCATCTCCAACGCTTCAAGAATCTCAGCCTTCAGAAAATAGACTTCAGAAGGATCCTCTCCATCGGGAAGATTGTCTATTGCACAGTCGATCAGCTTCAGGGCCTTGTCGTAGTTCGCTTCGGGGAAAAATGTGACCTTGGCCCATCCATACAGGCAGTTGGCCCTGTTCAGTTGAATGTCTGATGACTGGTGAAGATTAAGAGCATTGTCAAAGCACTCGAGGGATTCATCGAACCTGCCGAGATTTTCCAATATGATTCCCTTAAGGTTCAGATTGCCGTAGCTGTAATCTGTTTCCAATAACTTGTTTACTTCAATTAATGCCTTGTCAAATTCCTTTTCCTTAATCAGATGGTCAATTTTTGGAGTCTCTGAAACCTTAAACCTTGCCTGGCCGCCATCATCAGCATAATCAATATACAAGTAATCCTTCATAATATAATTTCTTTTTCAAATCATTAATTAACTTTTATATTTGAATAAAACAAATATTATTTAAGAGGTTGGAAAAAATGGATTATGATGTAATATATATTGGAAGCGGAAATGCCGCTTGGCAAGGTGGCAGATTCTTAAGAAAAGCTGGCCTTAAAATTCTGATTGTTGAAGAAAGCCTATATGGTGGAACCTGCGCAAATAGGGGTTGCAACTCAAAGGCACTGCTCGATGCTCCCTATGAAATCAAGGCATTGACCGAAAACTTTGAAGGCGTTGGAAAAGAGGGCGACTTTGATGTCAACTGGCCTGATTTGATGAAGCTGAAAAGGAAACGCATTGCAAACATGGCTCCGTTTCTCGACGGCAAGTTCAAGGAATACGACCTTGACGTTGCCCATGGAAAAGGGGTCATTTTAGATGAGCACACCGTTCAGGTAGGAGACGAAAGCTTCACAACAGACAAGATTGTAATATGCACAGGCCTAAAGCCGGTGATTCCAGACATTCCGGGTAAGGAATACATGCATGACAGCACAGACTTTTTGGATATCGACGATTTGCCGAAGCATGCCATAATAATAGGTGCAGGATTTGTAGGGATGGAATTCGCATCAATACTTGCCGAGGCAGGACTCAGTGCAGACGTAATCATCAGAGGAAACATGGCTCTGAAATACTTCCACCAACCATATGTACAGAATGTAATCAAGATACTTAAAGAAAAGAACATTAATTTCCATTTTAACCAGACAGTAACCGAAGTAATCAGCAATGTTGAAATCGATAATCCTCAGGATAAGGTATTGAACGTTGAAAATGCATTGAACTCAGATGAAGAGCTGAGGGATCCCGAAGCAAAAATTGACAATGTGGCCTATGAGGACGGATTCACTGTCAAGTGTGAAAGCGGACTGAGCCTGACAGGTGACTATGTCATTGCAGCAATGGGAAGAACCGCAAATGTGGAGGACATTGGTCTTGAAAATGTCGGACTGTCCTATACCAGCAAGGGAATCAAGGTAAACGGACACCTTCAGACTGAAGTTCCAAACATCTATGCTTCAGGTGATGTTGCAGACACAGGCATTGCAAAGCTTGTAACCGTTGCAATACATCACTCAAAATACCTTGCAAAGGAATTGCTTGGTCAGGCAGATGAGATAACCTATCCTGTAGTTCCTGCAGTCGCATATACTATTCCAAGGATTGCAACCGTAGGTGTTCCGGCATATGTGGCTGATGAAAGCGACGAATATGAGGTCCACACAATAAGATACGGAAACTCATATTCCCTTGAGCTCAAAAACGATCGGACCGCAGAGGCAAAGGTCATTGTGGATAGGGACTTGAACATTGTAGGTGCAGAGATATATGCTGCAGATGCTGAAAACGTGGCTAACATGTTTGCATTTATCATCAATAAGAAAATTACTCTTGAAGAGCTGGACTACATGATTTATGCCTTCCCTTCAAGCAGTTCAGTATGCCTGTACAAGCTGCACAATATCCATTATGATTTCAGTTAGGGATTCACCTCTAACATAATGTCATATCTTTATATTTCTTAAAATAGGCACTTTGATGAATATAAAGATTATTTTAATATCCGGTAAAAACTCAAAAAGATTCAATAATTCCTATCGGAAATCCGATAGGATTAATCTTCCTATCTTTTTTAGCATGTTTCGCAGCTAATTTTAAAAATAGTTATATTACTTCAAAATTGATTAGCTTCACTTTATTGGAATGAAGCTTAGGGTTTTCATCGATTTTTTCAGACAGTTTTGTAGTTATGTATTTCTTGTTATCATCCGGAAATACTGTTGCAATCTTCAATTCATCGCTGTCCATAAGGACACTTGCAAGGAAATTGGCTCCGCTTGAAATGCCTATTCCCAAACCGAACTCTTTTGCAATTCTTTTTGACATGTTGATTGCATCGCAGTCATCGATCAATACTATATCATCAATCAAATCTTCATTCACGATTCCAGGAATGAAGTCATCGCCGATTCCTTCTATCAGATGTGATCCTTCTTCCATTCCCATTTTAAGTATTGATAATGTTGACGGTTCAAGGGCAAATAGCTTGGCATCGGGATTATGGTCCTTTAGTCTTTGGCCGATTCCCATTAGAGTTCCTCCTGTGCCTATTCCTGAAACGAAAGCGTTTACATCGGGAAGCTCATCGATTATTTCCTGACCTGTGGTGCAGTATTGTGCCTGTGTGTTTAATTCATTATCAAATTGGAGTGGCTTGTATGCACCAATTTCCTCTGCAAAGTCATCAACCATTTCCAGAGCTCTTTTGAATCCACCTTCCTCTTTTGATACGAGGTGAACGTGAGCTCCATACATCTCAATGAGTTTCCTTCTTTCAAGGGATACCCAATCAGGCATGAATATGTGGACTTCATGGCCGAAAAGGGCACCTATGGCACTAAAAGCAATTCCTGTATTTCCGCTTGTAACTTCAATAATCGGCTGTCCATCAGCCAAATTGCCGTTTTCCCTTTCTTTTTGGATAATGTATAATGCAATCCTGTCCTTTATGCTTCCGGTATAATTGTAGTATTCGAGTTTTGTGTATATGCTGCCCTTTTTCCCTTCATATTCATAATCGATCTTAATCATCGGTGTGTTTCCAACTAGCTTTTCAACATTCATAATTATCCAATCCAATTCAATATTAAACTAATATATATCTGTATTTTAAATGTAATATATTTTTTTGAAAAAAGTTCCATGCTCCTAAGGTCCGTCACCTTGTCCACTGGTATGCCCTTCGAGGTGACCCGTCCGCCACATATATTGTGCCGCACTTTTCAAAACCGTTTTTCTCGATTTGCTTCTGCATCACAACATTGCTTGCGTGGGTGTCAATTCTTATGTTTCTGTAGTTGCTTTTGCAGTATGTTATGGCGCACTTGAATATGCCGTGTACCTTTCCGTCGCTTGCAATTCTATGAACGGTGACATATTCATCATCGTTTAGCCATTCGCCATTTTCGATATGTTCATATGTTGGCTCTGAGCCTTCAAAAAGGGCAAATACTCCATGAGGATTTTCGCTTTCACATATCAAATGGCAAACTCCGTTGTCAATGTCGCTTACAATGAGATCTTTTGAGGAGTATCTGTGGCCCCACTGATTTGGATTTCCGCTTTTAATCATGAAATCCTGAGCGGTTCTGTAAATCTTCATGATTTTCGCCAAGTCTTTATGATTTGCCTTTCTGATATGCATCAATATTCCTCCCAATACGGTTAATCTAATTTTTAAAAACAGAAATATTTAAATTTTGGGAGTTGTCAAAAAAAGAAAAAAAAGAAAATTGTACTTATTTTGTAAATACAATTGATTTTGCCATGTCTATTGCATCAGCACGGTCGTCATATCCTACGACTACCATGATTCCGTCGCCAACAGCCATAGCGCCGTAAATGTTATTTTTCTTGTAGACGCGGATGTCACCGTCTTTTCCGTCAGGATTAAATCCTGAAGATAATTCGAATGTTTTATATTCTGCATCATCCATTTTAGGATTGAGTGAAGAATCTTCTGAATAAATTAGGAAAAGATTTTTGTCAGCATCAAGATAAGTTATGACGCCGTCGGATTCGGTTTTCTCAAAATCAGCGCCTTGAATAACGTCCATTTTGAATTTACCGTCAAAATCCTGATTTTCAAAAGTTGTGGCTGCAATTGCAGATATGGAAAATGCACAGGCAACCGCCAATATTAATAGTACTGTCAGATGCTTTTTCATTTGTTTTACCTCCAGTGTTAGATGTTAAATTATTTATTAAATTTCTTATATATTATTTACTTTTTACTTTTTGAATAATTTGTTACAATCAATTTAATTTCCATTATATTTTTTATTATTTTGTTTAATTTTGATATAATATTTATCAGAATTTACTTAAAAATCATTTATTTAATTTGTTATAAAGCAAAGATACGGACATTCAATTAATTAGCAATGAATAAATGATTGATTTTAGTTAAACAACAGTATAATTATTTAATGAATAAATTGGGTAAAAATTTCTAATTAATATAAATTGAATGAACAATATTTATAAATTAATTTTTTTGTTACTAATCTGTTTGTCGAATATTAATATTGTTAAATATATATGATATCTTTTGAATTTTATAGCTAATTTTATATATTTATAAAAATAAAAATGTTGTTATAGGATTAAGTTCTTATGCTTAAATTAATTTAAGGGGATAACATGTTTAAGAGAAAATATATTTTAATACTTCTATTGTTGATAGTAAGTATCTGTGCAATATCGGCGGCCAGTGCAGCGGATAATGCTACTGATAGCATAGCTGCTGATGATGCAAATGCTGTTGATATAGTGGCAGCTGATGAGGCAGCTGATGAGATTTCAACTAATTCTGAAAATGATTTAGAAAAGGCAGCAAATGAAACTAGTGATGAAGGTGATAAATTATCTGTTAGTGAAGAAGATTCCGAATTAACAGCTGATCAATCTAATGATAAACTTTCAATGATATTTGCTAATTGGTATACTATTGACCTATTTGATACTACTATCAATTCTGATAAAAAAGAAGTAATTTACTGTTATATTGAACCTTGTTTAATAAGTGGTTCTATAGGATATGATTTTAATTTTAATGTCTATGATAGAAATTCTAAGGTAGTTTATACACATCATTATCAAAATACAAAAACAGAAAAAAGAGACTATCCAATGACTATTGCAAAAAATACTTTAACTCCTGGAATATATGTTATGGCAGCAGAAAATACATATGATGGAATTACTATGGATGTTGCATACTTATTTGTCAAAGGAACTGCAGATATCACTGTCTCTGATTATAATTCAAATTATATGTCAGGTGCTAAAATGACTGCTACCTTAACTGATAAAGTAACTAAAAAACCGCTGACTTCTTTAAATGTTGGTGTAGTATTTACGAAAGGAAAAACCAGTGTAACAAAATATTACACACCTAATTCAAATGGTCAAATTTCTTTTGTACCTCCTGTTGGGGCAGGAATGTGGACGGTACAATTTGTTCCTCTTGAACCATTTGTTTCAGGGTCTGCTTCTAAAACAATCACCATTAAAAAATCTGGTGTTTCTGTCAAAGCAATGAAAGTTAAAGAATACAAAGGTTTTAAAATGAAACTTAAAGCTACTGTAAAAAGCAATGGCAAAAATGTTAACGAAGGCAAAGTCATGTTCAAAATCAATGGCAAAAAATACTATGCCAAAGTTAAAAATGGAGTGGCCACTAAAAGCATCAAATTGAAAAAGATTAAGAAATACTACTACTCTGCTAAGTTTTTAGGAAATGACAACCTGTATAAAACGGGCAAGTCCTTTTCAAAAGCTATACTTAAAAAAAGGTTTAGTGTAAAGATTTATGCTCCGAACCCAAAACTATATGCTGGCCAATCAAAAAAATACACCGTTTTAGTGAAAACTACAACTGGTAAAAAAGTCAAAAACGGCTGGCTTAAATTTCAAGGAAGAAATGGAAAATACACTAAAGCAAAAGTCAAAAACGGTAAAGTGCGCGTATGGGCGACTGGTACTTTGAGTGACGTCTTTGTAAAAATGCATGGGGACGATGCAATATATAAAAAATCTGTAACTAAAAAATACAAGATTAAATATGTTCCAGGGTCTCACAAATACAAAGCTGCAAAAGTTAAATACAAAGGCACTACCAAGTTCAGATGTGACCAATGTGGAAGAACAACTACTCATACTGGTCATGGATATTGGGGACCATACTTCTACCATATCTACACAATATATGTGATTTAGTGTGTATATTATGAGTTTAAAATAAATAGCGTAAGCTATTTATCTTTTTTTATTTTTTTTCATGGTTTTAGTAAAGTTTATATGAGATGTCATTGATAGTATACCTAACGAACGGTAGGTAGGATAATGAAAACGAAGGAAAGGATATTTGATGTATCATTAGATTTATTTTCTAAAAAGGGATATGATTCAGTTTCGCTTAGGGAAATTGCAGATGAAGTGGGAATTAAGAAAAGCTCAATATACAGCCACTATTCATCAAAAGAAGCCATATTGATGGACATATTTGAGTATCTCACAGACATTTTGGAAAATGATGAAATGCTCAACAGTGAAGAATTGGATTTGTCGCCAAACAATGAGATTTTGCTTGAAAACCCAGAACTGTTCTATCATAAGGGATCAGAAGCCATAAGGGAAATGTTTAGCATGCAAAGAAACCTGAAGATTTGGAAGCTGGTATTCATACAGATGAATTATGATGACAATATCAGGATGTTTTTCCATGATGAGATATTGATGAAGCCCCTGATATTCTGGAACGAATTCTTCACAATCCTGAAGGAAAAAGGGGTAATAAGGCAGGATATTGATTCTAAACTCCTGGCAAAGGAGTATTACAGCTTTCCCATATATCTTCTTTTGGAAATTTGTTCAAAATATGAGGATATTCCTCAGGATTCGCTTGATGATTTTTTCAGACAAACGGAAGAACATGCAAATTTCCTGCTTGACTGTGTAAAGGTGAAAAAATGACCGGTTCAAATTTTGATATTCAGGAATACTTGTCAGAAGGTGTTGAATCCATACTGAAAGATGCGATGCGCGCCACTCTTAAAAATCCTAAGGAAAGCATTTATCTGCTCAAATTTTCAAAACATGCAAGAAAGGCAACAAAAATAAGGCAGAGATATGAGCAGAATGGCAAAAATATTCCTGCATTTCTAATTGCAAGCATCACAAGCAGCTGCAACCTGCATTGCACAGGATGTTACTCGAGGGCAAATGATGCATGCAGTGACGATGAGCCTGTAAATCAGCTTTCGGGCGAACAATGGGATGACATATTCAGGCAAGCAAAGGAAATCGGAATTAGTTTCATAGTTTTAGCTGGTGGAGAGCCTCTGATAAGGGAAGATGTAATAAAAAATGCAAGCAAATATCCTGAAATACTCTTTCCAATATTCACTAACGGAACATTGCTGGGAGAAGATTATATGAAGCTATTTGACGATAACAGAAACCTTGCTCCAATCCTTTCGATTGAAGGTGGCGAAGAGGTGACCGATTCAAGAAGGGGAGCGGGGGTCTACGGTCAGTTGATCGAGTCCATGAAAGTGATGAAAAGCAAAAATATCATATTTGGAGCTTCACTTACATTCACAAAAGAAAACATATCCTCGCTGATTTCGAACGATTTCATCAATAAGCTGCATGATTTGGGCTGCAAGGTCGTATTTTTCATTGAATATGTGCCTATGAATACTGAAACGATTGAACTGGCTCCGGGCGACAGTGAAAGGGATTTGCTGTTTGGTGAAATCGATCGCCTTCGCAATGATTATCGGGACATGCTTTTCATGTCATTTCCGGGCGATGAGAAACTTTCCGATGGCTGTCTGGCAGCAGGAAGGGGTTTTTTCCATATAAACTCCCATGGAGGCGCAGAACCTTGTCCCGCTTCACCGTATTCGGATACCAATTTATGTGAGACTTCGCTTGTCGAAGCACTTGATTCCAACCTGTTCAAATCCCTTAGGGATGGAGGCATCCTTATGGATGACCATGAGGGCGGCTGTGTCCTTTTTGAACATAGGGAGGACGTTGAAAAGATATTGCATAAAAATGTAAAGATTTAAATAATAAGTCAAATATAACCTTTATAATAAAAATAAAGAATTTTTATGAATTTTTTATAAATTAATATTGGAGGTATTTACATTAACTATAAGTTGATAATCATGCTGATGGGATTATGTTTCTTTTTATCAATCGCATGCGTTTCTGCAGACGATTTTAATGAAACAGGCAATTTCACGGAATTAAATGATTTAATCAATGATGCTGATGATTGTGATATCAATTTAACAAGCGATTATGGATATGTTGATGGAGATGAGGATGTAGTGATTTCAAAATCAGTCACCATCAATGGAAATAATCATACAATTGACCATAATGAATCTGCTATTGTCATAGATGCTAATGACTCCAATGTAGTTTTTGAAGAGGTTAACTTCTTAAATTACAGGTTTGATCTTTCGAATAATACCAATATGAATTTGACATTCATTGATTGTTCTTTCACAAACCCTATTGGCAATTATTCAGATTCATCAATAACTATTAACCTGTATGATGGAGATTATATTACAGGAGAGATATCCCCTACAGTTAGACAGCTTGCCCAGTCAATTGTAGGAAATCTTACAGGTTATGAAGCCGCTTATGAGCTTGCCGTTTGGGTGGGCAAAAATATCAAACATAAAACAAGAGCAGGATTTTACCAAACACCCGACATGACCTTGGAGCTAAGGCGCGGTAACTGCTGCAGTCAGACGGACCTGTTCCTGCATATGTGTGCTGCGGTAGGTCTTGACAAGCAACACAAGCTATATTATGTTCATGTCGGTACCATGGAATTTGGGCACCGTCATTTCTTTGCAATGATTGACAACATAGTGATTGATCCCGATTCAAGATCATCTGACCCTTGGGGACATGCATTAATTGAGCCCTTTGAATTTTTCAGGATCACTCCATATCCGTACTTGCCTATTCCTAGAGAGTACTGATTAAAAAAGGCTAAATTTAACTTAGAGAATATACATCTAAGTTAACTTATTTTTTTAAAAAGAATTAAGTTTCCATAAATTAAAAGAAGACATGAAATTTTAGTAGGTTTGTTAACTCAAGCATCATTTAACGATGCTTGAAATTAAGTATAATTGCATCAGTAATTATCTGAAAAACCATTTGAATTCTATTTCAAGATTTGGGTCTATTTCCAGGACCTTTTCGGAAACATAATCCCTTAATTTTAATAAGTTTTCCTCGGAATCAGAGGTAATGTAAATGATTTCAGGCAGAATTTCCAGATTTTCGGTTGATTTTCCTTCAAGAGGTCTGAAATTAGGCTTGAATCCTTTGCAATATCCATACTTGGTATTTGTGTATTTCAATCCATCGATTTTTTCAAACGTACCCCTTTTCAAAAATTTAACATTGTCAAATTTAATGGCGACCTGAGCTCCATACTTAACGGTTACCAGAAACTCGCCTGTCTCTTCATCCCTCAAAACATAATCTATTTTGAGACCGTTTAAATCATTAATCAAATTTTCCACTTGTTTATTTAATAATGTGTCATTTTCAGCTATTATCTTAAAGAAAATGATGTCATTGGATATATTGCTTGTATCTATTGGTTGTTTAGAAAAATAAATATAGGAAGTTGTGTCTTTGGCTTCAGTTGCATATTGGGATATGATATCATTTACATCGGATACCTTTGAACAATTGATAATGCCTAAAATAAAATTTCTCTTAACTGACATGAATATTATTTTAGTTTTTCTTGTAATAAATATGTTACATATATTGCATTTTTTGGCATATCATGGCGATTTTGAAATTCTGAATATCTATTGATTTGCTTTCATGGTTTCAAATTGTTCGTCACGGCTTTTTAACGTAAAAGTCCGAAAACTTGGCCATTACCGGGAACCGATCATGAAAGCAATTACAAAAAGCGTAAATATCCAACTGGATTCCCTGCTTGTGAGATTAAAGCTTTGCTCAATTGAAGGTAGAACAGGGCCGATTATGCCCGTATCCAGAGAACCCATGAAGACTCCTATCAGAATAGTGCGAGTATCAGATTTCGTGTTTTTGTGTCTAAAGTTTTCGATTTCATGTTATTTTCACTTATGGTTAATTTGTCGGCAGATTTTCTGAATATGTGTCAAATGATTTAAAGATACCTGTTTTCAGTTCTATATTTTTTCTTTAAAAAACTTTGTTTGAACCTCTCCGACCTGTAGAGGTCGGAGATTCTTAGGTAATCCATTCTATATGAATGGAAAATATTCTAAGCTATCCCCCAGGTCCCCTAGGTTCTGTTTTTAGTGTTTTTAACCCTTCGTTTAAGATGTTGATTGCTGCGTTGTGGTCTCTTTGATGTTGTGTGCCGCATTTTGGGCAATTCCATTGTCTGTCTTTTAGGGTTATGTTGTTGTTTTTGTGGCCGCATTTGTGGCATGTTTTTGTGGAAGCGAACCATTGGTCTATTTCGATGAATGTTTTACCGTATAGTTCTGCTTTGTATTTGATTTTTTGTTTTAGTTTATACCATGCGGCATCATGAATTCCACTGCTGACATGATGATTTTTTAGCATTCCTTTGATGTTTAATGTTTCCATTACGATTATATCGTATTCTGTGACTATTTTTTTGCTTATTTTGTGGTGGAAATCGTTTATTATGTTGTTTCTTTTGTGTTCGAGTTGTTGTAGTTTTTCTACGGCTTTTAGGTAGTTGCTTCCATATGGTGATGATTGGAATCTGCGGGATATTATTTTGCGTTGTTTTTTTATTTTATTATCTAAATCACGGGTGTCTGGTTTGGCTATCGCCTCTCCCGTTGATAATGTGATATAATTTTTTAACCCAACGTCAATTCCCACTGCTTTACCGGTTAATGGAAGCGGATCTATACGGATTTCAATTCTATAAGTCAATATTGCAAACCATCTTCCCTTGTCATATAAGATGGTTACGGTTTGTATTCTGCCGATTATTGGTCGCAGACCACGCAGTTTGATGAAACCGTATTTATTTAGTCTTATGTAATTGCCTTTGAGTCTAATGCTGTTGTTTACATTTTTAAGGGTAAATGATTGTACTGGATTTTTTAATGTTTTAATCCTTGGTTCACCGGACAATCTTTTATCATAGCGTTTATATGCTCTTTGTAGGCGTTGTGTAGACTCTTGTAAAGCAGTAGAGTCAATTTCATATAGAAATGGGTTTTCATGCTTTAATTCACGCAAACAATCATTATAAAAACTCCTATTTATCCTAATCTTTTCATCCTTAGATTCAGGGCAATTCTTATCAATTATTTTATTGTGGATTCTTGCTTGCCTTACTTTTTGTCTAACGTTGTTGCTAACAAAACGGGAAGCTCA
>NZ_SUTK01000081.1:0-2243 GCF_015062905.1 Methanobrevibacter thaueri
GAGATACATCTCAATGACTGTTAAAAAGAATCCCTGAACCCCTCCGCAGATTGCCTGGGACAGAGTATGCTTTTTTAAAAGAACCCTTGACCAGATCAGCACCGGATATATCAGGCCGAAAATGGCACCAAAGGGACCAAGCAGCAATATCAATGCACCTACAGGACCTGACAGTCCGGTGGTATGCACGCTTATTTTCCATTTTGTTGTAAAGAGAAGGACAACACCGGTGTTTATTGAATAGCACAGAAGCAGGCATGTAAGGAAATTGTCCAGCCTGAAAATGTAACAGACGAGGAATCCTATGAAATATGAAACGATTCCAACAATGAGAGGCATGTATCTGTCTGACCTGTTTGAAATGTCGCTGTCGGTGTTCAGCCTTTTAGCCCAGAACAGTATGATTGCCATCGGCAATATTGAAGCGAATATCAGTGAAACCACTTCAAGAACAATGAATTTTCCAAAATCGAATCCGTCTGCAGTAAATGATAATGTCACGCAGATTATCAGAAATAGCGGTATGCAGATAATCGGCGGATTTGTGAATGTTGAAATCTTTTTGGCTATTTTAAGTCTGTCCATATTTATATTATATGATTTCATAATATATAATCATGAAAGTCAATGTCAAAAACCATACCATGATGTATCCGGCTCCTGCCGTTGTTGCAAGCGCCTATGATGAGGAAGGAAAGGCAGACGCATGCACTCTGGCCTTTGCCACAATGTGTTCCCATCATCCTCCTGCAGTCATGATTGCAATCAACTCAACCCTAAAGAGGAAAACCCTAAAAAGCATTCTCCATTCAAAAGAGTTCTGTCTGGCTTTTGGAAGCGTTGAGCAGGTCGCTGAAGTTGATTATCTGGGCATAGAGTCAGGTTACCGTGAGGACAAGCTGTCAAAAATCGGTTTCACACACCAAAAGGGCCAAAAGGTCAACGCACCAATAATCAATGAGTTCAAGCTGTCCCTTGAATGCAGGGTAATGCATATTGCCGAAGTGGGTTCCCACACCCAAATCACCGGTGAAATTGTCAATGTCCAGGCTGAAGATGACATTGTGGACGACAAAGGCAAAATAATTTTCGAAAAGCTGAATCCCATTGCATATGATGACATTACACACTCCTATTTCAGGCTCGGGGATAAGATTGGCGATGCATTCAAAGCCGGCCTGATTTTCAGAAAATAATTTAAATGTTAAAATAAATATACAATATTAATTATATTTTGAGGGATTTATTATGAAAATGGAAATCGAATTAACCGAACAACAGGCTGAAAAAGTCAGGATTTTAAAGGAAAACGGCATAGAAGTGGGTGAGGCCATTGAAATGTTCTTTGATATGAGGAATGTCGTATCAGAGTCAGGTAACCGTATTCTGGAAAAGAAAATTGAGGATGCACAACAGGAAAAGGCCTATCTTGAAGAAAAACTCGCAAAAGTCGACAAGGAACTGACATATTTCGAAAAGATTAATGACAACTCTCTTGATATTACCCAAAAGCGTAAAGTATTGGAAAAGGAATATGGAATACAGCCTAAAACATATGATGAAAAGGTTATGGACTCAAAACACAAGATCAAGTGGTCAAACTTTTTCAAATCATAATTTCCTTTTCTTTTTTTATTATTTTTTTAATTGTTGCAAAGTCAATAGTTGCTAATGCAACAGTTTATATACTAGAAAATATTAATAGTATGTTATGAAATCATTAGTAGCATACTATTCAAGAACAAATATTACAAAAAAGCTTGCGGAAACTATCGCAGAAAACGTTAATGCAGACATTGAAGAGATAATTCCTAAAGAGAATTATCAGGGAAAGCTTGGATATGCACGTGCTGGAAAGCACGCGATATCCGAAAAGATTATTGACATTGAAGATTTGAAGTTCGACCCTGCCGACTATGATGTTGTGTATATTGGAGCACCTGTCTGGGCGGGCAAAGTGGCGACACCTACCCTTTCATACATAAAGAATAATGAGGGAAAGCTCAATAATGTCAAATTCTTCATGACCGCCGGAAGCAGCGGCTTCGACAACTCATTCAAGCAGGTCGAAAAATACTCAGTAAAGCCTGTTAAGACATTGGGACTGACCACAAAACAGGTCAAAAAAGATGACTTCAATCTGGATTCCTTTTTAGAGTAGATAAGATGTCCCTTGAAGAATTTAAAAACATGAACTGCTCATCCATTCCAATCAGCAAAATGATTTCAATGATAGCAAGAGG
>NZ_SUTK01000081.1:2253-4297 GCF_015062905.1 Methanobrevibacter thaueri
ATTTGAACAACAGGCTGGGCGATTTGGGCATCAATGAAACCCAACTGCATCTTTTGTTTGAAATATCACATCATGAAAATCTCAACCAGGAAAGGATTGCAACAGGATGCAACATAAACAAGGGGGCTGTTGCAAGATCCATCAGGAAGCTTGAAGAGAATGGATTTGTCATAAGAACCATTGATGAAAACAACAGACGCCAGAATATGGTTTCACTAACCGACAAGGGCAGGGAAACCCTATCAAAGGCAATCAAAATCCTTAAGGATTGGGAAGATGAAGTCATAATGGAAAAGGGTTATGTCGACAAGGAGCTATTGCAACTTGTTTTAAAGGAAATCACCATTAAGACAATGGAATTAAACGAAAAAGGGGAGTAAAATGGCAAAAAAGAAAAGTGAAAATATTGAAATGATTACAGGAGATCCTAAAAAGGCCATCGTCAAATTGGCACTGCCTATGATGCTTTCAATGCTGTTGATCATGCTCTATAACATAGCGGACAGTATCTGGGTAGCCGGGCTTGGTGCAGACGCGCTGGCTGCAATAGGATTCATCACACCACTATTCATGGTATTGGTCGGACTGGGTAACGGTATCGGTGCAGGTGCAAATTCACTTATCGCAAGATATATCGGAGCCAACAACTACAAGCAGGCCAACAATGCGGCTCTACACGGTATCCTACTGTCAGTTATCGTATCAGTTATATTTACAGTGCTCATTGAAGCGTTTATGGTGCCTATCCTTCAGTTCATGGGTGCGGGAAAAACTATACAATATGCTTTGGACTACAGTTACATCATCTTCGGATTCCTTTTCATATTCGTATACTCAGGAGTCGCATCAGCGATATTCAGGTCTGAAGGGGACATGAAAAGGGCTACAATTGCAATTGCCGTAACAGCAATCTTGAACATCATTCTTGACCCGGTTTTCATCTACATCCTGAACTTTGGAATATCAGGTGCAGCATGGGCAACAGTCATTTCAGCGACAATGTCATGTGTTGTAATGAGCTATTGGATTTGGGGCAAAAAGGACCTTTACCTTGACTTGTCATTTAAAAACTTCGACTATCAGTCATACATAATGCTTGACACCCTGCAGGTTGCTATTCCGTCAACACTGGAAAACATCGTATTTTCCGCATTGGCGATAATCATCAACTCCATGCTTGTAATGGCTGACGGAACAACTGCGGTAGCTGTATATACCGCATCAATGAGGATTGTCCAATTGTCCATGATTCCTTTGATAGGTATCGGAACAGCCGTATTGACCGTGACAGGCGTTGCATATGGTGCACACAACTACAAAAACCTGCAGACTGCACATTCATATTCCATCAAATTGGGTTTTATAGTATCAATCGCTTTGGGAATCGTAATATACATATTCTCACCTCAAATTGCCGCAATGTTTGCATACACCTCAGCAAGCTCAACCCTGGCTCCCCAAATTGCACACGCAATATCAGTGCTGACACTCTTCGTTCTTGCAATTCCTCATGGTATAATGTCATCCATGATGTTTCAAGGTGTTGGAAAGGGAGTATACTCATTGCTCATTACCCTATTGAGGTCACTGATTCTTGAAAGTGTATTTGCATACATATTAGGCTTCATCTTCGGATGGGGCGTTGTTGGAATATATGTAGGTATCATTCTTGGATGTTTCGTTGGAGGAACAGTGGGATACATATGGGCAAAGCTGTTCATCAGAAGATTCAAGGCAATATCAATCAAAAAATATACACCACAAAAAGAAGACTAGTTATCAATAACTAGTTTTTTATACTTTTTTTAACTAATAACTTAACATGGAATTCATAGTCAGCAACAAGAAATACTCAATCCTGAACCATGAGCTGTATATCAACTACCTTATGGTGAACGAATACTTCAGGAGATATTCCAAGTATGACTATGACATTAATTTTGATTTTTTAAATCCGATTCTAAGCAAGGAACACATTGATTTTGACGATATCCTGGAAGGCACAAAGGACCTTGAGGAGCTTATAGAAAAAGAGGAAATCAGT
>NZ_SUTK01000082.1 GCF_015062905.1 Methanobrevibacter thaueri
TTCAGAAATTTTTTCATTTCCTTCCCTTAATCCTCTTGTAATATCAAAAGATGTTACCCATCCAACAAGCTGTTTATCTTCATTTACAACAGGACAGGTAAAACGCCTAATCTCTTCCATTACTTTGGAAACTTCAACAACACCATCATTACAGTTCAAATATACAAAATCTTTATCCATTAACTCTTTTGCTCTCATAACAAAACCCCATTTTTATTCAATATCGATTCTTTTCAATGCTCCTACAGGACAATGATGAGTGCATTCAATACATCTGATACATTTATCATTGTCAAGGACAACTTTTCCATCGATTAATTCTATAGCCCCTGTTGGGCAATTTTCTTCACACAAATAACAATTTACACAAGATTCATGATTGATATCAATATTTCTACTATGAATTATAGGTCCAATATATCTATCAAGCTCAACGGCATTGTCATTTAGTGAAATTTCAACACATGCCCCACATCCGATACACATTTTCTCATTAATATATGGATAGAGTTCATTTTCAATTAAATCAATGCCCAAATCCATATTCAAATCATCAAAGAACTCTTTAAATTCAAGAGTGAATGCATTTGTAGGACATAAATTAGCACAATCATCCCAATTATTATCAATTGAATAGTCAATTGAAATATTATTCATCCTAACTACTCTATGAGGAGACCGGACATTGCTTAGATTATACTCAATAACATCCCTTTCTTCCCCATTATCATAAATAACTGAATTGTCAATCAATTTAATGGCTGAAATCGGACAAGTCTGTACACAAATTTCACATTTTACACATTTATCAGTTATTTTAGCTATTCTAAATATATTAGCTGGTTCGATTGCATTAACTGGACATGCTTCAACACAGGTATTACATCTTACACATTTAGGTGCAACAGCGATAATTTCTTCCTGAGTGGAAAAATCATCCAACTCAAATTGGAAATCATCCCCGTCATCATCTAATTCAACAGATTTCAAAAGAACTTCACGTTCCAAATTTTTCATCTGTTTTATAAAAGATACTTTCATAATATTACCAACTAACTAATTTATTTAAATAATTTAAAAGAATTCCTCCAATTCTTTTGCAGTAGGAAACTTTTCCATTCCAAATCCTTGAATAGCTTTGCTGGCTACCCAATTTCCAATTTGGCAAGATTTTTCAAGGTCATATCCTTTTAAAAATGAATATAAAAATCCACTGTTAAAACTATCTCCTGCACCAGTCGTATCAACAACTTCACATTCATATGCTTCAACAAAACATTCCTGAGAATTATTTATTGCAAAAACACCTTTAGAACCTTGTTTTACGACAACAGTATCAATTCCCAAGTCCAAAAGACCTAAAGTTAATTCTTTTAAATCATCATAATCATTATTACACAACAATCTTAACTCAGATTCGTTAATAAGCAAAATATCTGTTCTTTCAAGAATAGGCTTTAACTCATCGAATCCCTTTTCAACATACAACATTCCAGGGTCAAAACTTAACAGAGTTTCTTTGCTGAGTTTTTCCAAAAGTTCTATTTGAGTATTGAATGAATCCCCAACAAATGAAGTATAGTGCATTATTTTGCATCTCATAATATTTAATGGATTTATTTCACCAATTTTTATATCATCATTGACCCCTGGAGAAATGTAGAGACATCTTTCACCGTTTTTATCCACGAAACCTATGCACTTTCCAGTTGAACCGCTTTCAGAATAGATTAGATTGTTTGTATAAACACCATTAACGGCCAGATTATATTCAATCAAGTCGCCTTCATCATCTTCGGCTATTTTTCCAATAATTGATGTTGAACAACCCAAACGAGCTAAACCTACAATAGTATTGGCTGCAGAACCACCAGGAGTATCAGTTTCGCTTGTTATAAAACTTTCCTCATCATGAGAAACTATTTTATCTACAGAGTAGAGCCTGTCAACATTTAAAGCTCCGAATCCTATAATCTCCGCATTAAGATCATTATCATAAATTTCCATTTTAAAACCTTATTTTAAGATATCTAATAAATTTATATTTTTATCTCCAAGTTTTCCATCAAAATTACCTGCAGATATTTTTACAACACCTTCAAATTCCAAAGCAGCATCAATTCCTGCTTTAATTGCTTTATTCATTGCATCTTCACTGATTGCATTTATTACAACTTCAGGAATATAATTTACGCCTTCAGGAACTTTTGATTCATCGCCTAAAGATTCCTTTAAGGACGGACAGTAAACATGATTGGTGGTAGGTCCGATTTCAGGGAAATTAGTTTCAGGTTTTGAAGCGGCAGAACATATTTCAAATGGTGCTGTAGCTCCTTCAACTTCCATAATTGCATTGATGATTGCATCACCCGCTTCGAGAACTGCTTCTTGAGTTGAACATAAATACCAAAAGTTTCCACCCATTGTTCCATCATTGATTTTGAATTTCTCTTCAATTTGAAAATCAGGAACCGCAATCGGAACATTGATCATTTTTCTACCATATTCTTCGACAATCCATTCATATCCGTCACCACAATGGCCTACAATATCCATCATTTCAATATATTCATCGCTTTCACAATCTGAATAATCAAAAATGCGTGTGAACGGTTTGACCAAAACATCCTGTCTTAATCTGTAGGACAGTTCAAATGCAAACTTTTCGACATCATCTCCACCTAACCAGTATTGAACTATTGCACCATATCTTCCGTCAGGAGTTTCATTTTCTTCCAAAAATCCTTCAACCCCTCCTTCTACTCTGCCGATTACTGCACTTGGTGTAGAAGTGGAATCATATGCTGCCCTTTTTACAATTTCTTTGGTAGGTCCTGTAATTAAAGCTCTTACATATTTACCTTCAAAAGCTTCGAAAAATGTGTCTTCAACTTTATCATAATTCATCATATTACCTTCTATAAACTTAACCTAATTCTCCAATATCCTGACCTCGGATGTTATTTCTCATGTCTTTGCTCAGTTTCAGGATATCTTCAAAGTTATTTTCATCAATTATTTCAATTAAAGGATAATTTTCATCTTTGAAAATATCAAAGAATTTATTTTTTATTTCCAAATCAATTTCATAACTGTCAAATAATTCGCTCAGATTATCTGAATTATTATAATCCCCAATGAACTTTAAAACATTAGCTTTATTAGTTTTTGAATAAATATTAGCTATTACACATGTTGTGATTGCGCTTGGCGATACAATAGCTATTTCTGCTACTTTTAGAGGATATTCATTTCCGTTGAATGATATGCTGATTCCATTGTTTTTTCTTGCAAATTCCAATGGTTCAACGTCAGTGATGCTGTCACCAATATAGAGTATTTCATTGATATCGATAGCATCCCTTTTGATTATCTCATCAATAGCCAACCGTTTTCCTTCACCACCAACAACATCTATTTTTTTGATTTCATCATAAATGCCCATCTTTGGAATCTCATTAAAGAAAATGTCATCAAACAGCTCATAATCATCAGGATTATCCAAAATTTTTTGTTTGAATTCTGTGACTTTTTTAATTTCATCATCATTTAAAGATAATGCATCTACATTCACTTTGGTATAAAATGTATTTTCAAATGGAAAGTCCATATAATTTGAAAGTGCTTCAATATATTGACCATAACTGGTACTAACTATATAAGTATTCATTGCTCCCTTCAAGTATTTTAAAAGGAATTTTGATTCGTCAACTGCATAAATGTTGTTTTGAGAAAAATTAACCAAATCATCATTTTTTATGTTTTCACAAACAAAGAACGGTAAAACTAATTTCAAAGTATTTCCTGCTTTATAATTATCCTTTTTGACAATATCAACCAGATAATCATCATATAAACTAAGTATTTTGAAAAGTTCACCACCCTCCTCAATGAAATGAACAGCCAATTCAAAAGCATTATCATTTAATGTCAATGGACCTTCACAGTCTGTAATGAATGATTTTTCAAACATCGAATCACCTGAAGTTAATAATTCTTATTGCATCCAATGGACAAATTGATTCACAATTCCTACAGTAGATACATTTTTCACTGTCATAACCGATTTTATCACCATTCAAGGTTAATGCTTCAGTTGGACAGTTTTTAGCACAAATTGCGCAAGCCTGACATTTGGTGGTTGAAATTGACAACTCACCAATCCTCTGATAATGGAGATATGATCTGGCATAGTATAAATCAGTGTCTTTGCTGTAGAAATAATCATCATAAGCACCGA
>NZ_SUTK01000025.1 GCF_015062905.1 Methanobrevibacter thaueri
ATATTATTATGAATGGAAATGCTTTGACGAAAAAATAGGCATGGCCTAAGAATCTCCGGCTTCTACAAGCCGGAGAGGTTCAAGCTGAACAGCAATGTTTTTTAACAGTTTATTTGAACTGTAGAAAAATTGCAATATTTGGAATATTGGAGATAGATGTTATGAAAAGGAAAATTCTAATTTGCACATTAATCCTCGTGGCATTATTCAGTATGGCCAGCATATGTGCGGGTGATGTGAATGATACTTTAACGGCCAGTGAAGATGATTCACAAATCGAATTAACTGCAACAGAGGATAATCTGGAAAAAAAATATTGATGAAAATCAGATAATTGAAGAAAAATTCGTTGAAGACAATGGAACATTTGCTGCATTGCAGCAAAAGATTGACGGTGCGGAAGTTAACGATTTAAATACTCTTGAGTGAGCTTACATTCGCTCATACATTTTGTACAGCCAAGCCCAGCTTTATATTGTCCGATGATATATTCTCCGCAGGCTTCAATATCGATAATGTCTGAACGGTTCAGTCTGTCATTCCATTTTTGTGGGTTTATTGCATCAACAGGACAGGCATCCTGGCAGTTTGTGCACTCATCGCACTCCGAATCAGTAATTGGTGTGCCGAACTCCAAAGGCATGTCTGTCAGTATTCCTCCAAGCGCAACTGCTGAGCCGTATTCCTGTGTCACGAATAATGCAGATCTTCCAATCCATCCAAGTCCTGCTTTGGTGGCAATTGTCTTGTATGGGAGGATGCTTAGCAGTTTTTCCATGTCGCATTCATTCCGCTTCATTGTGAGAGCAAATGCATCATATCCGAGGTTTTTGATGTACCTCTCACCCTTGTGGGATATTTTTGTCAATTTTCCTATTTCTCTGTGGAATGCCTTCCAGTACTTTTCATACTCCTCTTCTTTGACTAGCTGTATGGTTTCTTTAGGAATTTTCAAAACAAGGCTTATCCCATTTGGAAAATCAATGAACTGGCTGGCCAAACCATTCACATCAGCAAAGCCGACTTTGCTTGCACCTGACTTTATCAAGTATTCTTTAAGTTCACTCATCTCAGACATAATATCTAATATAATTTTCAAAACATTTAAATGATAGTGTAGCAAATCTTTAACTTTAAGGTTTATTAATAATTAAATTAAATATTACATGTAGTGATTAGATGAAGGATATAGATGTTTTAATTGAAGCTTTACCATATATCAAAAAGTTTCATGGTGAAAAAATTTTAATTAAGTATGGCGGACATGCTATGGTGGATGAAGAAGCAAAGTCCTCCACAGCTCGTGATACAGTATTGCTCAAATATGTTGGAATGAAACCGTTGATTGTACACGGTGGAGGTCCTGAAATCTCAAGATCAATGGAAAAGTTAGGTAAGGAATCCAAATTCATCAAAGGTTTAAGGGTTACTGATGAAGAGACCATGGAAATCATTGAAATGGTGCTTGTCGGTAAAATCTCAACCGAAATCGTATCAGAACTCATCAAGCATGACGGTCAGGCAATAAGTTTGTCCGGAAAGGATTCAAGCTTGATTTTTGCTCATAAAACTGAAGCCAAAAAGATTGATGAGGAACTTGTTGATTTGGGTCTTGTCGGTGAAGTTGACTGCATAAACACCGAATTGCTTGACATGTTCTTGGAAAACGATTATATTCCGGTAATATCTCCGGTTGGAATTGCAAAAGACGGAACCAGTTTAAACCTCAATGCAGATACTGCTGCAGGCGAAGTTGCAAGTGCAGTAGGTGCTGAAAAACTGATTATTTTAACCGATGTTCCAGGTGTTTTAAGAGATCCTTCCGATCCGGATTCATTAATTCAAAAAATCAGAATTTCAGAAGTTCCTAAACTGATTGAAGATGGAATTATTTCAGGTGGAATGATTCCAAAAATAGAGACCTGTGTACAGGCCATTGAAGACGGCGTCAAATCATGCCACATCATTGATGGACGTAAAAAACACTCATTGCTTTTAGAGATATTCACTGATGAAGGCATCGGAACCATGATTTTTAAATAATCATGGTTATTTCACTTCTTTTTTTTTTAAAAAAAACTTATTTTCATTCTTTAAACATTTCCCGCAATTCTCTTCTGAGCAGTTTCCAGCCGTTTACTCTTGGAAGCTCATCAAGCGGAAATATTTTTCTTGGAACCTTATACCTTGACAGGTTTTCACGGGCAAAAGCAATCAAACCATCGTCATCTGCTTCATTTTCCCAGACAACTGCTGCAACTGGTATTTCTCCTCTGTGACAGTCATTTATGCTGAAGATGGCTATTTCCTTGACTTCAGGATATTTAATCAAAACTTCCTCTACTTCAGTTGGATAGATTTTCCATCCGCTCATTACAATCATGTCCTTTTTGCGGTCTGTAATGAATAGGCGGTTGTCCTCATCGAGGTATCCGATATCTCCTGTCAGGAACCATCCGTCTTCTAAAAATGATGCTTTGGTTTTTTCTTCGTTTCCCCAGTATCCTTTTGCAACTGCTGGTCCTCTAAGGGCAATTTCGCCCTGCTCATATTGCGGCAGAATCTTGGAGGAATCGTCTTCATCAACGATTTTGACTTCTGAAAAGCAAACCGGATGGCCAACACTTTCAAACCTGTCCGCTTCACGGTAGTCTTCAGGTCTGATGACTGTGCCTGTTCCAATCACGATTGTTTCGGATAATCCATAGGCGTTAATGATTGGTATTGCATAGGTTTCGTGGAAATCCTTCCAGATTTTCTTATGCAATGGGCCTCCACCTGAAACAATCTCCCTGACGGTTTTAAGCTCTTCACGCCTGTCCATTGTGGTAAGAGAATGTATTACCGGAGGCATTCCTGTCAGGACTGTGACCTTTTCTTTTTGGCATAATTCCAGATATTCATCAATGTTGAACTGTTCCATTAGAATGTAATACGCTGCAGATCTTAATGCTGCAATTGACCAGGAAAGGCCAACGTGAGCCATCGGATAGATTCCTAAATAAACGTCATCCTGCTTTAAAGTCAATACGTCACATTCGTTGTGAATTGCAGTGAAATAATTTCCGTGTGTCAGCATGGCTCCTTTTGGCTTACCGGTAGTTCCAGAGGTATATTGGAGCTGACATAAATCGTCCCAGTCGGTATTTTCCGCTTCCAAAACATCCCTGTCTTTAAATTTGGAGATGTCTTTTGGGACATATGTCTTAATGTCAATCAAGTCTTTAGCATCATCATCAGTAATCATCAGCTTTGCCTTGGAGTCGTCTACAATGTATTCCAGTTCATTGGCAGTAAAAATTCTGTTTCCAGGAATGGCTATTGCGCCGATTCTCCAGATTGCAAATAATGAAAATAAGTACTCTTCGGAATTGTTTAAATAGATTAATACTCTGTCGCCCTTAACAATCCCTAAATCTTTCAGGTCACGTCCGATTCCAGAGATTATTGATAGGATTTCGCCGGAGTTGTATTTGTTTCCGGTTGTCGGATTGTACAATACGTTCTTGTCTAATCTTTTTGAGTTAGCATCTAAAAAAGTAGTAATGTTCAACATTTAAATTAACTCCCTTACAATGGCTTTGGTCACGTCCATGGTTGAGGCATCTCCTCCCAAATCGGGAGTCCTGATTTTGCAGTCTGCCATTACCTTTTCGACTGCCTGTTTGATGTCATTTGATGCTTCCCATTCGCCCAAATAGTCGAGCATCATTGCAGCGGACAATATCATTGAACATGGATTTGCGATGTATTTTCCTGCAATGTCCGGTGCGGATCCATGTACAGGTTCAAACAATCCGTTGTGGTCTCCTATATTTCCGGATGGTGCAAGGCCAAGACCTCCTACGAGTCCTGCGCTCTCATCGGACAATATGTCTCCAAACAAGTTGCTTGAAACAATAACGTCGAAATTCTGTGGTTGTGTAACCAGATACATTGCCATAGCATCAACATAGTAATCTTCAGTTTTGATTTGCGGATAATCCTGGGCCACCTTGTAGAATGATTCTTTGAAAACGCCGTCGGTCTTTTTTAGGACATTGCTTTTGTGAACGCATGTTACTTTACTTTCTTCCCTCTTGATGCAGAGATTGAATGCTGCTTTTGAAATTCTCTCGGATGCGCTTCTGGTAATATGTCTTTCTGCAATCATCTTTTCTTCGTCGCCATATTCCACTTGTGAATAAAGCCCTTCAGTGTTTTCCCTAACTATCACAAAATCAATATCATCGCGAATGCAATTCACTCCCTTGTATGATTTGATGGGTCTGATGTTTGCATATACATTCAAGGCTTTTCTTAAATTGATAATTGGGCTAGGCTGGCCAGGTGTTGAAGTTGATGCTCCAAAGAGTACTGCATCGCTTTTATTTGCTATTTTAACAGTTTCTTCAGGTAATGTGGTTCCATTTTTATTGAAACAGTCAAAACCAGCTTCCCCATAGTCAAAACTAAATTCCAAATCGATTTTATCGAGCAAATACTCACAGGAATCCATTACTTCCTGACCAATTCCATCTCCACTAATTATTGCAATATTATACATTATTTCACTTATGACAATTTTGTTCGTATATTAATAATATTGATGTCATATTATATAATTTTAATTTTGTTCGTATGTTATCGAAATACTTTTATACTACCCGATATATAAATGATATTAATTACATAGTAATAGTAGTTAAACGCCTTTAATTTAAAAGAGGGATTAAAATGGAAAGAAGTATCGACGAATTGATTGAATTATTAAACGATAAAGATGACTTTGTTGTTGAAGATGCAATTGGAGAATTAGAATTAAGAGCTGATGAAGCAGTTGATGCATTAATTGATGCTTTATCTAGCAGAAAAAAACAAATCAGATTAAATGCCGCTACCCTATTGGGAGCAATCAATGACCCTAAAGCAATTCCTGCTTTAATCGACACTTTAAGAGACAACAACAAATTAGTTAGAAGAGAGGCATCAACCGCACTTTCACGTATGGGAGAACCTGCTGTCGATCCTTTAATTGAAACATTAAGCGATGAAGATTGGAAAGTAAGAGGAGCAGCTGCATGGGCTCTTGGAAACATCGGTGATGAAAAGGCAATTCCTGAACTTGAAAAATTGCTTGATGATGAAAGCGGCTTTGTAAAACAAGGTGCACAAAGCGCAATAAACTCAATTAAGAAATAATCATATTTCTTAACTTTTTTTCTTTTTGCATATTTCTTATTGCAATTTCAATTTTTTTTTAGTAGCCATAATCTTTTTTTAATTGATAATGCATATTCTTAAACATGGAATTGAAAAAAATCAGCAGGTATTTAATTTACCTGATTTCATTATTCATTATTTCATTGGGGGCTTCACTATCAATCAAGGCTAATTTGGGAACTTCTCCATTAATTTGCCTTCCTTACGTTTCCAGTCTGATTGTTAAGTTGAGCGTTGGAGAGGTAATGTTTGTATTCACCATTATTTTCATTCTTATTCAGGTTGCGCTGCTTAGGGGAGGATTTGAAAAAAGGCAATATCTGCAGCTCGTTATTGGAACCATATTTTCAGCTTTCGTTGACTTTTCCATGATGTTGGTTAATGGAATTAATCCGGTGGGATATATTAGTCAAATGACATTGCTTTTGTTAAGCTGTGTTGTGGTGGCATTTGGGGTGCTGTTGGAAATTCAAACCGAAATCGTCTATCTTCCTGCTGATGGAGTGATCGTTGCCATTTCAAAGGTATTAAAAAAGGAGTTTTCATATGTAAAGCCATTTGTTGACTCATCAATGGTTATTTTGGCTGCCGCACTATCCATTATATTCTTGGGTTATCTTGCAGGCGTTCGTGAAGGCACAATTATTTCGGCGGTTATCATTGGACCTATAGTTAAGGTTTTAAAGAGTTATTTGGATCCCTATATTGAAAGAATAATTGAATAATCCGTTAAATTTCACTTCAATACAACTGTTTTATCAATCATTCCAATCAAAATCTTATTGATAGGGTTTTTAAGGGATAATGGATGTTCTTTTTGATACATGTCACTGAATGGAAGCACTCTGAAACTTGACATGCACTGGTCGGTTGAGCGAAGTGCGAAATATGCTTTGTAATCCCCGTCAATAATGTTGATGATTAATCCAACGTCTTCTATCCGCTCATGACCTGCAATGCCTTCCTCAGCATATACCCTAAACTTTTTGATGTCATCAGCGGTGATCAAAGCATATTCCATCATATATTCGTATTCGTCCTCATCAAGGTCATAATCATCATACTCTATAATCTCTGAACATTTATCGTCTGGAATGGCCAGATTGGTGGCGCAGTATCCAAGAGAGATGTAAATGCCTTCATGGTCCAGTGCCTTTGAGATTATGTCGAAGTAGAGGTTATCCAATTTCATGGATTTGTGTATGTCTCCGAAAATTTCAGGCACCATGTGGGTAATCCCTCCCTCTTCAATCACTGTGCAGTAGAAGTGTTCTTCACCAAGATAACCTGCGGTTGAGGCCTTTTCGATTGTTTGTTTAATGTCAATGTCATTTGCATCTTCCATTCTTTGAGCTATCTTAAAAACTTCTTCATCACTTATCATCAGCCGCACCTTCTTTCAGATTCTTTAGATTACTTTTCAATATTTTGTAGATATTTTCGGCACCAAGGATTTCGTCGCTGCCGATATCCCAGTCTGATGGGTATAGAATAAACGGTTCTGACTGGCTTCCTCCTGCACCGCCATGGCTTCCGACCAGTTCTTCAAAAGCGCATACCTCATCGTTTTCAGCATCATAAAAACTGTTGACAAGAATATCCGGTGTGTATTGGAATGATACGTTTCTTTTGATGTGCCTTGCAATGTTTTCACCAAATCCTTCAAGCGGATTTTCACCTTCGATTTTATCACTATCCAAATAGTAAGTTCCATTTTTTCCTATTGCCAGATTTCCATGTTCCGAGGACTTGACAACAATGAAACCTATGTATTCATTGTTGATGATTCCAGGAATCAGTTCAGGTAGAAACTCGTTAATTTCCTCATAGGTTAATCTGTGACTCCATTGGGTCAGATAAATCATTGCAAGGTTGCCTGATGCCAATACGATAACTTCAGAATCGCCCAGCTCTTCCATTTCTTTTTCGTCAATCCGGTCATCGTTGTTTTTTGTAAATGGAATGAATGATTCGGCATAATGGTCTTCATTGGATGACATTTTGGCAAACATCTTCATGTCTTTTGGAAGTAGGGATTTGACAAAATCCTCAAAGGACTCCCCGTATCTCTGCATAAATGTTGCTCCGTTTGTCTGGCCGTGGTCTGATTGAATGACGAATTGATAATCCCGAGGGGTGTATTTTGTTGCATTAACCAGGTGTCTGATCTGTTTGTCCATTCCCTTAAGCGCAAACCATGAATCCTCGTCACGGACTCCTGAATGATGCGCTATCTCGTCATAGCCCAGATATGTTGAGTATGCAACGTCAACATCTCCGATTAGCATATCTCCAACAAGGGTTGAGGTGTTTATTTCCCTCATGAACACATTTGTTGCAGCCCTTACAACTATATACGCTATTCCACGTTTGATTCTGGGTTTTATATTCATAACACTATGTTTTATCTGAGAGATTATCTCTAAAATCATTTCCGCTATGAATAATGATAGGATACGTGCAAAATTGCTTGGATTTGAAAATACGGAATACCATGCCTTGTTGTATAGTTTTTTAATGTTTAAAATTTTACTGAATGTGAAAATGACATTGTCGGTGTCTCCTGAAAATAGATTTGACCTGCTTGCACCATCATCCACAAGCAGTCCGTTTCCATCGGAAATTCTCTCTTCCAATATCTTGACTTTGCTTACCCCTGAACACTGCATCATCTCATTGTTGTTTGCTTTTTCAATCCATCTGAATGCGGTGATGTCAGTATTGTTTCCATGCAATATTCCTGCCTGGCTTGCACCTGTCTGTGAGGACAAATCTGTTTCCCACTTTCTGAGGGTGTGTGTCTTATCTTCAATCAGGGATTTTACGGTAGGCATCAAATCTTTGTCAAGGGCTTCCCTTAGCACGTCATATGCCAGCCCATCGATTTCAACGATAATCAAACCAGGATACTCTTTCACTTTTCCTTTTCGTTTCTTTTTTGCATCTCTAAAAACGGACCGGTAATATGAGGCGTCATCCTCTATGGTAAGCAATGATGAGAGAAATGTTGTAACGAATGCCATTGCCAGTGGCGCCAGGATTATTGCCAGGCCAGTAATTTCTATATCAAACATTGGCGCAAAAAGTTCAAGCAGTATTCCATTTAAAATCAGTGACCCGAAACCAAATGTAAAGACTAAAAAGGGCATGAATATTCTGGTCAGTAGGGGCCATAATAACGCATTGATTATACTTATAAAAATAACCAGGAATGCTATGTCATCAAAGTAGGATATTTTAACTCCCAGGCCAAAAAAACTAATTAAATATATTCCGAGGACATTACCAATGAATATGATTATGCTTCTTTTTAGTGTAGTTCTGGGTGGGGTTTCAAATTTTTTCACGTATTCCATTAAATCACTTTCTTAAATGTTTAAAAATTTCATCGATATCCTCAGCGACTTTAAAGATCTCTTCCTGTTTGTACAGGAAACCCTTTTGACCCATTTCATCAATCATTTTAAGCATGGTGTCATAGAAGTTGTTGATGTTGAACACGATGATTTTCTTATCATGTTTCTTTAGCTTTTTAAGTGTGATAATTTCAAAGAATTCATCCAGAGTCCCAATTCCTCCCGGTGAAATAATAAATGCGTCGGAACGGTTTAAGAACTCCAGTTTTCGTTCATCCATTGAATCAACATAAATAAATTCTGAGCATTCTGTGCATAATGGTTCGAATTCGCCAATCCATTCTGGTGCAATCCCGATGGATTTTCCGTCATTGTCATGAACTCCCCTGGCACAGGAGCCCATCATTCCGGTATCTCCACCACCGAAAACAAGGGTATGACCTTCTTCAGCCATTTTGCAGCCTAATTTATATGCTTCATCAGTATAGATTTTGTCTATTTTTCTGCTTCCAGATCCATAAAGGCATATGTTCATATCATCATCTCTCAGATGTCGGGTGTTTGCTCGGCAAGGCATAGGTGACAAATTGCATTTGGATTGTCCTTTTGATTATCCTTTACAGGACAGAAATAGTTGCCGTCAATTTCTTCAACGGACAGATTTCCTGGAAATTCACTTCCAACAGGATGGATAGGCTCTTCTAAAATAAATGTTGTGTAAAGAGCAGTGATGACATAAATCAATGGGAATTTATCATCTTTTGCATCTGACATTCTTTCATTTTCAAATGTTCTTTTAAGTAGCGGAAAAGATTCGTTCAATGCGGTTTTATCAATTGCCTCATCGGCATAATCCTCTTTTTCTTTAACTTCGTTCATGCGTATGATGAAGTATTTTATGTAGATTGTCAGGTATTTTTCACGGTATTGCTCTTGAATGTATTCTCCGTCTTTTCTTATATATGCTGTGGCCAGCATTAAATCGTTTACGGATATGATACGGGCATATTTTTTTAGAATTTCCATTATCTCTGATTTTCTGATTTCTGCATTTTCAGATAATTTTTCAAGTTCCACCAGTATGTCTTCCGGCATCATGATTTTATTTATAAAATTTATAATTAATAAAAACTATTAATTACTTTAAACTAACTATTATGTAATGGGGTAAGAATATGAATGAAGATTTCATGGAGATTTCAAAAGAGGACATTGAAAATGTCGAAAATGCTTTAAAGACTAATAGCGATTATAAGTTAAAAAATTCTAAATTTGATGTAAAATCCTTTGAAAAAGGAAAGGACATTATTATAATTCAATATGTTGCAAATATTGAAAATGAACTTGTTTTCAGCACATATGAGGAAAACGGCAAATATTACATAACAAACACTTTTGAACTGTTCATTGACAATATCATAAACGGCAATGCTTCACGTGATGTTTTCCAGTCTGTAAGCAGCTATTTTTATGATGTAATAGAAAATCCAGACACTGACTTCACCGATGAGAAAGACGAGCTAATCCGCTTTTTACTTCTTACAGAGGATTATGATGAATCTCAGCTTCAGAATGATTTGGATCCGGAAAATATACGCAATGATTATAAAAGTGACCATGAGAGAATTTACTCAGATGAGTCCATGAACAGGGTTGAAAAGAGCCTGGCCATGAAGGAGCTTGTCCACATGTCAATCTGTCAGGTTATCAATGATATCGAGTTGTTTTTCACAAGGCCTTCTAATTTGACTCCTGAGGAAGTTGCTGAGAAAAACAAGCAGGAAGCAAAGGCTCTTGAAAATGAATTGCAAATGTCCTAAATATTTAAGTATTAAAATTAATATAATAATTATTAATATCAATTCGGCTCGATGATTATATGATTAATATTACCCGTAATGAAGAGGTTGTTCTAAACCAAATAAAAATATATGCTATCGAATATCCTGAGGGTGTTCCAGTCAATATACTCAGAAAGGAGCTTGGATTTCATGAATATGACTTGGTTCACATTTTAGAGGAGCTTCAGGATAAAGGCTTGGTTGTTTTTAAGGACAATACTGCACAATTATCTGAAAGTGAAAAGGAAATCAATACAGTCAATTCCAAAAAGGATTTGGAAGAGCTGGAATTGAACCAGAAGGAAAAGGATTCATATAAGCTGATTCAGGAGCTTGTTGATGACAGGAATCTTGTTTCCAAATATACTTTAGAAGGTCATTTGTTGTATGGAGATTTGGAACTTAGTAATTTCAGAATGTACCATATTATATTGTCTCTTCAAAACAAAGGGCTTTTAAAATCAATTGATAAGGACGACGGAGAGTATTATCTTCTCGTTGAATAATATTTTTTACATTTTTCTTAATATTTGAAGTATTATTATTTTCTAATTTAATCATAATATTTATATAACTTAAAAATTATATATTGATATAATTATTGAAATTATGATGTGTTTTTTATGATGAGAATAAGTATGTCACTACCTAAAAAATTACTAGCAGATTTTGATGAAGTATTGAAGGAAAGGGGATACCAGTCTCGTTCAAAAGGAATTCGTGATGCACTTCAGGATTACATTGTAAGATATCAGTGGATGAATTCCATGGAAGGGGAAAGAATCGGTATCATAACAATTATCTACGATCACCACTACACTGGAGTCATGGAAAGCCTTGCAGAAATCCAACACAGCTTCAGAAATGAAATCAATACAAGCATGCACATTCACATGACCGATAAGTACTGCATGGAGATTGTAGTGGTAAATGGTGATATTGCTGAAATTCGTGATTTAACCGAAAGGATAATGAGACTTAAAGGTGTTGAACACGTAAAACTTACAAGTACAGCAAACGGAGAAGATTTCAAGGAACCTGGTCACTCACATGACCATCCTCACACCCACTAACTTCTCTTTTTTTATTATTTTTTTTCGCATGAAATTCAAAACCACTCCATATCATCATGACTTATTGAAGGATACGGATAGGTTGGCCGTTTTTTATGAAGCTATTGAGCAATATGATTCAAGCACCGATCTGGCATATGATTTGGGTTGCGGAAGCGGAATATTGTCCTATTTTTTGAGTTCTAAGTTTAAGGAAGTAATCTCTATAGAGGCGGACTTCAAGGCATTCAAATGTGCAAAGGAAAATTTGTCTGATTTTGAAAATGTCCATGTCATCAATGGTGATGTTCTGGAGCATGATTTCACAAAAAAGGCCGACCTGATTGTTTGTGAAATGCTTGACACTGCACTAATCGATGAGGAGGAGATTCCTGTATTGAATTATGCAAGGGAATTCCTGAATGAAGATGGGAGAATCATCCCTCAGGGAATTATCAACACAGTTGAATTGGTTAATATGCAAAGACATCATATCCACTGGGATGAGGGGGCAAAGTATGATGCGCTTTCAGATGAGGAGGTATATTCGCAATTCGACTTTCTGGATGATATCAATCCTGATTTTACTGCTGATTTTAAGTTAAGAGCCAATAAAGATGGCCTGCTCAACGGATTGAAGATTACAACCTACACCAAACTTGATGATGATATAATTGCAGGGCCTCTGCCCATGCTAAACCCTCCATTGCTGGTGCCCCTTGAAGAAAGGCAAGTAATGGTAAATGACTTTATACATGTTCAGATAAAATATAGTATGGGAAAAGGGATTGAGAGTGTAAAAACTCAATATCTATAGGTGAAAATGTGGACTTTGAATCTCAATTAAGCAATTTTTTGACAGACTGTGAAAAATTAATGGTGCTGGGAGTAGGCAATGAGCTTAAAAGTGATGATGGTGTAGGGCCATTTATCATAAAGAAGCTTAAGCAGGAAAACATTGAAAATAAAAACCTGTTATTCATTGATGCCGGAACCGTGCCTGAAAACTTCACTGGAAAAATCAGAAAAGAAAACCCAACTCACCTGATAATTGTTGATGCCTGCCTTATGGACTCCAATCCCGGAGATATGCAAATAGTAAATAAATATGAATTTGCAAACATCGGCATTTCAACTCATTCGATGTCCCTGTCATTCTTTGTAAGGTATCTTGAAAAGGACACCGAAATCGCAATAATATTTGTCGGCATCGAGCCTGAAACCATGGAGTGGGGGGCAAAACCAACCCCGGAGGTTGAAAAGTCGGCTAATGAATTTATAGAAACTTTAAAGGAAATCGTATTATGAAGCTATTATTTATCGGTTCAAGATTATATGATGATTTAGACTGGTATGTGAAGTCTAAAGGAATAGAAAGTATTTTAACAGAATCTAATGAAGAGGCAATAAACCTTGATTTGCCTGACCAGGTATTCATTGTTCCGCGTGGAATGGACGGACCAAAGCAGGTTGCACTGATGCAAAAGGTAGATGCAGTCGTTCCGTTGATTGGAATCGACCCTCCATTGATAGATGTTGCGCACATGAAAGAGGAGCTTGAAGCCGAATATGATATTCCTGTAATTGCCGCGGGAGTCAGGGCGGTTGAGTTGACCTCTGATAAAATCAGGACTAAAGGGTTTTATACTGAAATAGGCGTTGAAACTCCAAATTATCAGATATTAAATAGTTCGGATGAGTTAACCCTTGATTTTCCTGTTGTCCTAAAGCAAGGCCAAGGACAAGGCGGAAAGGACATCAAAGTTGCCCGATCCATTGGGGATGTTGAGGAATACTTCAAGGAATTTGACCAGGCGTTATGTGAGGAATTCATCGAGGGAGCTGAGATATCCATTGAGGTTTTAGGTTTCAATGGCGAATTTGTAGCACTTCCACCAATCTATAAAGGTGAAACCACTCTTGAAGGAACACATCCGTTGAATAAGACAAAAACCGGCCCATGCATGGTTGAAGGACTGGACAATAACCTAGTTCAGCACACCGCTTATAAGGTGGCAAAAAATCTTGATTCAGATGGAATATTCGAAATGGATTTCATGTATTCCAGGAAAAACAACCAGCTTTATGCTATTGAAGTGAATACAAGACCTAACGGCACCAGATATTTGACCACTGCCACATGTGGAGTAAATTCATTGTGTGAATTGGTTAATATGGCTATTGGGGAGTTCAGCTTATCCAATATTTCGGATAAACTTCAATATTTCTATTCAACAGAAATTCCGATTGGAAATTATCATGGTCCAGCACCAAATGAACCTGTAAAGTCATTTGAAGTCAATGACTTTGTTGTACATGGTCCTGAAGGTTATCAGAGGGTAACTGCACGGGCAAACTCCAAACAGGAACTTGAAAATCTTGTTGAAAAATTAATCTGAAAGTCTGTGTTATAAGTTATAATTATAAATACTATTATCAATATATAATTAAAGTAATATTAAATATTGATTTAGTGTGGTATAATGAATAATACAGATATGTTAATTCTTTTTTTAATAACATTATGTGCTACAATATTCTTTACATGGTATATTAGAAGAATATTATTAAAGGCAAGGATTGCTGACAATCCTATAGTTAGTGAACATAGACATAAAAGCGGCACTCCTACAATGGGAGGAATAGCATTTTTATTTACAATTTCCTTTATCATTTCACTATATTATCAGAATACTCCAATATTAATCGTATCATTCATTATGCTCGCCGGGGGAATTGTAGGTCTTGTTGACGATTTAATAGGTCTCAAGGTTAAGGAAGTTCAAAAGATTGTTGTGAACACTTCAGATGAGGTCATTGCTTTGGGAAGGTTGGACGTTGAACCTGGAGAAGAGGTACGTGTAGCAACTCCAAAGGCAAAAGCGGAAGTGGATGACCTGCTTAAGGAAGGCAAAGTCGAAGTAATAGGTGAAGTTCCAATCAAAACAGAACCTGAAGAGCTTGAAAAAATCGTTTGTCAAATTGTTTTAGGTCTATTTTTAGGATTCACAGGTGCTGTGACAACATTGGGAGGATTTAATTTAGGATTATTTGCCATTCCTGTTGTTGTGATAGCAATTTTAGGTTGTATCAATTCAGTCAATCTCATTGATGGTATGGATGGTCTTGCGGCAGGAATTGTGGGAATCGCATCAATCTCATGCTGTGTTTATGGTTATCTCTTTGGACCTGCAACCATTATTCCTCCGTTTTTAATTCTGGCAGGAATATGTTTAGGATTTTTGGTATTCAACAAATATCCTGCATCAATATTCATGGGAGATACAGGATCATTTGTATTGGGTACAGGTTATGCGGCGGCTGTTTTGGTATGTGATGTTCCATACTTTGGAGTTCTTGCTTTGGGTGTGCCAATCATTTCAGTTGTTGTTAGCCTATTGCACAGGGCACATATAATCAAATTGCCGGTAGAGCCTTTGCATCATACATTAAACCATTATGGAATGTCTGAAGTGAAAATTATTTTAACTTACTGGGGAACTACCGCTTTGTTATGTATTATCGGTATACTTGCTAAGATGTACTTATTCTAATTATTTCGGTGATTTTTATGGATATTCAAGATTTGGCTGATGCAGTTAATGGAAAACTTATAGGAAATGATGATTTTTTCTCAATTGACGGATTTACTGGAAAATTTACCTTTTTGCATGATGCTCACACAGGAGACATTGTCATAAGGGAATGGGTTGATCCAGTGGGTGTCGAAATGGCATTCAATCAGAACATTGCCTGTCTGATAACTCCCGAACCTAGAGACGGCGCTATTGAAACCGCAAACAGATTGAACTTTCCGATGATTATTATAGATGACCTTGAGGCTGCCAGTGTGTATGCATTAAGGTTTTCCAAACCCGACAAACTGGAAAACATCTGTGACTTGGTAAGTGCCGTTGAGGGAAGGATTGTCGGAAATGATGAATTTTTCTCAATCGATGGGTTTACCGGAAGATTCACATTTTTAAATGATGCCCATACTGGAGATGTTGTCATAAGGCATTGGATTAATGCAACAGGCATTGAGATGGCATTCAACAAGAACATTGCCTGCCTCATCACACAAACTCCAAAAGAGGGGGCTATTGAAGCGGCAAATAGGCTTAACTTTCCATTGATAATCACGGATAAGATTGAGCTTGCCAATGCGTATGCACTTTCACATACTATAAAGAATGAGTCTCCGCTCTCAAAGAATATTGTGATTACCGGAACCAATGGAAAATCAACAACATCACACTTGATTTATCATATCTTGAATCATGCAGGTTTTCATGCATTGACAAATACAGACAGCGAATCAGAATTCAATACTTTAATCGATCCTATGGTTTCCAAATTGATTTCAGATGAAGTCAGGGAAAACGGCCACATTGATTATCTGGTCATTGAGGTATCAGAAGTTCAGGGATGGCTTGGAAAGCTAATGGAAAACCATGCCGCATTAATGAGTAAGGCTGTTGAACCTACCGTAGGGGTCATAACAAATATTGCAATGGACCATATAGGCCTTGTTAACTCAATCGATGATGTTTACAATGAAATCAAAGCAGTTCCAGAAGCTATAGGCAATGGAATCACTGTTTTGAATTATGATGATGAACTGGTAAGGTCATTGGATGCCAAAAATCCGTTTTTCACATCAATGTCCAAGCTTGACAAGGATAATGCAGTGTATTTGGATGGTGATGCAATATTTTATAAGGGCGAGCCTATTTTGGCTGTTGATGAACTGCCATTCAGCGGAAATCATTTCATTCAAAATATCCTGTCAGCAATTGGAGCATGCATTTCTTTAAAAATCGACATTGATAAAATCGTTGAAGGCGTAAAAACATATAAGGCATTGAACAGGCGTTTTGCTAAGCTAAACGATGAACCATTAATATATGACGATTTCGCCCATAATCCCGATGGAATCAAAGCCACAATCTCAGAAACCCTTAAGCTGCTTCCTGAAAATCAGAAGCTGCATGTTGCCTGTGCAATCAGAGGTTCAAGAGGGGTTGAAATCAATCAGTTGAATGTTGATGCACTTGTTGAATCAATGAATGATGACATTGAACTGTATTTGTCTTCAAGCAATGATGTGGTTAATGAATTGAATTTTGTTGAAGATGATGAAAGAGAAGTATTTTTCAACACTTTAAATGAAAACAATGTTGAATATACCCATTTTGATAATCTGAAAGATTGTTTGGCTGAAGTCTATAAAAATGCCGATAAAAATGATATTATTTTGTTGATAGGTGCTCAGGGAATGGATCCTGCTGAGTCACTTTTATCCGACATTATATAAATTTAAATATTATATTGATTTAATATATTAAATGTATAAACTCATTCTTTTTAAAAGAATTGACACTTATGAGGATATAAACATGTTTATAAAGATTAGAAGAGACACATTAATAATTTTATTATTAGCGTTTATTTTAATTCTTTGTGGTCGTTTAATCACATATGTTGCATTTGCTTCATCTACAAGTATCGATGACGGTATTCCTATTTCAGGAATCATTGTTAAAGGAAACGATATTGTTCCTGCCGATACTGTCAGATATAATGTTATGCAAGCAGGTTTCAGGGACGGAAGTGTAATTTATGGAGATATTTTAAAAACTTCTAAAAGAGAGGTTTCCCTACAGGATGCGATACAGACGGCGCAAGAATTTGCAACACGGTCGACGGTGCCTGGTACATCTGTTGAGCCGGTTACTGCAGCTGATGTGCAGGTGGATAAGAATACAGGTGTTGTTACTGTAACTGTTATAGAAGACTTTTCTTCTGTTGAATTGAATAATAAAACGTTGGGAGTGGGATGAATGAAATTGAATAAGTTCCACATGTCCATAGCTTTTTTAATTATATTCTTAATGACAATGAGCAGCGTTGCCGCTACTTGTAACATTATTGTCATCACTGACCCTTCCGGTAGTGATCCGAATGGTGCGGCAGCTGGAAGTATGTCCTTTGCGGATAACATGTTCCAGTCTACATTTTTAATGTCTAAAAATAATCATTTTGCGGTTCTCTCAGGGGGTACCGGTAGTTCAGATACAAGGCTGGATTCAGTTATTGAGGCAGTGGCTAATTTGGAGAATAACGCTTCTGCAGCTTCTGCAGCATCCATTGCTTCTCAGTATAAGGGGGCTCGTCTGGTAGCTGGAGGTCCAAGTATTGGTGCAGCTATTGGAGGTTCATTTAACGCTTACGTAATTACTGTTGACGATGCAAGTAATGATATTAAGGTAACTCCGTACACCAGTGGTGTAGCTACCTTGCAGCCTGGTCAAAAAGGAGCCATTATTCACTTAAGGAACACTGATGGAAATCCATTATACGGTACAGCAGATTCTGTCAGAAAAGAAACTGCAATGAATATCGGAAAAATGATCAGGGACGGATATCCTGCAACCACTATCCTTTCAGAGGCCATGGGTGAAGTGGCTAAAGATTCAGGTGAAAAATACGGTGGTGGTGGAGTGAATTTGGTTTCTGGAATTTCAACAGACGACATGTTTACTCCTATTGAAATGAACCAAACCGGTTATCCTATGGATGAGGAATACTCAAGAGTATGTGACGATTGCGGATGGGCTATGGGTTATCCTAGAGCTGAATCATATGATGTGTGCCCAGTTTGTGGAGCCGGACTAAGAACCGTTTATGCATATGAGGCGTTAGGATCTGCCCTGACTGTAAGTCCAAATGCGGTCAGTGTTTCAGTTTATGGAAGTGATAAGCCAGGTTTAGCATCCACAACATCCGAAATTGTTGAGGCATCCGTTGCAAAATATGGATATGATGCGTCAGCTATTGCAGGCTCAATTAATAGGGCTATTAATAACGGACTCTTAATGGGTGTTGACCATGTAGAACCTAAGGACATCAATGTCAAACAGGGTTCAAAGGCTGTCGGTGTTTATTATAATGCACTTCCGGGAGACAGGTCATCTCCTGCATGGGACTTGCCTATTGACGGCAATATCTTGAACATATTGGGTAGTATTCAGACCGCTGTGGGAATTATTTTAATACTTTTAGTTGTGTTCAGATCAAGATTATTAAAATCTTTCCAAAATAGGTGATTATCGTGGCGTTGATATTAGTTAGAGGGGAAAATAATTCCAAATTGCTCAGTGCAATTGCCGATATGGAACGCCATGGTAATTTGAATTTAACTACAAAACCCAAAGTCGTTGATGCAAAATTTGCTGATTCATTAGTTGAGGGAATTTTAAATTCAAAACTCAAAACAACATCTAATGTTGCCATTGCATTTTTTGTAAAGGAAGATACTACCTTAAGCATTATGCAAGTTAAAAAAATTCATCCTCCGGCTCATGTTGTGGTTGTCAGTGATGAATATGATGCATATTCCAAATTGGAGTATGTTTTAAATAATGCTGAGGATTTCAGTGCATATCATTCCACTAAAGCTATAAATGATGGGATGATTGACTATAAAATAAATAAAAAAGAAAGGCATATTAGAAATGATAAGTTAAATAGCTATACAAAATAGCTATTTTCTTTTGATTTTCATAATGTTGCCTAATGTTCTTTCTCCTGAAGAACTGTTTACGAATTGATTCAAATCAATATTATCTACTTTTTCAAGCAATTTAATGCCTAATGTCTTTTCGAGTTTCTTTGTGAGTTTGGTGTCGGGAGTCATTTTCCCGGTTTCAATTCTGGTTATCACTGAAACCCTTTCGTTTATCTTTTTACCTAACTCTTCACGAGACCAGTCTTTTGCTTCTCTTGCTTTTCTAACTTCAAAGCTGAAGTCTTCAATCAATTCTTCTGTAGGTTCGTCATTTCTAGAGTAAAGCCTATTCCTTGTAGTTGAAGGTCTTTGATTTTTGTTCTTGTTTTGTTTTACAAATTTAGGTTTTGGAGGTGCTTTTTGAATCTTTCCAAGTTTTGAGCACTCTTTACAAACAACCATTACTGATCCTTCAATTTTTGCTCTTATAGGATTGTTTTCTGGCACAGGTTTGCCACAAATTTCACATTCCATATCAATCAGTTCCTTAATTTTCTAAATAAATATATATTATTAATGTTATATAATGATTGTTAGTATGAATTAAAATGAATACCTTTAAATACTTTAAAGTTACTAATTGTTATTAAAGTAACATGTTGTTAAAATTTTAAACTAACTGGAGATGATTCACATGAATGATTTTAATGATTTGGAAAATTCTTCAAAAGAGCAATTAATCGAAAAAGTAGATTTTCTACAAGAGGAAATTGATATTTTAAGAGAAGAAAAATCCAAAGCTAAAAGTAACTTAATGTGGAAAGTTAGGAAATTAGAAAAAGATAAAGTCTTAATAGAAAATGAAAAAATCAGACTTGAAAGAGAAGTCAAATCTCTTAGATCAGAAGTGGATAGATTCAGATCCCCTCCATTAGTGCTCGCTACTATTACAGAAGTGTTAGATGATCATAGGATGACAGTTAAAAGCAGCACTGGACCTAGTTTTCTTGTTAATTACTCAAAATTCTTAGATGAAAAATTATTAGTCCCTGGTTCAAGGGTCGCTTTAAATCAACAGACATTCGGTATAGTTGAAGTATTGCCGTCTGAAAAAGATGCAAACGTTTCAGGAATGGAAATCGAAACCAAACCAGACATTACATATGATAAAATCGGTGGTTTGGAAGACCAAATTATTGAAGTTAAGGAAACAGTTGAGCTTCCTTTAACAGAACCTGAATTGTTTGAAAGGGTAGGAATAGAACCTCCTAAGGGAATTCTGTTATACGGACCTCCTGGAACTGGTAAAACTTTACTTGCAAAAGCGGTAGCTAATGAAACCAATGCTACATTCATTAAGATTGTAGCTTCCGAATTTGTTAAAAAATACATCGGTGAAGGCGCAAGGCTCGTCCGTGAAGTGTTTGAACTTGCTAAAGAAAAGGCTCCTGCAATCATATTCATTGATGAATTGGATGCGGTTGCTGCAAAAAGACTTAAAAGTTCCACCAGTGGGGACAGGGAAGTTCAAAGGACATTGATGCAGCTATTGGCTGAACTCGACGGATTCGAATCCAGAGGAGACATTGGAATTATCGGAGCAACTAACAGGCCTGATATTCTAGACCCTGCACTTTTACGTCCTGGACGTTTTGACAGATTCATTGAAGTGCCTCTTCCAAATGTGGACGGCAGACGTGAAATACTTAAGATTCACACTAAAAACATGTCATTTGATGAAGAAGCTGATATTGATTTGTTAGCCGATTTAACAGATGGCTTTTCCGGCGCTGATTTAAAGGCAGTATGTACCGAAGCAGGTATGTTTGCAATTCGTGCTAAACGTGATAAGATCACTGTCGATGACTTTATGAAAGCTGTAGATAAAGTTATGGATAAAAATAAAGAAGACGAAATCTTTAAATCAGAAGCAGGAATGATGTTCGGATAAAATTTAATTGACAATAAGCCTATGATGAACCCTATGAGCTCTGATATGTGATGAATGATGGGCGAGCTGAGGCTTATTTTTTATAACTTTTTTCTAAAACTTTATTTAAAATAAATTATAATAGTATTATTATGTTATTTGATAGAAATGATGAAAGAGCAATTGACAGGGTCATATATAAAACCAAACCTAATATGATTCTGGGATGCAAGAAAGCGATATTCGGCATTGTTCTATTGATTGTTATCTTAACAGTCTCTCCTATGGTAATAAAATTTATAGGAGAAATGCAGGTTTATTTAATCTCTAGAATCAATCTTTCCCTGACAAGCTATACAGCGATTGCTTTTTTTGTAATCATTCTTATTAATGTTATTTATATAATATGGCAATTGGTCGGATGGTATTCAATAGAATACATTTTAACCGACTCTAAAATCATTATTAAATCCGGTGTTATTTCCACCAAAAAAAATTATATGCCTTATGCAACAATTCAGGATATCAACACTTCTCAAAATATTCTTGAAAGATTAATCAATGTTGGATCTGTTTCCGTTTTCAGCGCCTATGATAACAATCAGATAGAGCTAAAGAACATTTCCAATCCTTCTGAAGTTGAGGAAATCATATTTTCAAGAATGGTTGGGCCAAGGAATTTCCAAGCCCCTCCACACCAAATGCCTCATTATGCCGAAAGAAGCTATAGGGATGATGAATATTACCCTAGAAATGAGGACTATTCAAGCCCTGATGATTATTTGGGCAGAAATGATTATTATGATGAATATGAGCCTATAACTCCAATTACTCATGAAAAAAATGCATATCAAAGAAGGGAATATGATTATTATCCTGAAAACTTTGACAGTTTATCAGGTCAACATCCTCGCCATACCTATGAATATGAACCTTATGACAGTGGATTTAATAACTCCCGAAATCTTCGCCAAAACAATAATCAGTATAATAGAATGGGCGATGATTATTCCTATGGCAATGAGGATTATTATCAGAATAATGGCCGTCAAAGTTATTATGATGAATCAGTTGATGAACGTCCTCAAAATGAACCTGAGAATGTAGATGCTTCATCCCAAAGAGTCATTCAGAGACATTTTGATAAATTTAAAAAATAAGGTAATTAAATGAATTTTGATTTTGACGCAGTCATTGTAGGGGCAGGTCCTGTAGGTTCCACCATTGCTTATTATCTCAGCAAAAATGGATTGGATGTTGCAATTGCCGATAAGAAAAAGCAGATCGGTTATCCTCTTCAATGTGCGGGAATTTTAAGCAATCATATTTTTGATGTAAATGAACTGCCTGATGAAGTCATATTAAACACCGTCAGGGGCGCTTTTCTGCATACTCGAAATCATATTTTGAATGTCAAAAAAGATGAATCAGTTGCATATGTCATTGACAGAATTGCATATGATGAATTCCTATTGAATAGGGCTGTCGATAACGGAGCTACATTTATTAATCAAAAAGTGATCGATGTTGACAGTGAAATGGGAGTCACATATCTATCAAATAGTCATGAAATCAAATCAAAAGTAATCATTGGATGTGACGGATGCAATTCACTGCTGTCCAAAAGCATTGGAAACAAATTGGATAATTTTCAGGCTTCACAGATGCTTGTCAAAATCAATGATGAAGATATTCAGTCATTCAGAAACTCAAATGAAAACGTTGATGATTATGTTGACACTTACCTGTTAGATGATATACTTCCTGGATTTTTATGGGTCATTCCCCTGGGGGAAAATAACTACAGGGTAGGTTTTTTCTCCAATCATAACCATAAGATTCAAAACGAGATTCTTAGAAACTTTTTAGACGCCAACTTTGAATATGAACTCATTGAAAAATATAAGGGATTCATACCTATTTTTGATGAAAAAAATAAGTTGGTCGAAAATAGGCTGCTCTTGATAGGCGATGCGGCATCTCAGGTAAAACCCACTTCAGGCGGAGGTTTGCTGATTGCGTTTGATGCATGCAGGATGGCCTGCAAGCATATAATTGGCGCCATAGATAGTGACGATATGGGCATGCTGAATGAATACGAAAAGGAATTTAGAAAAATGTATCTCAAGGAATTCAACTACCAGTTCAAGGTTCAAAGAACTCTCGGGCTGCTGTCTGATGCTGATTTGGATTATCTCTTTTCGAAGCTGAGGGAGAATGACTGTGAAAGATTGATTTCAGAATATGGTGATATGGACACTCAATCTGAACTTGTAAAGGAATTTATTAAAAGAGGTTTAATATTTAAGATTGTGCCTACATTTCTTTTTAAAAAAGTAACAAAGATATTTGGATTTAGGTGAATTTCAATGGAATTATTATGTATACAATCCCAGGAACATCCGGAATTGCCGTTAGCCGAACTGAAGGCAGTTATGGAATGTGAAAATATTGATGCTGAAATAGATAGCATAACCGAAGGTTTAGTTGTTTTAAAGGATATTTCACAGGATAATTTCATGGACTATTATCAGATTCTGACCAGAAGATTAGGTTATACACATGAAGTCCATGAGCATATTTTAAAAACTGATGTTAAAAACTTGGATAAGGATGTTTCAGGCGTTGACTGGTCAGATTTCATTGATAAAAATTTTGCCGTGAGGGTAAAAAGAATTCGTTCCGAAGTTGACACTGTAGAATATGAAAGAAAGCTGGGAACACTGATTCTTGAAAATTCAGAAGGCATCAAAGTCAATTTATCAAAACCAAATACATTGGTTAGGGTAGTTGCATACGGTGATGACTTATACGTGGGCATTGAAAGGATAAAGCTAAACAAAAAACATTTTGAAGAGAGCAAACCCCATAAAAGACCATTTTTCTATCCTGGATCAATGAATCCAAAGCTTGCAAGGTGCATGGTTAATTTATCCAGAATCAAGGAAGGCGAATTGTTGCTTGATCCATTTTGCGGAACCGGAGGCATATTGATTGAAGCTGGATTGATAGGATGTAAGGTTGTCGGGTCAGACATATATTGGAAAATGCAGAATGGAACAGCCATCAATCTGGACCATTACGGCATTACAGATTATAGGACATTCCATCTTGATGTGCGTGAACTTAAGATGTATGAAAAGGTGGCCAGTGTCGTTACGGATCCCCCTTATGGTATTTCAACCTCAACTGGTGATGTTGATGGTGAGGAAATTTTCAAGGAATTTTTCTATGCAATCTATGATAACATGAAGGACGATGCATACCTGTGCATGGCATCTCCACATTATGTAGACTTAAAACCGATGGTTGACGAAGTTGGATTTGTCATTGTCGAACAATATGGAATTAAAATGCATAGAAGTTTAACAAGAATTATTTCCGTCATTCGTAAAAAAGTTTAATAGTTTATAAAGATTAGGAATACATTTATATACTAGTTGTTTTTTGAAGGGATTTATTTGCTATGAAACCTTATAATTCCTTTTTATTTTATTATTTTGCTCAATATTTTTTTTTATTTTAATTTTTCTCGATTTTTAAAATTATTTTTACAAATCTTTATTAAAACTTTATTTTAATCAAAATTATAATTATTTGAGATTATTTTTAAATTTAAATTAATTTAATATATTTTTTCATATTTCAATAATATTTTGCAATATTTTATAATTGATTTTGTTATTAAAATTTGTCTGTCTATTAAATGTGCTATGTGTTTTATGGCGATGACCTAAGTAATATTGTATGGAACAATGTTTACTATGATGGTTGCTTTCCGCATGTAGCTATACATTTGTGAGTACTTGAATTTTCTCAAGTATGATGTTGGTTTTGTAGTATGTGGTGAATTAGTTACAAACTAGTTTAGTGTAATACTCGTCT
>NZ_SUTK01000083.1 GCF_015062905.1 Methanobrevibacter thaueri
GTTTTTATATGCTATTTTTGGTTATAAATTAATATTTTTTATAGAAGTAATTTATATATTATCAAAAGATAAATATACATACAAGTTAAATGAAAAATATTATCGTGCCAATGATTCAGAATTTACAGTTTTAAACCTGGATGTTTTATCATTAATTAGTAATCTGTGTTAGAACTCATGAGAATCATGAGCTTATTATATATCGGAATCAAAAACAATGACTGGCTTTTAGTATATGGATTTTTTGGTTTTCTATTGTTTTTACTCTGGGTATGCCTCGAACCTACTTTAGATATACTGGCCAGATTCTTTTTAAGACACAATCATTTTTCAATAGCTTTAAAATTTGCAAACTGTTCCATATTCATATTTGGAAAAGACCTTTACATTTTAACAGTAAAAGGAAGTGCATTAAACATGCTCAAACGCTACGATGAAGCTTTAATTAGCTTGGAAGAATCCCAGAAACTAGGATATGACCACCCATTTCTTTATGCAAATCTAGGCTATTGCAACAACTACTTGGGAAATTATGAAAAAGCACTAGATTACTTTAAATCAGCGTCAGAAATTGATCCTAATGAATTCGGATATTTATATAGTATTTCCAGAATATCAATAGGATTAGGAAATTATGATGAAGCTTTACGTTATATAAACCAGGCACGTGAATTAAATGAAAATAATGAATTGTTGGATGAATTAATTGAGGATATTAATAATCTATCCGATTAACTTTTGAACACTTTTAAAAATCCCTATTGTCCCCATCCATATAGAAAGTGAAATTCGAACCAGATTAAATTAATAAAATAGTGATGATTAGTCACTATCTTCAATCAAACAAATACTTTCCTTTTTTCAGTAACAGTTATTGCAAGTCTTACATTCAGATTTGTCATGTCCATCCAGATTAACTTTACAGTGCACATGAGGACCTGTTGTTTTTTTGATTAGTTTGATTATTTCCAGTACCATTCTCACACGATTATAATTAATGTGGCAAAAATGACACTTGATATTATTCAACTGCAAAACATTTCCAAGAAAAATGTAAACTTAATCCTTAAATTTAAAAAATTAAAATAAATCATTCCCTGAAATAGCGGGGAACGGTAGATCTTGGAATATTTTTGTGAAATTCAATTGCAATATCCATTATTTCAACGGAAATATCCCCAGTTCTTTCAAATGCTTTGATTACTCGTGTGAGATAAATATAATAATTCGCATGGTCAACATCATCAAAAGTGGACTCACCCATCTGAAGAGCAATTTCCTTCATAGCTCTATCCTGCATTTTATGCATCTTTTCTTCTGTATCCATCAAATCTTCTTTTAACTCAACTTTACCGTCAATGAATGCTTCACTTGCATAGGAAACAGATCTTTTTGCGTATTTATACATCTTTTTGAGGATGTCAAGAATCTTATCGTCAACTACAGAATCATCATTGATGACAAACTTATTGAGATGAATACAGTAATCACCGATTCTTTCGTAATTATAAGCCACTTCATTAAAAAGAAGAATTTTGGAAAGTTTTGAGTGAAGGTCCAAATTGACTACTGTTTCAACTGATGAGCGAATCTTTTCGAACATGTTATTTGTTGTAAAATCGAGTTCAATAGCTTCATTTGCTTTCTGTTTGTCATTTTCAAGGATTGCTTCAAAGGAGAGTTCCAGCTGATTTTCTATATGCTCAGCCATTGTCCTTAAAATGTTTTTAATTAAAAAATCTGTCGAAATTTTTTTATTGCTGTTTTCGAAACCTCCGTAAACTTCATCATATTTTTCCAGATTAACAACATAAACCTTGCGGACAATGTCCTCATCGACCAGTGGCTTTAACAATTTGGTTACATACCTCCGGCTTATTTTCAAATCATCGGCTATTTCATCCTGATTGGCTGGATTTTGATAAAATATGTACTCTAAAATTTCTTCCAGTGTTTTATTACTTCTTCCCATTTTAATGACTCCCCTCAAAAGATATGACTAGTTATTTTTTAACTAGTACAAATATTTATTCAAATTTCCTCACTCATCTATTCCCGGTCTTTTTAAAGTTATCATGAATATTGTTCTTGAACCTATGCTTACTGCCTTGTCGGCTATTCTTTCCATATATCTTGCCAGAAAAATTGTATCGATAATATAGGGCGCAAATTCAGCATCATTAATCATTGTTGATGTGACTTCATTTAAAATAGAATCATACAGCTCATCTATTTTATCGTCGTCACTGTCAAGCTCTCTTGCCTTGTCCAGATCCTGATTTAAAAATACTGAAAATGATTTTTTTTAACATGATTCCAATATACTCACCCATCAAAGCCAGCTGATTAAGTATCTTTTTGGGAATGGCAACATCGTGAATATTTCTGATTGAATCGGCAATCTTGGCGCACAAATGTCCAACCCTTTTGATGTGGCTGATAACCCTGAGTATGGATTCTATAAAAAGCAAATCCTTAGCCAGTGGCTGTTCGGTAGCCATGAATCTTATGCAGACCCTTTCGAGGTTAATTGTTTTGATATCCAATGTGCTGGAACCTGCAGATATGCTTTTGTGAACTGATTCATCATAATTTTCAAGCAGTTTAACAACGTCCCCGTTTAATCTGATAGCAAGATTTCCAAGTTCCCTGTAATCATCTACAATATTGTCCATTCTGTTTTGAAATGAAATTCCCGGTGTTTTTTCGCTCATAATTTCACATCCTCCGTTATCCAAATCTTCCTGTAATGTATTCTTCTGTTTTTTTCTCTTTCGGACTTACAAATAGCTTTTCTGTTTTTTCACTTTCAATCAGCTCCCCGTTGAGGAAAAATGACGTGAAATCAGAAACCCTTGAAGCCTGCTGCATATTATGAGTAACAATAACAATCGTATAATCTTTTTTAAGCTCATGAATCAGGTCTTCTATTTTCAATGTTGAAATCGGATCCAGTGCAGAACACGGTTCGTCCATCAGAATAACTTCAGGGTTATTTGCAATTGTACGTGCAATGCATAGTCTCTGCTGCTGGCCTCCGGACAGACCTAAAGCTGACTGGTCAAGCTTGTCTTTTACCTCATCCCAAATTGCCGCTGATTTTAAACTTTCTTCAACTCTCTGTGATATATAGTCCTCATCATCATTTCCGTGAATTCTAAGTCCGTATGCCACGTTTTCAAAAATGGATTTGGGAAAGGGATTCGGCTTTTGAAAAACCATTCCTACCTTTCTTCTCAAATCCACCACATCCATATCTTTAGAATAAATGTCATTGCCGTCCAAAAGAAGTGTTCCTTCTAATTTAAATGAAGCTATCAAATCATTCATCCTATTGATTGACCTTAAAAAAGTTGATTTTCCACAGCCTGACGGACCAATAAGCGCCATAACCGTGTTTTCAGCTACTTTTAAACTGATATCTTTAAGAATATGAGTATCTCCGAAATAAGTGTTGAGATGCTCTGCAGTAATCCTGTACATAATAAAACCTCATAAACTTTATAAATTTCCCATCATTTTGTTTTGATACCTTTGTGTGAAATAATTGGTTAAAAATGTAATTACCATCACTATAATTACAAGAACCGCAGCAGTTGCAAATGCATTCTGCAGGGATATTCCTTCAGTTGCCAGAATATAGAGATGAAGGGGCAGCGGACGGCCCGGATCAAACATTGAAATCGGCATGGAAACAGATGAACCGACTGTATACATTACAGCGGCGGCTTCTGAAATGGCCCTTGTCATTGCAAGTATTATCCCAGTTACGATTCCAGGAATTGCCGCAGGCAAAATCACATTGCATATAGTCTGCCATTTTGTTGCTCCCAGACCATAGCTTCCTTCCTTATATGTGCTTGGAACTGACCTTAATGAAACTTCAACTACCTGAAATATTGTAGGAATCGCCATAATTGCCAAAACAAGACCTGCTGAAAATACAGACCATCCCATCTTCAAAAACATTACGAAAAATGCAAATCCGAATAAACCGAATACAATTGAAGGGATAGATGCCAATGTCTCTGCCCCGAAACGTATTATATTGACAAGCTTCCTGTTTTCT